>CAMYNC010000008.1 GCA_947259685.1 uncultured Desulfuromonadales bacterium | reverse complement strand
GTAAAAGCTAGCGACTCGTGGGCATGCGCCCCTTGGGTTCCATGGGTGTGAGTTTGAGCTTCCGCAGCGTAAATATAGCGAGATTTGAATTTACGTGAGGTATCGACCAGTTTGCCGCGCGGCAGGCTGACTTTGCTGACCCACTTGGCGTAGCCGGCGCCACTGAGCAGAATCAGATCGGCTCGCTGATAGGCACGCACGGTTTCTGGATCAGGCGTCCAGTAAGCCGGGTCGACCTCGGCCGGCACCCGAAACACCACCTCGACCTGATCTCCACCGATCCGCTGGGCAAAATAGGCGAGCGGATAATTGACGGTGTAGACCTGCATGCGATCGGCATTGGCCGCAGTCGCTACCACCAGAACCAGAAACACCACCAGCAGAAAATTCTTTGCCGCCACCGATCTACCCCCTTTGTTCAGCCAACAAATATCCGCCTGACCAGCTCATCGGCATAGCTGTCGACCATGCCGAGGGCCAGCAGGCACAAACCGCCACTCGCCACCAGGATAAGCATAATTTCGGCCGAAAACAGCCGGGCAATCGTTGCTTTGCGACAGCCGAGTTTGAAGATGGTCTGGACTTCAGCCTGACGCAAGCGCAGTGACAGGCTAAATACCAGAATGATAGCTAAAACTGTAGCCAAGCCGACCAAGATGATCACCGCATCGAGGACCTGCTTGATGCGGAAAATATTCTGCAGCAGACCATCGATCACCTCTTTGGGTTGAATGATCTGCTGGCCCTCCTCGTTGTCCAGGAAGCGGCCGCGCAGCAAGGTTCCCGACTTTTTATCATAAGGGGCGGCAATAACGGCGGTGATCGGGTAGATCCTGGTATCACCATGGAAGTGAAAGCCCTCCAGGTTGTCGGGGGTAATTTCCGTATAGTGGAATAATTTTGCGTTGGCGGTGACATTAGCGGCGGAACGCTTGAGAATCACCGAACTGTCTTTGGTGCGGGTGAGATCCTGATGCCCATGCCCCAGTCCTTGAATAATCCAGGCGGTTTTCAGATCAACAAATACGGCTAGATCATCGGCCGAATGGTTTGCCTCCAGCACCCCGACCACTTTCATCTTCAAGGGGTAGACCCCAGCCAGATCGAACAGGTTTTCCGGCGAGGAAACCAGATTGTCGCCGGGCGCGAGGCCAAGCTTGGTCGCCAATTTTGCCCCCAGAACACAGTCGCCAAGCAGGGTCAAAGATTGCCCCTGAGCGATCTGCAACTGCCTGAAATCGAAGTAATCGAAACTGGTGCCAACAATCGGAAACCCCCGTGCTTGAAAACGGATATAGAGCGGTATCGGCAGGGCGAGACCGCTGTCCTCGATCTGCTCGGCGGCGGCCATGGTGATCAGTTCCGGGATCTCATTGTCGAAATAGAGGGAGTTCATCGCCAGATCGAGCGAACTTCCCTTAGCCCCGACCAGCAATGGGGTCGATTTGGCTCGATTTAACAGCTGCCGCTCACTTTCCGCCAAGAGGATTTCCAAAGCGAGTGGCAACAGCGCAATCAGGGTGATACAGGCGATCAGGGTGAGGGTCTTCCCCCGGTTGTAGCGGATGTACTGTAAAGCCAGGTAAAGGCTGTCCTTCATGCCGCCACCTCAAGCCGGAAATTCTTGAAGTCAATCGTGCGGTTGAAGCGGGGCAACAGCTCATGGTCGTGGGTCACTGCCAGTAGCGTCGCGCCGTGGTCGGTTACGGTCTGGAACAGCAGGTCAAGAATGCGGCGCTTATTTTCCGGATCGAGGTTTCCCGTCGCCTCATCGGCCAGGATCAGCCCTGGGTTGGGCAACAGGGCGCGGCAGATGGCAGCCCGCTGTTTTTCGCCCTGGGAGAGTTGTCCGGGGCGACGCTTCAGGTGCTCGGCGATGCCCATCTGCTCGGCCAGCCTGGCGGCTCGGGTTTTTATCTCGCGGGTCAGCTTGAGGGCGCCGGTGATGCGGTAGGGGTGCAGGATGTTGTCGAGCACCGACAGGTAGTCGAGCAGTTCAAAGTCCTGAAAAATGAAGCCGATCTCTGCGATGCGAAAATCCCTGCGCGCCCTGTCGTCCAGGTCGCTGACCCTTATATCGCCGACCTGGACACGGCCCTGCTGTGATCTTAAGATCCCCGCGATCAGGTGCAGCAGGGTCGTCTTGCCCGAGCCGCTGGGGCCGATGATGGCAACCTTTTCACCCCGGGCCAGTTGAAACCGTGGGACTTGCAAGGAAAAGTCGCCCTGGCCGTAGTGGAAAGCTAAATCGGAAATATGGATCACAGGTCTAAAACCTCGGGTTAACCACGGCAGCTACGAAGAACATTGAAATAGTTCAAAAAGCATTTACTTTAGGGATGTGCAGGATAAATCAAAAGTTTTTAGCTTTACCTGGTTATCTACTTCGCTCCATCAATAACCAGAGAACAGATAATCACCTCACGCCCGTTCGCGGATGCTCACTTGAGACGCAGAGAACGCTGAGAAACCATAAGGCTTGATGGTGGATCTTTCTCTGTGGGCTCTGCGAACTCTGCGTGAGAGGCTTTTGCCCTTTGATTTTACGTTACCCAAAGGGAAGCAAGGTCTTTAGTTGAGTAAAGTGGATAACCATATAGACTTTTTGGAAAGCCCCAATTGCTAGATGCCAAAAAGTCCTACTTTCGATTGCATTCCCAGCTGGTTTTGTTACGCCCGTCCGTGATCGTTAAGCTGTCGTCGGAATAGAAATCCAGTCCTAAGGCCACTTGTCCGGCTACGAGAATCTCCGTTTCATTCAGGCGGCTCCAGGTGGTGTTGCGAGCGTTGCCGAAGGTCGGCTCCTGTTGGACCACCTGACCGCTCCCATCAAAAAAAATCGCATAAGTAAAGACATCGTTGGTGCATTCCCAGGAGCCGATGATAGGGTCGGCGGGTGCTTCCGCACCGCCGCCCACCAGCTGATCCTCAAGGTCCCGAACCTGTGATCGCAAATCATCGACGGTTCTTTCCAGCCGCTGGATACGTATCTGGTTGTCCTCAATCACCCGAATCAGGGCATTCATCTCGGTTTCCTGGGTCAACCCCGGGGCAGGAGTCAGAAGAAGGACAAAAGCTGCCAGAGCCAGAAAGGTTTTTTTGCTGGTCATTCGTTCCACCTCTTCGCTTAGGGTGACCCTTGCCTGATTGCAGTGCTGAGCTTGTTTGCTCGGGCGCCAGGTCTTGAATTCAAGTGGTTGAAATTTATAGATCAATTTTAACAGACTTAGGTTAGAAAACCATGCCGGTTCGTGGTTTTTACATTTATCGGTCGTTGGCTCAACCTGTCTGCTGATTCCGGCCCTTTTGACCGCTGTCTGTGTCCAACTTTCGGTTGGCGTTAAAACTCGTACCTGAACGTTCCGCCGAGGAACACGGCATAGTTGGTGCTGAAATCACCCTTGGTCCGATCTCCCTGGGCGGTCTGATCGATTTTTCCATCGCCGAACCAGATGACCGAAGTGCCAACTGAATAGGAGTAGGGGCTGTCGTCAGCTTTATCCTTGCCGTAAGCCAAACCGAATTTAACCTGCTCGTCCATCGGCAGGAGGAAGGTCCGATCACCATCATCGACTGGTGAACTGTCGTAGCTCAAACCGGTGGAAATAAACGTTTGATCTTCGTCCAGTTGATAGAGGAGCGCACCACCGACATGGTAGGTATCCTTCCATTTAAAATCGACATGCTGGATAATCGGACCGGTCGGTGTTCCGCCAATTTCGACCCGCTCGTTCCCCAGAGCAGACCAGTCCTCCCAATCGAAATCGGCCAACAGAATCAAATGATCCGATACCCGGTATCTCACTCCGACCGCAACCAGCTGCGCATAGGTGAGATCCATTGAGATCTTGTCGAGGTTTGAGGCGATCGTATTGGTGATCGGGTTGGAAAGCCCTCTGATTTTGAGATCACCCTCCAGTTCAACCTCCGATTCACTGCGATAGACCATGCCGATCAAGGTTTTATCGTTCGGTTCCCAGGTCACGCCGACAAAAAACTGCGGACTCCAGTCATCGATATCGTCCATCTTCAGGTTGCCGTCTGGCAGCGGGTTGCCCAGCATATCCTCCTGTTTGATAGCCGTCTCCGCTTCCAGAATTGAATAGAGGGCGGTCACTCCGGCACCGATCGACCACTGCTTGTTGATTTTGTAGGCAGCAGAGGTCGTTATCCCCAAACCGTTCAGAATCGACTTGTGGGCCTGGTAGCGACCGACGAAGGTACTGCCGTAATCAACCCCGCCGCCCAGTGGGGCGGTCAGGGCTAAGCCGACACTGAAATCGTTGGGCAGTTTTTTCACCAGGAAGAAAGAGGGAATCGCAGCGGGATCTGCGGAATTTCCACCATCGGTGCCACCGGCTTCGGCGATATCGGAATAAAAGCGGACAAAGGGAACAAGAACCTGTAATCCGCCGAGCATAGAATCTTGCCTTACACCGGTCATTCCGGCCGGATTGGTAAAAGCCGCGTCGGCAGATGCGTTATTAACAACGTTACCGACACCGGCAGTGCCAAGGCTGACGGGGGTGCCGATTTCTGATAGGTAGAGCCCTCCAGCGAAGGTCGTGGTTGCCGGGAGCAGCAGAGCTGAAGCAAGCGAAAGAGAAAAACACCAACGGGTCATGAGAGCCTCCTTTGGCTAAACCTGGGCAACTGAAATGAAGCAAACAAAAACCATCAAACATCAGCAAGAAATTGGTCGTGAGAAATTGCCATCATCATTTCGGGCTTGATGTCGCAAATGGATCAATTCGCACTTCTTCCAACAGTTCCAGATCGATAATCTTCCAGGCGGCATTCACTGGTTTAATCGTGACGATAGCATCATAACGGTTCTGCCGGGTGTGAATGTGCCCCCAGTGACCAACCTGCCCCAAAGCGGTCCATTGAGCCTTCAGATCGAGGGCCCCAGTATGTTTCCCTGAATCACTCACCGCAACATCTTCAATGGCGATCTCCTCAACCTTGGCCTGGGCACCACCGGCCTGTTCCACAACCAGCGATTTGCGCTGTTCGAGATACAGATCAGCCAGCAGATCACCACTGACACTCACCGCCAGTTTATCGTAAACATCCTCTTCGTCACGGAAATCGAAAGCGCGGTAGACGTTCTGCAACAGACTGTCAAGCACCAGCTTGCCATCCTCGGCAGAGAACTGGCTGGCACGGGTGCTAGCACCCATCGGCATCTGGAAAACCGGAATCAGCACCAGTGCGCCGACGACCAGCAATCCCATCAATCCGAGCAGCGGCTTGACTGAACCACCATTTTTCTTACGACTGAGGACCCCCCACCCGACCGGAATCAGCAAGACCACGCAGGCCAAACTGCCCAGCGGAACCGGGACGCCTTGATGTTGCTGTGCCACCTCGATTTTCTCGACCGTTGGGATACGGTAGTTCTTCAGGTAGTTGGTCCAGGTTAAGACATTGTCGTCCGGCTCCAGGTCATAAGGGAACGGGCCCGCCGGATCGGTCATACGAGCGGTGACTTTCTGTAGGCGTTCTGAAAACAGATCCCAGCGGGTGGTGACTTCCTGCGGCAGGCCGTCAGTCAGGTAGGTGATAATCACCCCGACCATCGCCGAATTGAGTCGTACCCGCTCCGGAACCTCGATGAAACGGCTACGTAGAATCGAGGATTCGACAAACGCGGTCCGGTCTAGGATCGGCTTGAGGCGCTGCCCATCGATGGTCACATTTTCTCGTCCCAGGAAAAACTGTCCGATCTGCTCACGCACCCGGTTGAATTCATCCACCTCAATATAGTCATTGCCTCGCAGTTCGAAATCGACCCAGTTCATCATGTCCTTGACCCGCACCAGGATCTCGTTGCGCACCTCGTAGGGTTCGATGTAGAGGAAGGTCCGCATCCCGCTGCCGATCTTGCGCCGGAGTGGTTTCTTATCGAATTCGGAATACCAGGGGTCGTCCCAGTCGAGGTTGAGGGTCGTTGGAGTCATAGATCGGAAATCGACAACCGTCACCCCGGCATGGTTGCAGAAGAAGCCGATCGAGGTCTTTGGCAGTCCGCCTTCATCCAGAGGAGGGACAAATTTCAAGGTTTGCGGTTGTTCTTTGAAAAGATAGCTCAACTCCGCATAGAGGACCCGTTTATCCTCAGGCGGTCCAAGGATCGGCCAACGAGTGTAGGGATTGATCGATCCCACAAAGGGAGATGGCCGTTCGATGCGTGAGCGTGGCTCCACCAAGTCGAAAGTGACCGGCAGTTTTTGCTCACCGTCAGCAACGACCTGAAGCACCTGATCGGCAAAAACCTTCTGGCGCTCTTCCAACCCGGCTCGTCCGGGGATCGGTTGCGAAAAGAACTCGTCCGGGATCAACTCCTCGAAAATCATCAGATCCTCAACGAATACTTCCAACTTAATCCGCACACGATCTTTTTCGATATCGATCTCGGCAATGTTGCGGGAGTTTTCAGCGCCGGACAGATTGATCCAGTCGGCCCGACTGGTTGCAGGGAAGATAACGAACAGGACCAACAGAAAAAAAAAGCTTCTCCAAGAGACAAACATGAAGTCTATCGCCCTCCTAAGTCATTAAAATTATGAACGTTTAAAGCATAGCAAAAAATCCATAAGAAGAAAGAGCCCGATTTTTCACCGGGCTCCAGTTGCGCAAATCAAGATGACCGTATCTGAGGCGGCGACAGAGCCTTGCGACACTGTTGGCTCTTCAGGAGGTTTCGCCAGTGTTACCCGTTTATTTCATCTGATACTTCTTCCTGAAAATCTGAGCTGCACCCAAAGGTTCAGCGGTGATTTTTGGAGTGCTCAGGCAATTCAATGGCTTGCGCTATTCGCCGCCGGATATTCACTGATTCAGGTTCTTCTTAAACTCCTTGACCATATCCGCCGTCACCTCACTGATATTCCAGGCGCCAGCTTGCATCGCTTTTGACAGCTGATCAGGCACCGTATGGTCAGGCTTTTGCGGCTTGTTAGGACCGGGAACCGACCATGCTTCGTCGTCGGAGACGATCTTGCGCACGGCGATATTGTCCTTGGTGATGTTCCAGACCAGATTGTCTTCCGCCAGGGTCAGCGGCCCGTCATAGGTCTCACCGATGTAATCAAACACCTGGTCACGGGTATCCGACTCATTGAGAAAATGGTAAGTGATGGCATGCTTCGGCTTGACTGTGCTCATGATTTTTCCGAAAGCCTGGGGCGGCGTGTGAACCACGGTGCCGACACCCAGGGCCGACTGAGGGGATTGGCCGTACATGGTGATTAACTGTTCCGGAGTCAAAAAAACTTCATGGATGGCAATATCGGCATCCTTGGCATACTTGATATACCAGGTGTTCGGCTTGGTGTCGCCGCCGATGACCAGTTTCATGCCGTTCAAGTAAAGCGCCATGCTGACCGAGCCGTCGCCGTCATGGATCGCCGGCCAGGTTTTGATCTGCACGTCGTTTTTGTCATAGATGACCTGGTTTTGGCCCTTGTAATCGAACTCATGGATGTGCAACACATTGTGTGTCACGATTTTTGAGATCGCAAAAAGCTAGGCCGTTTCTTCACTAGCTTTACTCCTCAACGCATCAAACCTTTTTATGCCGCGGCGGATATGATACTCTGAATACAGTGAATACCATTATTCAAGAGGAGATTGCCATGGCTACATCAATCCGCCTGGAACCAGAAGTGGAGAAAAGACTAGACTTTCTTGCAACTCAAACCGGTCGCACCAAAGCATTCTATCTCCGAGAGCTGATCACCCGTGGAATGGAAGATTTGGAAGATTACTACCTGGCAGCCGATGTTTTGGAAAGGGTTCGCAAGGGTGAGGAAGAGATCCTTTCGTCTGCCGATGTGAGGAGGGCTCTTGAGCTGGACAATTGAGTACACCAGAACAGCAGAAACTCAGCTACGTAAGTTAGACCGTCAAATTGCTAGGCGCCTCCTTGATTACCTGGATGAAAAAATAGCTCCACTTGAGAACCCACGTTCTCGCGGGAAAGCTCTGGTGGGCCCTCTCGGGGAACTGTGGCGCTATAGAATCGGGGACTATAGAGTCATTTGCGAAATCCAGGATAATGTTATGCGGATTCTGGTTGTAGAAGCAGGCCACCGCAAACAAATATACAAGTAGAAGATGCCTCAAAATGAAATCACAATTTTTGCGAATGGGGTATCCAACACGCCGTCCCCAGCAGGTACTCCAGGTAAATGATGGTCTAGAGCCTAAAGTAAATAATGCCCGCTTGTTTCTCTATACAATTCAGTTCGCCAATTCCCAAACCATCGCAACACCCCCCTCGACCACACGGGCAAATTCCGGATAGCTTAATTTCTCTGGGGTATCCTCCCAACTGTGATAGTAACGGTAGCGATACGGGGCGGTATCGGTGAGCATGATCGCCGGGTAACCGACACGCCAGAACGACCAATGATCTGACCAGTCAACACCGGGCAACAGCCCCGGAGCGACCAGCCCTTCGGCGGGGAAGTTGCTGTGCCGATGAAATGAATTCAGGCTTTTTTTCAGCAGCCGCTGCGATGAAAAGTTGGTAACAAAAGCAATGAAATTGCCCTGGTCCGGGTAGTAAATCCTCATTGGTGGAAAGGGGAAGCTCTGGCTGGAGGCAGCCTGACTATAATAGCCGAGGGTCTCCAGGCAGATCATGCCGACAATCTGTTCCCCCCTGCCTGCCACCTGCTCGGCATAGAGGCGACTGCCCATCTGCTTGCTTTTAAAGAAGGGCGGTTCTTCGTTGACGAAGGCGACCAAACGCAGGGTGCGCCTGGGACGCTTGTCTGCCAGTTGCCGGGCCAGTTCGAGCAGCGCCGCCACCCCGGAACCGTTGTCATTGGCACCTGGGGAGCCGGCCACTGAATCGTAATGGGCACCGACCACCAGGACCTGCTCAGGCAATTCATGGCCAGGTATTTCAGCAATCAGATTGCTGACCCGTTTCTGTTGAACGCGATAGTCCTGTGTCACTACCTGCAGCCCGGCGTCACGAAACTGGCCCTCGATATAGGCGGCAGCGGCCTGCAGCTCAGAGTAGTGCCAGAGGTTTCGTTCCCCGATGTCCTGCCCTAATTTCTTGACATGACCCCGCAGTCGCTCGGCCAGAGCCGCCTGCTGTTCGCTGAGTGTTGCCACTGGAACAGCCTCTCGCCGCAGCCGCTGCTGCCTGAAGGACCAAGCAACCACCAACAGCGCGACGGCACTAAGAACCAGGATCAGTATTTTCATCCGCTGCTTAAAAAATCCTTGTTGAAGATTATGACCGTTTGAGGCGTAACAAAAAAACCAAGAAGAAAGGGCCGGAGTTACTCCCGACCCTTCGGGACGACCTTTTAACTGAAACATTTCTTTATTCCAGCGTGCTCACCGTAATTGCACCTGCGACGGTATGGCGCACGACCACCTGATCGCCAACCTTGACCTTTTCCATATTCGGGGCGCCATCATGGACCTGCAGGGTTCTGGATCTCCCCTGCGGGCCTCTCAGTGTCACCTTCCGCGTGTCGTAGTTAATCTCTTTTACCCTGGCAGTGACGACGACTGTATCCGCTGCTGCTATCCCCGGTTTTTCGCCGCGTGGCGCTAAGGTAACCGCTGTGCCTTCCTTAACCGAGGGCTCAGTCCCATCATGCTTTTGCACATAGAGCGCAATAGATTCCAGAACCTCGGCTTTTACTTGATCGCCGACCTTGATCTGATTGAAATTTCTGACTCTTTCATCGGCATGCAGATCAATCACCCTGGCCTGTGCACCACGGATCGTCACCATACGGCTGGGATAATCGATCGCCTCAACGGTCGCCGTCACCACTGAGACGTTGGCCATAACAACTCCGGGCTTGTCGGTTTCGTCAGTCTAGCTGGCACATGAGATAACTGAAAAAGACAGAAGTAAAATCGTTAACGAAAACAATAAATTTTTCACCCGATTCCCCTTTCTATAATAGGACGTTGGAATTATGGAAAAATAGCAAAGTAGGTAGGCCGAAATCTCAATCTTTCCATTCTATCGGGGCATTCCAATCCCTCATGTCATCACTATCACTGCTGGATGCAGCTGCCGAAAAGCACGAATCCGGCTCGGTCTTCTGCGACAGCGGCGGTAAACTTGCCGGTCTTCTCATCCATGTCGATGGTCCAGCCGCGGCCTTTTTCAGCCCCCAGCAGGATCACTTTGCCATCGAGCTTTTCAATGGTTTTGATTGCCGTGCTCTGGTCGTTGTCGGGGCTGCCGAAGGCCTTGATGGTTTTGTTCTGCAGGTCGATATGGATGAAATCCGGAAGGTTCACATCCGCAACAGTCCGCTGAACGCAGCCGGTTCCAGGCCCGCACTCCATGGCCTGATTCAGGGCGCAGAGCAGGGGTGTTTCCTGACTGAAAGCAACCGGTGCCCAAAGCAGAGTTGCCAGGCAGAGGGCCAGAGCCAAGGGTAAAAAACGAGTTTGATTCATGAGTAGTCTCCTTGGTTTATTTCACTGTGTAGCCTCGGCCTTCCAGGCACGCGGCATAACCCCGGTTATAATTATTGCGCCCCGTCTGGTACTGGGACGCTTCTTTCTGCGCCCATTGCTGTTTAGCAGCCTCTTCCTGGGCATTTTGATCTTTGCGCCGCATGCCGCCAATCAGTCCACCTGAGGCGGCCCCGATGGCAGCACCCTTACCGGCATCGCCGGCAATTGCACCAACGGCCAGGCCGGTCAAACCACCCCGGACGGCTCCACGGCCAACGCCTCCCTTAGGCTCCTCTTTAGGCGGCGGTGCCGTTTTCGTGGTCGGAGGGGCCATAGGGTCGAATCCGGATTGACCTTTGGCCCAGTTGTAGCACTGGAACTGGTCCTGCTCCTGTTGCTCCTGGGTCTGCCCTTTGCTGGGGTAGATGATCATTTCGCTCTGGGCCTGGCTTTCCATGGGGGCCAGCAGGCCCAGGCTGAACATGGGGAGGAGTAATAACCCCCAAAGTCCCAACGCATATCTTTTTCTCATGGTGACTTCTCCTTTCCGGTTAGAATTTCCACGTCTATGGCTAGCTCTCTTAATCTGAATATCAATAACTTGGTTCCCGATTAGCATTTATCTTCCGCTGTCGCGGAAACCTGTCTCCTCTCCCTGAGGGAATCGGCCAGGGGGAAGGGCGGGGTAATTACTCCCAATCCCCCCTCATCCGGCCTTCGGCCACCTTCTCCCTCAGGGAGAAGGAACCGGCGTAAGATTTGTTTTAATCAGGTGGAAGTTTGCTTATATCTCAACCCTCTCATTCAGTCGGATCAGCGCAGCCCGTTTTCCACTCCACTGACAAAGGCCAGTTATGCAAGAAAGTGGTGAGGCAGGGGATTATTGAACATAAGGTCGCTCCTAATAACCGGCAGGAGCATTGACGACGACGTAAGTGACGCTCCCCCCGTGATAAGCCCGGTTGTACCAGCCCGTACCGCAGCGGTAATAGGAGACGGCGCCAACGACAATAATTTCTGAACGACAGCCAAGTGCTCCGAATGCGGAAACCGTCAAGACAGAGCCCACCCGCCATCTTCTTCGATCCCGGTAGACGTCCTCGCGGAAGTCTTTGCGATCATCGTACCTGTCCTCACGGAAGTCTTTGCGATCATCGTACCTGTCCTGTCGATTATCCTGACGGTCATCGTAGCGGTCCTGACGATTGTCGTTGCGATCATTACGAGTATCCTGCCGGCGATTCTGGTTTTTGTCTCTGTTCTGTCGGGTGTTGCTTCTCTGCCCCCCCTGGTGTCGGACCGACCCGCTCGAAGCGGGGCCACTGCGGGAAAAACTATGCCCGCCACCTCTACCTCCGCCACCCCTACCTCTTGCGTCCGCTTCAGTGGTGATCACCAGGAACATCAACATGGCCAAACACCCAAGAGAAAATGAGAATTTCGAAATCATGGTTTCCCTCCTTCCTCGTTTAGAGCCGGATCAAGGGTTGCGAAGGGAATCTGTTCCGCACCTTCCGGGGGAGCCGTGGAGAATAAAGTGTCGGGAAGGTCGGGCGCGAGATCCCACTTCACAAACTGGGTCCAGAATTGGGGATGTCCTTCTTCCTGCCGGTAGCTGATGACAAACCGGCGGGGCAGGGGCTTGTCTCCCGTGGCGATCCAGATCTGGAAGTCGACCCGATCGTTGCGAAAAGCCAGGTGGTCACAGGGCGTCCCGGCGACAACCGACTCGTCGACATAAAACCCGGAGGTAAGCTGTTCGGCCAGCACATCGAAAGGGGTATTAGAAAAAAAGTCGCGCATCGGCACCTGCATCTGGAGTTCCTCCGCCAGGTAGTCGAACGCTTGACCAGCATCCCCCTCTAGAGGAATTTTTGCGTAGACCTTTTCATCTTTATCAAAGACCAAAAGTTCCTTGCCGTTAAAAACGATTCCACCGTTAGACCCGTCTCTGCTATTGAAGGCGATATTGACCTTGTCGGGGCGCAGGAAGCTGACCTGACGACTGCCACCGAACTCAATCATCTGCCCGGACTCCTGGGCTACATCAAAGCCTATTTCAGCCTTAAACTGTAAGCGAGGAGTCTTGGAGATAAATTCCATCGATTGTTTGAGCAGGGTCAGGGCCTCTTCTTCAATCTCAGAAGGGGGTGGGGTTTGCGTATCGGCGATCGAAACCCCGGCAAAAATCAGCAGGAAAACTATGGCGAATACACCAGAACGGACTTTGTCTCTCATCAAAATGCTCCTCTCTTAGAGACCCTTTCAGTAACAGCCTCCAAAACTGCGGTTAACAGAACGACAGCTGAGCAGGACTATTTCGCCAGTGGAATTTCCTTGGAGATTTCATGCCGGGCAATGGTCTCGAGCTTGTTTTCGATCTGCATATAGCGGAAGGCCTTTTTGCCAGGCAATATCGTGACAAACGAATGCATATATTTTTCTTTGAGGCCCAGACGCTTTTTTTCGATTTCGAGATATTCGTCAATAATTTTTTGCGCCTGCTCATCGGTGAGGGTCTGGTAAGCTGAAGCATAGGCCATGATCAAGCGGCCGGCCCTCTGGGTGAGTTGGAACTGAGCCTCCTGGTATTCCTCAAATAGGGGCCAGAAATCGGCCGCTTCTTTATCGGTGAATTCTATATTCTGCATGACGACCAGTTTTTTCTGATCGAAGAGAATCTTCTTTTTTAACTCATCGGTTTCACCGGCTTGTGCCAGCAGGGGAAGCAGCAGAAACAGGCCAAATACGAAGGTGGTAAATCCAGATCTGGTAAACATGTGAGTCTCTCCTTTTTAAGGTTAATCATGTAGTTACAATATGTTTTCATCCGGAGGTTCCGAATGACCACTAACTTTCCTGAGGACTGATCGTCACAACCACCCGGCGATTGAGCTGGCGGCCGCTTTCGCTGCCGTTATCTGCAACCGGTGCTTGTTCGCCAAAGCCGATGTTTTGCACGCGGGCCGGATGGACGCCCTGACTGACCAAAACGGTTTTTACACTCATGGCCCGTCGTTCTGAAAGCTCCTGATTGTGTTGTTCGGAGCCGGTGCTGTCGGTATGGCCGGCGACCCAGATTCTGGTTTGGGGGTACTGGTTCAAAACTGTACTCACCCGCTGAATCTCGCTGTCTGCGCCGGGCTTCAGAACCGCCGACTTGAAGGTGATCGCCAAGATCTCTGCGTTGCGCTGGATGTTGGCGGCTTCCTGCTCATCCATGTTCTGGCCGATCTTTTTCCCGGTAAACCCACCGACAATGGCACCGATGCCCATGCTGATCAGGGTCGCCTTGGTGTCTCCGCCGATCGCCTGGCCGAGCCCGGCACCTACCAGCGCTCCGATAGCGGTCCCCTTGCGTGCCCCCTCTTCACTTTTGTTCGCCGCTGGGGCGCAACTGATCACCAACATAAGGATAAGAATCAGACCCAGAAGTTTTTTCATTCAAATCTCCCTTTTCTCGGTGGGAAATATTTTCAGGTGATTTCGACATGCCGGGTCCTTGTTTGACCTACAGGAGAAACTATAGCAGGCGATAAATGAACCGACAGGAAACCGGTATTTTTCTCTCGAAATACGATTTTTCGATCTTGGTCAATCTGCTTTTCGTTGCTTCCGAGCGACTTGTTGGCGTTTTGAGTCCAGGTTTTACAAATAGGCCTTGAACCATCCGGAAAGCTTCGGGAGGTTTATTGAGTACCCAGAAAAAAAGCCCGATTTTTCACCGGGCTCGAGTTGCCCAAATCAAGGTAAAATCAATCGATCTTTTACTCAGCTGAGACCAAGACTATTGCCCTGCCTTTAGATCATCTTCGGTCAGGTTGTACTTCTTCATAAACGCCTTCAGCCAAGGCTCGTCGACATCACTGGTATCGAATTTTCCGTCCAGGATGAATTGGGTATACTCGGACTTTCGGGTCCGATCCGGCGGTGGTGACTTGCGCGGGCCGGGGACATCCCATGCGTCATCCGCTGAAACGGCCATCCGTTCGGTGATTTTGTCTCTGGTGATATTCCAGACCATCATGTCATCAGCCATCGAGAGCGGGCCGTCATAGGTCTCGCGAATCCCACCATAAACCTCATAGCGAGTATCCTCGTCGTTGAAGAAGTGATAAGCGACCGCATGGCGGGGTTTGACGATGCTCATGATCTTTCCATAGGCCTGGGCTGAGGAGTGGAAGGTCAAATTAATTCTTGCCGCCAGTTGTGGAGGCTGGCCATATTTATCCATCATTGTTTTTGCCGTCAGCCACGCCTCATGGATCGCCAAGTCAGCGTCCTTGGCGTATTTGATATACCATTTATTGGGCGCAGTATCGCCACCGATGACAATCTTGAAGCCATTCCATTCCAGCGAATAGCTGATCGGTCCATCACCGGCGTGTATCGTTGGCCATGAGCGAATCGTCACACCCTCTTCCTGATAAACGACTTCGTTTAAACCCTTGTAGTTAAACTCGTGGACATTGATAGCACCAGGAGCAGGACTGATCGTCACGGCTCGGGTCATGTAGTCCCAATTGAATGCCTGGAGCAGCTTCTCAACAGCATATTTTGTCCCCATGTCTTCTCGGGCACCACTGGGTCCCCAGACTTCAAGAGGTACGGTTCGACCGGCCGTCCAGCCTCCAGCCCACAAGGACGTAAGATCGGCCCAGTGGTCAGTATGCAGATGGGTAATGAATATTTTTGTCAGGTAGTCCGATGGGATCATCAGCGATTGAAGATTCGCATGCGAACCAGAACCGATATCGAAGAGGAATTTCTGCCCGTCTCCCAGCTCAACCAGAAAGCATGTGGCCGCCTGACTACGTCTTGCAGATGGCATCCCAGTGCCTGCGGCGATAACACGAATTTCGTCCTTGCCCAGAGCTTCAGTGCCTGGATAGTAAACATAACGTTCCGGCGCTGTACCGGCGGGGTCTTTGACTACTCCGCCGGCGGCAAAAGTTTGGGTTGAAAACAACAAGAATGTCAGCCCTGCTAGAGCAAATATAAATTGTTTCATCTTAGGCTCCTTTTTAGTTCATCCACGAAAACAACGCTGACGGCACCGCGGGGATAGCGTAAAAGCGTAAGTTCCATTCCGTTGCGGGAATATCGTCGGGCTGGATGAGCGAGTAGAATACTTCAAAACCGAAGCGTATCGGCACCTTGCCCACTTGGACCGTCTTGTTGATACCGATCCCGACAGGGACGGTAAACGCGTTGTCGCTGTCCTGTTCCCAGTCAATAATAATATTTGGCGCAGCACCAATAGACGTTGTTTCATCAAGGCTCCAGTAATATAGATACTGCAGGTTCGTCATGTTGACGTCGGCACGATCATCGTCGCCGGCATAGTCCCAGTAATGCTGAAGCAGGGCGCCAGTCTTAAACTTCGGCCCCAGATAGACCCCCAGGGCAGAAGGTCCCGCAGTCCATTTGTCCGTACCAAGGATATCTTCGCTGGCGGTCGGGAACCCCAGGTCGAAGCCAGCACCCCACAGGATGTTGGCACCGTTGTCGAGTTTAATGCCCTCTGCGGGGGTGAACAGACCGACGTAGTACATATCGCCGAAACCTGTGGTGCGGCCGTCAAAAAGATTGACCGGTGCCGGCTTCCCGGATGGCGGGGTGATGGTGGGAGGGATGCTGCCGTAGTCACCGCCACCGAAATCGTCGATCTTGTCCTGGTCAAGCGGTACGCTCGGCACCGTCCAGATGACGCGGTTAATCAGGCTCCAGTTTTCGTTAAGCTTTTTGGGGAACTGCGCGATGCCCATGTAGACGCCCTGGATTGCTTCATCACCGGTTGCGTCGTTCCTCATCCGGTAAGAGTCGTACTGGGTGAACAGCATCGCCACATTACCCAACGGGTTGTCCATCAGCTTCGACATCTGCGCAAGAGTCGGTTCACAGCCGGCCTTGAGTACTTCACCGAGATCCGCACCCGGGTCATTGGCGAAGCTACGACACTCTGCTGAAAGAGCTTTCTCTGCACCGGTTTCAGCAGCAGAGGCAGCATCCTCTGCGGCAAAGCAGGTTTGGGTCGTCATGAGTAGCAGTATTGCGGTAACTAATAAATATTTCACTTGAAAGTGTTTCATGGAGCTCCTCCTTGACTAGTTTTTTAATCGACAACAGATAGACTATATTAGACTAAAGCACTTCCATTTGGAGTTCAGATATGGACATGAAACATCCAGAAAAAGACCTTCTGGTCGATAAGCAAGGCCATAACTTGCAGCAGGCTGCTGCCTTCAGTCTGCAAACGTCAAGCCCCGAGAAACTGGAAGAGTGGGTTACCCCCTTCTCGCCGCTGGTCAGAGTTCAGCGCTTAAGAAAAGATTTCAAGGCCGAGGTGACTGCCACCAGGATGAAGAATCTTGCTTTGATGATGGTGGATTATGCCTCGATCAGCGTCCAGGGGACCGAACCGCGCGGATATTTTTCCCTCAACATTCCTCTGCAGGGATTTTTCAAAACATTCAATACACCTTTCTACGACGAGGTTTATTGCGGCCAGGGAGAGGAACCCTTCGACCTCGAAGGGGACAGCGGTAAAGTCCTTGTGGCAAATTTCGAGCTGAAAGCCCTCAAAAATTACCTGGAGCGGGAACGCCTGCTTGGGGGTGGGGCCCCAGTCTTTCCCCTCCGCCTTTCCATGAACGATCCTCAGGTGGCGGCTTTTACCGGGTATCTGCGACGAATCCACACCGATCTCATCAGCGGCAATCCGCTGATGTGGTCGCTGAGGGTCTGCGCTGAGCTTGAGAATGCCCTGTTTGCCGCCCTGGTTGAAGTCGGAATGGGCCAAGGGGAGGGTCGCTCTGACAAGCTGGCCAGTGCCGGTCAACCCTACCTTGATCAGGCTGAGGAGTTCCTGAGGGCTCATCTGGAAGGGCCGGTTTCACTGCACGAGCTAGCCGAAATGACCGGGTTTTCGCCAAGAACCCTGACCCGGGCGTTCAAGGCCAAGCACGGCATCGGACCGATGGGCTTTTTTAAGTCGCTGAGGCTGGAGGCGGCATTTGGAGCGCTCAGGCAAGCTGCCCCCGGGCAAGATACTGTTCTGGAGATTGCCATCAGATATGGCTTTTACAGCCAGGGCCGTTTTGCAGCGGAGTACCAGCAGAAATTCGGCGAAAAGCCTTCACAGACCCTGAAGAGGTAGGCAGAAGCAGGTCAGTTGCTACTGAAGTACAGTCTCAAGTCGTCAGCTTACTTAAGCTCTGCCTTCTTGGGTACTTTTATGATAATCTAATTTGGTTATTGTCACAGTTGGAGAGAAATAATGGATCGGCTGATAGAAACTCATCGACAGCAAATCTTGGAGTTAGCCAAGCGGCGGGGAGCTCGCCAGATAAAGGTTTTCGGCTCTATGGCGACAGACCTGGCCACCGAGACCAGCGACGTTGATTTCCTGGTTGAAATGCACCGTGGTAAGTCTGCATTTGCTCTCGGCGGTCTTCTCAAAGATCTTGAAGATCTGTTGGGACGACAGGTAGATATGACGACACCGAATGCTCTGCATCCTGCCATTCGTAATAAGGTTCTACGGGAAGCCATTGAGTTATGATAGAAGATGCCCTTATGGTTTCCCTATCCTCATCACTCCTAAACTAGAATTCTCGTCAACACCAGATAGACTAATTAGACAGCAACTTTTTTTAAGGGAGTGTCAATACTTGAACCTCGCCCCTTTTTAAGAGCATCCCGAAACCAGTCCTAAGCTTGCACTTTCGGTGACCACCGATGATGACCCGAAAAAAAATAACCTTTTGGACCCTCGGAATCGTCTGCACTCTGGTGGTTGTAGCGCTGGCTCTAGTCCTGCTTGCTCCAAGTTTACTGGAAACTGAAGCGCTGAAAGGTCGGCTGCAGACCGCCCTTCTCGAGAAAACCGGCGGCAAACTTGATTATCAGAGTGCCGAATTCAACTATTTCCCCCTCCCCAAATTGGAGCTGCATCAGCTCGACCTGTCTCTTCCGGTGAGTTTTACGGGCAGGGCAAAACGCCTCACAGCTTATCCGGACCTGCTCGCTCTTTTGTCCGGTAACGTCCGTTTTAAACGGTTGATTCTAGAAGAACCTGATTTAGCGATCGGCTTAGTTGAACGTACAGAGCTACCAGAAGAAAAACCAGACGAGCCTTCCGCGGCGGCCTTTTATCGGGCGCTTATGACCCAGCTGGCCCCTTTTGCTCTGCTTGTTCCCGAGCTGAAGCTTGAAATCCGTGATGGGAAGCTGCGGCTGGAAAAACAGAAGCAGCACCTGCTCTCGGCTGAAAACCTGAACCTTAAGCTCAATTTTTTTGCGGCTGACGCCAGCTCGTTCCAGGCCGGTCTGCAGGGCTCGGTTCCCGACCTGACCATCTTCCGCAAGGCAGAGAAGGTTGTCATCAGCGGGAACAGGTTAAAAGGGTCGATCCAAGGGGATCAGGATAAACTCAGCGTGGTACTGACCGAGCTGGACCTGACCCAGCCGCAACTGGCGGTGACAGGCACCTTCAGCGCCTCCCGGACAGATTCCGATTTTGTCCTCGAGGTCGCTGGCAAGAACGTCGATGTTGACTCGACGCGAGAGACGGCCCTTGCCCTGCTCGGGGAGTTTCCCGTCGCTCGGGCTATTTTCAACATCATCCGCGGCGGAACCGTGCCGCACATCAGCTTTGCAACCCGTGGCGAGACGCTGGCCGAACTGGGCAGCCTGGACAACATTCTGATAACGGGTCAAATGCAGGATGGAAAAATCTTCGTCCCGGGGGTTGATCTGCCGCTGGAGGAAACCAACGGCGATGTCGTCATTGCCGGGGGCATCCTGGAAGGCAAAAAGCTTTCGGCGCGTCTGGAACAATCGCGTGGTGAGCTAGGGGATCTGAAAATAGGGCTGCGGGGAGGCGATGCGCCTTTTCATCTCGAGCTGATGATCGATGCCGACCTCTCCCAGCTCCTGCCGATTCTTGAGCGGGTGGTCGACAATCGTGCCTTTGTCGCCGAATTGAAGCGCATCACCAATCTGCAAGGCAAAGGTCGTGGCAAGCTGATCCTCGGTGAAAGCCTGCAATCTGTGGAGGCTAAAGTCGAGGTGGAGGAGCTGCAGCTGACGGCCGATTATCAGCGCATCCCCTTCCCGGTCGATATCAAGCAGGGGCAATTTTCCTTTGCCGAATCGCAGGTGGGGATCAAAAATCTGGCGGGAACGGTGGGGGCCTCCTCGTTTGCCAACCTTTCTTATCGGATATATTGGCAGGAAGAATTATCCCTGGATATCACCTCTGGTCGCTTCGACCTGGCTTTGGCGGAACTCTACCCCTGGGCTGCTTCCTTTGCCGCCGTTCTTGAAAGCCTTGCAGGGCTGGAGGATGCCAAGGGACGTCTGGAACTCAGCGACCTGAAACTGAAGGGTCCGGTGAATAAACCTGGGCAATGGCGATTCGAGGCAGCCGGGCAGGTGAAGGAGGTAACCCTGCAAACCACTTTCCTCCCCGAACTCGTCTACCTGAGGGGCGGCAACTTCCAGGCAATACCGAACCAGCTTTCCATGCAGAATGTTCAGGCCAGGGTTCTGGATGCGGCGCTCGATCTGAGCGGAATTCTTCGCGGAGTCGACAACGGAGAACTCAGCCTGAGCGGGAACATGGGTCCTAAAGCGGCCGGATGGCTGCGGAACTACCTTGAGCTGGAGCCGGGCTGGGTTGTTCATACCCCCCTTAACATCTCCGGAGCTGAATTGAAATGGCAGCCGGAGGCAATTTTTTCGGTCCAGGGAGATGTCGCCTTTCCAAAGGGGCCCAAGATCTCCGGCGAACTTTTTTACAGTCCTGAAGAATTCTCCATTAACCAACTGCACGTCGACGATAATGAATCTGCGGCCACCCTGTCGTTTAGTCACCGGGGTAATCGGGTGGAGCTGGAATTCTTAGGTAGCCTGCAGAAAAACATCTTTGATGACATTTTTGTTGCCCCCCCATTAGCCATAGACTGGTTGGCCGGGAACATCCAGGCCAGAATTGTCATGGACCGGCCCGAACAGTCGACAGCACAAGGGGAGCTTTCGGCGGGAAACATTCTGCTCCCGCTGAAGTCTCAAGGACCTCTGCTGATCGAGAGGATTGCCGTCTCTTCCCAGGGAAACCGTATCGACATCGACGACTCAGTCCTGTCATGGGGCAAGCAGAAGGCTGACATTCAAGGAGGAGTCTCTTTCGCGGCGGAAGGCTATCTGCTGGACCTGGATGTTGCTACCGGAACGCTGCAATGGAAGGATATCGATCGGTTGGTTGTGGCCGGTAAAGAAAAAAAGCGGCCCAAATCCGGCAAGCAACCATGGGAGTTACCGGTTTCGGGAGAGATCCGAGTCAGTGCCGAATCTTTCAGCTGGCGACACTATTCCTGGAAACCGGTCCGTGCCGATGTTTCCATTCGACCTGAGACGCTGGGTATCAAGATCAACCAGGCCCAACTGTGCGGGATCTCCACCCCCGGCTCCCTGACAGCAAACAGCGAGGGGCTAACCCTCGATTTTCAAGTGGACGCCAAGGATCAAAATCTGGCCAGCAGCTATGCCTGTCTGACTGAAAACCGGGTCAACATGACCGGTTCTTTCGATCTGACCGGCAACATAAAAGCCCAGGGCCAGGTTGATGAGTTGCTGAATTTCGCAACCGGTTCACTGGCCTTTAATGCCCGAAAAGGGAGGATAACCAAACACAAGCTGTTCTCCAGAATTCTTGAAATCATCAATATCACGGAGGTTTACAAAGGAAAGTTCCCTTCTTTGGCCAGAACCGGGTTCCCCTACGACGCTACTACCGCCAAAGGGCTGCTGAAGGATGGCAATTTTTTCCTGAATGAATTTCACCTGGATGGCGAGACGATGGAGATGGTCGGCAAGGGTGAATTTGACCTCGGCAGCAAAACGATGGATGTCAAATTGCTGCTTGAACCCTTAAAGACCATCGATACAATTATCAAAATGATCCCAGGGGTGAATTACCTGCTGGCCGGCAGCCTGATCTCCATTCCAGTCAGCGCAACTGGAGACATTTCTGCCCCCCGAGTTACCGTTCTTTCGCCTTTGGATATCGGCTCCGGACTGCTGAATTTTGCCGAACGAGTGCTCAAGGTCCCCTTGAAAATAATCGAACCGATACTCCCCGCAACAGAATCGGAGTAAACGAGGCTGTTCGTCACGACGATTGAAATCGCTTGATAAAAGTAAGCTCATTCCGTAACCTGAGCCTGCTTTTCCAGGCTGAAAAACCTTAGGATGCCGTTCAGGATTCTTTAACCTAGATTAAAATACCTGGTTATGCACTTAAATACCCAAATCTAGAGGGTTTCTGCCTTCAATCCTGTATATCCTGCATATCCCTGTGAATACAAATTGGTTTGGATTTTTGTCCAAGGATCCGAACTTGAGCGAAGTGTATAACCACATTTAAATATTTGTTTTGCTTGAAAGGGAGTCTGAGGTGGTGAAGAAGATTGGATTTGAACGACCAGGATTCGCAGTTTGCTGGTTGCTGCTTTTGCTGCTTGCTTGTCTGCCGACAACTCCCCAGGCTGCCGAGATTGAAGTGACACCGATACTTGGCTTCACTTTTGGTGGTGATTTCGAAAATGCCGACGAAGATAATGATCTGGATGTCGCAGATGCTGCCAGTTATGGGGTCATCTTGGCGCTTGAGGATACGACCAGGGTCGGTGCATTCTACGAGCTATTCTACAGTCGTCAAGAGACCCATCTCAAAGGGGATGGCAGTGCCTTTTCCGGCGATTCCAAATTTGATGTCGACATCAGTTATCTGCATATTGGTGGAACCTACGGCGAGAAACAGAAACAGTTCCATCCTTTTGTCTCCGGGGGGATAGGGATTACCCATCTGAGCCCTGAACAGGGAGACTCTGAAACCAGATTTTCTATGAGCCTGGGGGGCGGGGTTAAAGTTCCACTGAGCGAGCGGATCAGCTTTCGTTTTGAGGGGCGGGGATTTGCGACCCTGTTCGATAGCGACTCAACGATTTTCTGTGAAAATAACACCTGTGCGGTGAGGGTTAAGGGGGATACGATGCTGCAGTTTACCGCCCTTACCGGACTGACGTTCCGCTTCTAGTCATCCTGGAGATGGCGGTTTCCAATTTACCTTATCCCGCAAGCTCAGTCGATTTTTGGTCGGTGGCCGATCAGGTTCGCCCCTTTCAATCAACCAACCAGTCGATTTAGCCCTCCTTTTCTGTCTGATCTGCACCGGTAAGCGTCTCTGCAGCCGGAGCGGTCTTGAGAATCAGATACCCAATCACCCCAGCAATCAGCGAACCGGACAGGATGCCGAGCCGGTGGCTGAGTATGTGAGCCTCGCTGCCGCCGGTATGCTCGAAAGCCAGGCCGCCGATAAACAGACTCATGGTAAAGCCGATGCCGCAGAGAGCCGCCACCCCGTAAAGTTGCCGCAGAGTCGACCCTTCCGGAGGAGAGGCCAGGCCAAATTGGATCGCCGCCCAGGAAAAACCGAACACCCCTACCTGTTTGCCGACCAGCAGGCCGAGGATGATACCGAGGGGGACCGGCTGAAACAGATCGCTGAAACTCATGTCGGCCAAAGGAATGCCGGCATTGGCAAAGGCGAAGATCGGCAAAATGGCGAAGGCAACCCAGGGGTGCAGGGAGTGTTCCAGTTGGTGCAGCAAAGAGTGCTCAGGGCTCCGGCGACTGCGCAGCGGGATGGCAAAGGCCAGGGCAACCCCGGCCAGGGTGGCATGCACCCCGGATTTCAACACACAGATCCAGAGGATCGCTCCGACCAGCAGGTAGGCGGGCAGCTTTTCCACTCCGGAGAAGTTGAGGGCGATCAGAATCGCCAGGCAGATGGCAGCACCCACCAACATGCCGATCGACAGATCGCCGGAGTAGAACAGAGCGATGATAATGATCGCCCCCAGGTCGTCCATGATCGCCAAGGCCATGAGGAATATCTTCAGTGAGGGGGGCACCCGGTCGCCAAGCAGGGCCATGATCCCTAGCGCGAAAGCGATGTCGGTCGCGGCCGGAATCGCCCAGCCGTTTAAGGCGGTGGTGTCCGAAATATTGAGAGCCACATAGAAGAGCGCCGGGACCAACATGCCACCAACGGCGGCAATCCCGGGCAGGACCACTTTGGCCGGGGAGGAAAGGTCCCCCTCGAGCAACTCGCGCTTGACCTCCAGGCCGATCAGCAGAAAGAAGACCGCCATCAGGCCATCGTTGATCCAGAGCAGCATCGGTTTGCCAATGTGCAGGGCTCCGATACGCACCTCGACCGGCACCTGGAACAGGTCATCATAGAGGTCAACTAGCGGGGAATTGGCGGCGATCATGGCCAGTACCGTCGCCAGCATCAGCAGAATACCGCTCGACGACTCTTTTTTTATGAATTCCTGAATAGGCGTAAGTTGCATAGCGATCCTCCAGATTTTGCTCTCCGGTTTATCTTGACGACTGCTTCTCCAGCCGCTCCCAGGCATGTTCGGCGAAGCCGACCCCCGCCTCGGAGTAGAAGTTAAAAGTGGCCTGAACGCCGAGCTCTTTGAGTTCTGCAACCTGATCGTCAAACTGCGCGATCGCAGCGATCTGCCCCTTGAACCCCTTGGCAATCAGCTGACGGGCCGCGGTCAGGTTCGCGACATGTTTGGGCAAGGCCAGCATCACCAGCCGCACCTGAACCTGGCGGGTCTGAATCCGGGCCCAGAAATCGGGATCGGTCGGGTCACCGAAAACAACCTGGCGCCCTTTCTGCTGCTGCTGGCGGACGGTTTCGAGATCGAAATCGAGACCGAGGACCTGATCACCGTAGCGTTCGCGCATGAAATCGTAGGCGGCGGTGCCGATGCGGCCCATACCGAACACACCGATCGTCGCTTCGCCGGAATCGATCGGTTGATCGTCGGGATGGCGGGTGTCGGTCTCGAAGCGTCGCAGCCACTCCTTGGAGCGAGTGTAAATCCTATCGGCCGCGCTATTCAGCGGTGCCGCCAGAACAAAGGTGATGGAGAGCGCGATAGCGATAATGACCAACCATTCGTGGCTGATCCAGCCGTTGGCGGCGCCGACCGCCGCCACAATCAGGCCGAATTCACTGTAGTTGGCCAGGCTCAAGGAACTGAGCAGAGACGATCTTGCCCGCAGTCGAAAGCGGGTCAGCAGCAGCATGAACAGCGCCACCTTACAGGGCACTGCCAGCACCAGCAGGAGCGCTACCCCGAGCGCCGCCAGACTGGGCGTGCCCGACAGGCCGATGGAGAGAAAAAAGCCGACCAGAAGCAGATCCTTGAACCCCATCAACGACTTGGCCAGCTCCGACGCCTTGGCATGACCGGCCAGCAGCACCCCCAAAACCAGAGCGCCGAGATCGGGTTTCAGCCCCACCAGTTCGAAACCGGTTGCCCCGACCACCAGACCGGCAAACAGACCGAACAGCAGCAGCAGTTCGCCGTGGCCGCAACGGTCCATGATCCGGAACAGCAGGGGCCGCAGGCCCCAGAGGACCGCCGGCACCACCAGGGCCCAGAACGAGGGCAGTTTGCCGAGGGAAAAGGTCAGAAACAGCACGGCGAAGATATCCTGCATAATCAGGATGCCGATGGCGACCCGGCCATGCAGGGCGGCCATCTCCCCCTTCTCCTCCAGCACCTTGACGGCAAAGACGGTGCTGGAAAAACTCAAAGCGAAGGCGACCAGGATGGCTGGCTTGAAGTCGAGTTCAGCAAAAAACGGCAGGCCCACAAGGCCCAGGCAGAACAGCGCGACGCTGAAGACCCCTATGGTTATCAGCATATGGATGCTCGCCCCGGCCCAGACCTCCGGCTTCAACAGACTTTTCAGGTGGAGTTTCAGACCGATACTGAACAGCAGCAGCAGCACGCCGAGATCGGCCACTTCCTCCAGCACCGCTCCACCTTCTACACCAAAGGCGTTGAGCAGGAAACCGGCAGCCAGAAACCCGACCAGGGGCGGTAATCCCACCTGGCGGACAGCAAAACCGAGGAGAAATGCGAGCGTTATCCAGAACGGATCCATTATTTAATCCTGGTCACTGGCCAGTGAGAAAGATCCAATAGCAATTCATTAGCGCAATTCACAGACTATCAAATCAGGCCTGACTCGCAAGGTGGGTAGGCCAAGGTTTCCCGGTGACTCAACGGAATTCAATGATGTAGAACAGGTCGATGCCGCTCTGGTTGCCGAGGGTTGACTCCAGCTCCCAGCGTTCGGCAAGCCGGTGGCGCAGGCGCACGCCCCCATCGCCGGAAAAGAGCCCCTGCAGATCGACCTCGCTGATTCCCAGCCCCTTGAGGGTGCCGGCCCCGGTGGGGATCAGGGTGCCGGCACCGAGGGCGAGCATATCAGTTTCATTCTTGATTGGCCGGCCCATGAAAATGTAGCCGAGGATGTCCTTTTCCGGCATCGCCGGTCGGGAGTAGAGATTCACCACCGGCGCTTCGGCAGTGCCGGTAATGCGCACCCCGGCCGCCACCCGCGCAATCTCGCGTACGGCCAAAATGTCCAGCTTGGGGTTGGCGGCTGGTCCCCCCCGGAAACGGAGAATCCCCCGGCGAATTTTTAGCTCGGCCCCGTATGCGGCAAAATGACCTTCCTCCACCCGGATCTCCCCCGTCGCGGTAACCCGGCCGAAGGGATCGATTTGCAAGATCGTCTCCCCGCCCAGTTCGGCTTCGAAGCCGGAGGTCCGGACCCAGGCCTGTTCACCCAGCACCAGCTGAACTTCCACGTCAAGCGCCAGGGGCAATTGCCGAACCTTTTCCGCTTCGGTCACAATGACCTCCACGTCCGGACTGGAACGCACCTCGGCCGCCATGCGGGTGCCAGTGACAAGCAGCTCCGGCAGCAGTATCCTGCCCCGAACCTCAAGCCGCTCCGGGGTTCCTTCGAACTTCAGCTCCGGATCGCTGAGAATCTGCAGCTCCGGGTAATTGTAAAGCTGAAACTGACTGCCCTTAAGGGTGGCCTGATAACCCTTTAGTTTCCATCCCTCCAGATTCACGACTCCGCTCCCCTGCAATCTTCCCGGCCCCGACTGGACCTCGAAGGAGCTGATCTGCAACTGTTCACCGGCTAGCTGGGCGCTCAGGGAAAGGTTTTCCAGACGGATTCCCGCAGCGGGGAGAAAGCCACCTGCTTCGGTCAGGGCAAGCGTACCCTTGAGTTGCGGCTGTTCCCAGCTGCCCCCGGCTTCGAAGTCAAGCTCGAGCTGGCCTTGGCTCTCCTGTATCAGGGCCGGGTAAATCGCGGTCAACAAGCCCTGTTCGTCCATCTGGCCGGAAATCCGGCCTTGAACCGGTCCCTGCGGCTGAAAGGCAACCGGGAGCTGGGCGGGCAGCGGCAGACTCCAGTTCCCCGTGAGCTGGCCGAAATCGGCCAGAGCCAGTTTCAGGGAGCCGCCCAGTTGGTCTTCCGCCCAGTTCCAGTCGACCCCCAGCTGCTTCACTTCACTACGCAGCTTACCGCCGTTTTCCTTCCACTCCAGCAAACTATCAACAGCTTTGGCCTCTCCTGTCAGGGTAAATTTCAGCTCCGGGGTCCAGCGGCCCAGTGCCCGGCCGGCGATCCGGCCCTTCAGGGTAAGTTCCTCGGGAAGCCAAGGTCTCAGCAGCGCCAGATCGAGATCCTGCAGGGCCAGGGTCAGCTCGCCGTTCCCCGGCACCTCCCAGCCCGCCGGCTGGTCTGAAACCAGCTCCGCCTGCAAGGAACCGCCCTGTGCAGCCTCAACGCTACCGTTCGCTGTTAACCCGCTGCTGTCCCAGTTCAGATCCACTTGGATCCCGGGCAAGTTGAGAGTCGAGGTCTCTTTCTCCAGCCGACCTTTGCCCTCCAGCCGACCGGTCAAGACCGACAGCCGATCCTCCTCCAGAGCCATTTCGAACTGGCCGCTGGTCTTCCCGGTGATACCAATTTTCGGCAGCCAGGGCTGGAGTCGGGACAGATTCACCTCCCTCCAGCGGGCCTCCACGGTTCCTTGCTTGCGCGCCTGCGTATACTCACCCCGCAGCTGGATTTTGCTTCCCAGCTCGCTGCGCAGAACCAGCTGCGACAGGGTCCAGCGCTGCTTCGTCAGCGCCACCTCGACCGGTTTCTCCAGGCTCCAGGCCCCAAGGTTGGCATCCTGACCAGCCAGGCTTTCCAAGCGGCCGCGCCACCCCTCTGTGGACCGGGAGCCGGACAGCTCCGCCAACAGCGATGACGTCTGCGAAAAAATCTCCAGCGCTCCCCGATGCTGCTCAAGGTCACCATTCAGGGTCAGAGCTGCGCGATCGGCCGCCAGATCCCGGCGGGAAAGGTCGCTGGCACGTAACTCCAGAGCCAGAGGCGCCCCTTTGGCCTGGTGCTGCCCCTGGAATGTCAGCCGGGCGATTTTCACCTCCTGCCAGAGCAGGTCTGTCCCTTCTCCCTGCAGCGCGCCGATCAGGTAATTGCCGTGCCAGCGAAGCCAACCGTCTGCTTTGAGTTGCCCTTCGCTGGCGGGCAGCCAAGCTGCCAGGCTGTCCAGGTTGAGCTGGAAATCAAGCCGCTCGGCGAGCCGGCCCCGGGCCGACAGCTGCCCTTCCTCACCCGCTAGCTCCAAAGCGTTCAGTTGCAGGTCGTCCACGGCCCAGCTTCCGTCAAAGCTGCCGGCCAGCGACCGCTCCCGGAGAGTGCTGGGGTGCAGCAGCCCCTTACCGCTGATCCGCAAGGGCGTCTTGGAGGGGACCTCGAGACGGCCAGCAAAATCGAGATTGATCGATCCGGGCCAGTCAGCGGCCAGACCCGCGGGGTCAAGCCGCCGTCCTCTCAGCTGCCCACTCATCCAGTAATCCCCGCTCCAGTCGAGCAGCAGGTTCCCGTTTAGTTCGCCGCCCAGCCAGCTACCAGCTAGGGAATCCAGCTTAAGGTCATCGATGGTTCCCACCACCTCCGCAGCCAGCAGCGGCTGGCCGTCCCTACGCACCAGATACACCGGACCCTGGTAGTCGAACCCGCTCCAGAACCTGGCTTCGGCCTCCAGTTCGCCGACTGCATTCGTGGGGAACTGGATGGAGGCCAGCAGTTCATGGTCGACCAGTTCTTTCGGCAGCCCGACAGTGGTCTGCATTTTAAGTTGGAGATGATCCAGGTCAGGGAGGTCGGCACGGAAATCCCCGGCAAGCTCGACATACGGGGAGTTCCAGCTGAAAGCGCTTACCTGAATAACCTGATTCTCAAGCTCCAGGCTGGCGGTCAACCGAGAAAAGGTAAACAGCTTCTCTGTCTCGCGAGTCACGGCGAACTCGGTGACCTCCAGCTCGCCGATCTCGGCGCTCAGCCAGGCCGGTAGCGCCGGGGCCGCAGACTCCGGTTCGGCTGCCGCAACTGCGCTTGTCTTGCTGACTTTGGAGCCAGGAATCTCCAGGGTCAGCTGGCTCAGGGCCAGGCGCTCGACCAAAAGCTTTCCTTCGAGCAGGTCTGAAGGCTGCCAGGAGAATTCCAGCTCCTCGATCCGCAGACCGCCTTCAGCCCAATCGATTTCGATTCCCCCCAGAATCAGCTGATCGCCCAGGGTTCCCTCCACCCTTTTCGCCTGGATCGACACCTCCAGACTGCGAGAAGCGGTCTCCAGGGCCCAGCGCAGACCGGCGGTGGTCCGAAGCAGCCAGAAGCCTCCCCCGGCCATTGCCACCGCTGCCACCAAGAGCAGGCAGAGTCCCCACCGGAACCATTGTTTGCTAGCGCTGTTCATATATCGAACCCAAAGCCGAAGTGAATCCGCCAGGAGTTGTTACCCCTCCAGAGCTGCCGGGCCAGGTCAAGTTTGACCGGCCCGACCGGGGTATGGATACGAACGCCGAGGCCGGCCCCGTTGACGAACTGCATCTTATCAAAGGCGTTGAAAGCGCTGCCGATATCGTAAAAGGCCGCGACCCCCCAGGTCGGGTTCAGGCGCCGCTCCAGTTCCAGACTCCCGACCAGCAACGAATCACCGCCGACCACGTCACCGGTTTCGTCCTCGGGTCCCTGGGTTTTATAACCATAGCCGCGCACGCTGTTATCGCCCCCGGCAAAAAACCGCAGTGAAACGGGGACCTCACCAAGCGATTCTTTTTTCACGGTAAAGCCCGCTTCAGCTCGCAGGTGCAGAGTCCAGCGAGGGTTCAACCGGGCCAGGCCATTGATGCCACCGAGCAGCTGCGCCAGGCTGATATCCGAGCCCAGAGCCTGATGGGCGCCGCGCAGCTCCAGACGATACTGCAGGCCCCGGGTCGGATTGACCGGTTCATTGTAGAGGCGATGGTGGTAGCGAACCCCCCCCAGCACCAGGTCAGCTGTTTCGTCCTGATTGCCGACCTCGTAACGTTCGTGGAACGGACGCAGGTAAATCGAGGCGAGGTTCCCTTCCCCAAGACCATAAACCCGCTCGACCTCGGCAAATAAGGTGCGACTTTTGTAATCGGCGATTTTTTCCTCGCCGAGCCCGACACTGTAGATCAGGGCACTTTTAATCTGCTCGTCCAGAGGAATGGTGTAGCTGGTCTCAAAAGACTGACGCTTCTGGGCGAGATTAATTTCTGCAGCCAGTTTGTGGCCGCGCCCCCGCAGATTCACATCCTGGTAGTTGAGGGTCAAGCGGGCACCGGTATCGGTCCCGATGCCGATTCCCGGACGCAGCCGTTTCGGCAGCGAGCTGGTGAGCTTGACCGAGATCGGAACCCGGTTTTCTTCGGCCTGTTCGATCTGCGGGATGATCAGAACCTCTTCAAAGCGGTCGGCCTGCAAATAATTAAGACTGGTACGGTTAAGCTTGCGGTGGGAGAAAACCTCATCGGGTTTAAAGGCAATAAACCTTTGTAAAAAGGCTTCCGGGTACTCCTCGGCACCCGAAAGGGAGATTTCGCCGAAGTAGAAAAGTTCATCGGTGGCGAGTACCAGCTTGATTTCCGCCCGGTACTGTTCAGGAAAAACCTTGATCCGGTGTTGACTGAAATCGGCCAAAATGTAGCCCAGTTCGACCGCCTTGGATTTGAGCTGCTGCTTTCCCTGTTCGTACAGGTCCTGGCGTAGCGCATCGCCTTCATTTAACGGAAAGCGCTGTAAGGCCTGGACCAGCTCATGACTTTGTTTTCCCGGCCCCTGCAGAATAATCCGCAAGGTCTCGATGGTGACCGGTTCACCTGGCGTGATAACGACCCGCAGCTCGAAATCCCCTGCCGGTTCCTCGACCAGTTCGGTGAGGGTTTGACTGCTGAAATAGCCGAACGGCTCCAGGGCCGAGCCGACGATCTCGGGGACCTGCAGAACAAAATGTTCCAGCCAGGGGAGGTTGACTTTTTCCTCCCGGATAACGCCGGCGGGCAGGGTGAGGACTTTTTCAACGTTGCTGAGCATGGAATCTTCGATGCCTTGAATGTTCAGGCGCACCGATTCCGCTGCCGCCGGCTGCAGGGGCGAGATGAAAGCCAGCAACAGGCACCAAAATAGTAGCGGATGAGTGACTCGGATTATCCGGGTGCGAATTTGCATAATATATAGAGTACGATACCGATTCTGCTTATGCTCACCGTGGGGTCTATAAGGCTATAAATCTTGTAACTTGTCGCTGCCGACATTCGGTCAGAACGAACTTCAAGGCTTGGGACTGCGCGCCTTTGCCAGCAGCAGGCCGCCAGCAATCAACGCCGGCAGCGCTATTTTCCAGGATCCTTCAGCGCCCTGCCCGGTCGATGCAGCGGCAAACAGTAGGCCACTCCAGACAAACAACACCAGAGCGATGATAAACATGATAATTCGCAGATAGAGGTTTTTCGTCGGCTTGAAGAGAAAATCTGATTTCATGACATTGTCCATTTTCGTAAAAAGAATAGTTATTTCTTATGCCTTTACAATCGGAGAAATGAAAGTCTGGCTCGGACTGCGACGCGGCAGATATCTGCGGAAGGCATCGGCAACTGTTATTCTAATAAAATAGCAGATACTGAGATGAACCGCTGCAGCCAACAAGCTTCAGGCATCGCCAAACTGTTTTCTGGCGTCGTAAAACGAAAAATCTGCCAAACGACTTTGCCCTGGGTTAGGGCAATCCGTTATGCTGATGTCATGGGTTGATTTCATCTGCCAACGACAGGGATGTATATGTCTGCCAAAGTGATTCAGTTTCCGAAAGCCAAAAAACGTGCGACCCAGTTGGTTGACGAGGTCATTGAAAGTAAGCTCTCCCACAAAGATCCGCAGATTCTCAGCTGTTTGAAAGTTGAGATGAAAAAGCTGGTCGAAAAGTACTTTGATGAGCGGGAAATGGAAGCCACTCTGATGCTGCCGCCCGATTTGACCGAAGAACAATTTCTATTTATCAAGCAAAGCTTTGAAACCGTTTTCAACGAGCACAGCGATCGCATGATCCGCCGGGCCAATGCCCTGTTCCTGGACCTTTGCCTTGCCAAGATGGAAGTTTGCGAACTGCGCAGCAACGAGGAAGAGCAGGACTGACGCCGACATTGTACAAGATGATTTTCTTTTTCGCCGGAGGGTTTGATGCCCGAAGAGTATGATTTGGTAATTCTTGGTTCCGGAACCACCGCCTTTGCCGGTGGCCGGCTGGCCGCTGCTAACGGCAAGCGGGTGCTGATGGTTGAGCAGAGCCACCTGGGTGGCACCTGTGTCAATTGGGGTTGCGTGCCGAGTAAATCGCTGATCCACAAGGCTGAGATGTATCATGGCGCGCGCAAAGGCCGGGCCTGGGGGTTGAACTTGCACGCCGGAAGCCCTGACTGCCCAACCCTGATGCGCTTAAAGCGCGAGGCCGTGGAAACCCTGCGCGAAAGCCATTATCAGTTCGAGCTGAATCACACCGAGGGGCTTGAAGTGCTGCAAGGTCATGGGCGGTTTATTTCTCCTCATGAAATTGAAGTCGGTGCTGAAATCGTCCGTGGTAAAGACATTCTGATCGCCACCGGCGGCATCCCGCGAGTGGTGCCGATCCCCGGACTTGACCAGGTTAACTATCTGACCAGTTATAGCGCGCTGCACCTGCCCTGCTTTCCGAAATCGTTGATCATGCTCGGTGGAGGCGTGATCTCGCTGGAGATGGGACAGATGTTCGCGAGGTTCGGCACCGAAGTAACCATTCTCGAGCGCGGCCCCAAATTGCTGGCCGAATTCGACCCGCGCCTGACCGAGCAGTTTCGTGCCCTGTTGGAGCATGAAGGGGTGCGGGTGATGTTCAATTTTGAAACTGAACGGGTCGAAAAACGTGGCGAGCAGACCAGCCTCTATGGCCGGATCAACGGTTCATCGGTCGGCATGAGCGCTGAGCGACTGATGCTGGCGGTCGGCACTCAACCGGCCAGCAAGGGGCTTGGCCTGGAAGAGGTCGGGGTTGAATTGGATCCGGCCGGCTTCATTAAGGTTGATCCGCAACTGCGCACCAGCATTCCTGGCATCTGGGCGGCCGGGGATGTGACCGGGCCGCCGCTGATCGCCCCGGCCGGAGCGCGCGAGGCGCATGTTGCAGTACAAAATATGTTGAATCCCGACGCGGGGCACAGCATCGACCACCGTTTTTCGCCGATGGCGGTGTTTGTCGATCCCGAGTTTGCCACCGTCGGTCTGACCCACGATCAGGCGCTTGAAAAAGGTCTTGAGCCGGTTACCACCTACCTGGCTCTGGAGCGGGTGCCGAAGACCCATGTGATGAATGAGCTGCAGGGCGGAGTGCTCTTGACCGCCGAAAAGCATACCGGCCGGATTCTCGGTGTGCAGATGCTTGCGCCGAGGGCGGCCGATATCATTCACGAGGCAACCCTGGCGGTTCGCTTCGGCCTGACCGTCTGCGACCTGGTGACCACTGTCCACGTTTATCCCAGCATCAGCGACGGACTGCGTCTGGCCGCGCGCGACAATGCCCGCCTGCAGGGGCTGATGTAGCTATTGTCATTTGCCCTTAGTCATTGGTGAATGCTGGTGTCGCCAGCCGCTTATAATTACTTCCCCCTCTTCCCGGTTGCGTGATATAAACTCACATATCGTTTACTAAATACATTAAATTGTGTGTTCTTCAGGGGTGGGATGAGCCGACATCTTTTCAGTTTTGTCAATAATCTGAAAATTCGCTGGAAGATGCTGGTCGTGGTTTTGCCGCTGGTGGTGATCCCGATCTTTCTGCTTGGTGGCACCATCGGTTTTGTCGCCACCAAGCAGGCCTACGATGGCCTGGCCGCAGCCAGCGAAGCCGACCTTGATCACATGGCCAGCTTCACCCTCGACCTGCTCGACGGCCATTACCGCCAATTCGAAGTCTACCGCAAAGAACAACGAAAAATCGTCCGTGACGAGATGAAGATTCTTGTCGATCTGGCCTATTCGCTGGTTGCAGAGCAACAGCAGCTGCTGCAAAACGGCAGCTTAGATCTGAATACCGCCCAGCAGGCAGCCCGGACCACCCTGAAGAAGGTGAGTATCGGCAGCAGCGGTTACCTGTTCGCCATGACCAGCGCCGGTTTGCTCACCGTCCATCCGGCCCGTGAAGGGGAAGATGTCTCCGGCGAGCAGGATGAAAACGGCCGCTATTTTATCCGCGGACTCTGCCAACGCGCTCTTAACTCCGATCCCGAGCAAGTCCTTTACAGCGTCTACCCCTGGCGAAACAAAACCCTGGGCGACCGGCATCCTCGCCAGAAAATCGTCGCTTATCGCTATTTTCCTGAGTGGGACTGGATTATCGCCGCCGGTGGTTATCTGGATGAAACCTACGGTGAACAGGCTTTCGAGCAGGCTTCATTGGCGCAACTGAAAGAGCAGATCAAGGCCAAGCGGGTCGGCCAAACCGGTTACATTTTCTGCATGACCAGCACCGGCGAACTGACCATCCACCCCGATGCCGAGGGACAGAATATCCTGCCTATGCAGGATTCCAGCGGCCGTGCCTTCATTGCTGAAATGGTTGAAAAACGTGAGGGCTGGATCCGCTATCCCTGGAAGAATCAAGGCGAGGAAAAAGCACGGCTGAAGATTGTCCGCTACCGTTATTTTAAACCCTGGGACTGGATCGTGGCCGTCGGCAGCTACGAAGAGGAGTTCTACCAGCCGGCCAACCAGCTGAAATGGCGGATTCTCCCCCACGTGTTGCTGCTGCCGCTGGTCATCGGCTTGATCGCTGCGGCATTGCTGTTTCTGGCTGCCAAGGTCCTGACCGAGCCGATTCGCAATATGATCACCGTGATCCGCCGGGTCAAGCAAGGGCGTTTAGAAGAGCAGGTGCCGGTGGAAAGCCACGATGAACTGGGCGAGTTGGCGATCGCTTTTAACCGCATGACGCGGATGATCCGCAAAAACAAGGAAATGGAAGCGGCCCTGGCTCAGCATGGCAAGATGGCTTCGCTCGGCGTCCTTTCCTCTGGAGTGGCCCACGAAATCAACAACCCCCTGGGGGTCATTCTCGGTTATGCCGGGTATCTGGAAAAGAAGATCCCCGCGGATGATCCGAACCATAGCTACATCCATGAGATCAAGCGGGAGAGCAAGCGCTGCAAGAAGATCGTCCAGGATCTGCTCAGCTACGCTCGCACGCCGAAGCCGGTGCTGGCAGCGACCGAGGTCAATCGGCTGCTGCGGCAGATCATCGATTTTGCCGCCAATCACACCGACCTCTACCAAGTGAATATCGTTCAGCAATTCACTCCCCAACTGCCGCAGGTTCCGGCCGATGCGGACCAATTGCGTCAGGTGGCGATCAACCTGCTGCTTAACGCCGGCGCCGCCCTGCCGGGTGGTGGCGAGATCAGGGTCAGCACCAGTTTGGAGGAGCGTTTCATCTGTATCGAGTTTGTCGACAACGGCGAAGGAATTTCCGAAGAGAATCTGGAGAAGATTTTTGAGCCGTTTTTTACCACCAAGGCCCGTGGTACCGGATTGGGCCTGGCGATCACCAAGCAGATTATCGAGATGCATCAGGGGGAGATTTCGATCGACTCGGTGGTGGGAGAAGGGACGACGGTGGTGATTCGGTTGCCGTTGGTTCGGGAGGAGTATTGAGGGGCGTCGGTTAGGATCGGAAATTCAAAACCGGCGGGTTGCGCCCCGCCAGACGCCCTACTCTTTTGCTGCGCGGCAAAAGAGTAGGCAGAAAAACGCGCCCCACTGCTTCCGCCCGCTGCGCGGGAACCTGCGCTCCGCAGAACTTTCGGGGCCGGAAAAAAACTTGCCCTGCGGGCTGCAAACATTTTTCCGGCAATTCCCCCGAAAGCCCCGCTCCACTCCGACGGAAGCAGAGGGGGGAGGGTCAAAGGCCCTTGCTCTTGACCGCCCCCTTCCCGTGTGACGCCGCCGGAACGGAAGGGCTGCAAGGCGGTTAAGCGAGGAATGTCTGAGCCGCAGGCGAGTTTTGCGAGCGCGCCTTGCAGCCCTGGAGTGGAGGGAACCCGCCGCGTTTTTTTGGCGGGCAAGGAGGTCGGGCGCCCTTTTCTGCTTACTCTTTTGTGGCGTGACAAAAGAGTAAGGCGGCGGGCGGGGTCGCCACCCCGCGACTTTGACTTTGATTTTCTATCAGCTTAAGAGAGAGCAACACTATGTCAGCAAAAAAAATCATGATCATTGACAACGAAGAAGGCCTCTGCCGGATGATGGAAGCCGTCCTGATGGACGATGGCCACGCCGTGCGCTCCTTCAACGATCCCCTTGAAGCCCTGGAAGTCTTCCGTCCGGGGATCTGGGACCTGATTATTTCCGATATCAAGATGCCGGGGATTGACGGGCTGGAACTGCTGCAGCGGATCAAAGCGCTGGAAAGCGAGATTCCGGTGGTCATGATTACCGCCTTCGCTACCGTTGAAATGTCGATCCAGGCGCTGCGCAAAGGTGCTTACGACATGCTTACCAAGCCCTTTGAGCCGGATGAGCTGCTGTTCCGGGTGCGAAATGCTCTTAATCACAATCAGCTGCGTAGCGAAAACCAGCAACTGCGTGAAGAGCTGGCGGGCAAGTTCAATTTTGATAACATCATCGGTGCCTCGACCGCTTTGCAGAAGTTGCTCGACAAGGTGGAAAAGGTCGCCGTGCGCGATACCTCGGTGCTGATCACCGGTGAGTCGGGGACCGGAAAGGAACTGATCGCCCAGGCGGTGCATTATAATTCGCCACGCAGTGAGCAGCCGTTTATCGCGATTAACTGCGGGGCGATCCCCGATTCAGTGCTGGAAAGTGAGCTGTTTGGCCATAAAAAAGGCTCTTTCACTGGCGCCGACACCGATAAAGAGGGGCTGATCAAGGCCGCTGACGGCGGCACCCTGTTTCTCGATGAGATTGGTAACCTGCCGCTCAACGTGCAGAAAACCCTGCTGCGCTTTCTGCAGGAGCAGGAATTCCGCCGCATCGGCGATACCCGGCCGACCCGGGTGAACGTACGGATGATTTCGGCGACCAACTCCGACCTGGTGGCAGAGGTTGAGCGCGGTGAGTTTCGGGAAGATCTATTTTACCGCCTCAACGTCATTAATCTACACCTGCCGCCTTTGCGTGAGCGGCGCGCCGATATCCCGCTGCTGGCGGCGCATTTTATCAACACCCAGAACGACAAATTTAAAACTTCAATTACCGGCCTCTCGACGGAAGCCCAGCGGGCTGCCGCCGAATTCAGCTGGCCGGGCAATATCCGTCAGTTGAAAAATGTTATTGAGGCCTGCCTGACCATCGAAACCGACCCACAGATCAGTTTGCAGACTCTGGCGCAGTTCATCGAGACCGATGGTTGCCCGAGCGAAGACGCAGACTATAATCAGGCGCTTGGCCAGTTTGAAATTGATTATCTGCGCCAGCTGTTGCGCTCGGTCGATGGCAACATAGAGGATGCGGCACGTAAGGCGGGAATGAACATGGCCACCATTTACCGCAAACTGAAAAAGTACGGTTTGCGCAAAGAGGATGTGCTTGGCTGATTTGCAGTTTTTCGTAGCGCTTCTTGCATTTTTGCAAAAGCTCATGGTCAGTGCATAAGTTATTGGAATTAAACAGCTGCTTTTTCTTGTTCACAAACGAATAGGTCAGTTTGACCCATTCTTTTCGCAGTTCTGCAAGCTGGTGCCAGCCGAAAATTCACCGATTATCCCACCTTCGAATGTAAGTTGTTGATATTCCAAGACTTTGAGAATTAATTAAGCTTGGGCATGGCCTTTGCTAATGATAACCAGGCATAGAGACATCTCATTTCTGGGGGGAAGAGGAGCCTACCCCGAATCCCCCAATTTTTTCGGAGGCGACTATGAAAAATTCCATGCCCCCTGCAGTCTCTGCTCCCCTGCCTAGTCTGGGCTTGCTGGCCCTGTCAGTGACTCTGATGACCTATTCGATCGGCCATATCGGCCCGATCAAGCCCCCGCCAACCAGTATGGGAACCGTGTTGCTGCTGGGGGGGATTCTGCAAATCTATTCCAGTCTCAGTACTCGCCAGACCGGTCAGCATTGCGCAACGACCATTGGCATGCTACCGCTCGGACTGTTCTGGCTGTCGCTGGTCGGCCTGGAAATTTTTCCGGAACTTGGTTTCGGCAGCATTCCCGGCCCTTCGACAATGGTTGCCTACCTAAGTATGTGGGGGTTTTATGCCTCGCTACTGTTCCTCAACAGTTTTCGTCAGAACCATGCTCTGCAGACTCTGTTCGGTGGCTTGATGATCTGCCTGCTGCTGCTTGCTCTGGGAGCCCTGCGGGAGAACCCGGTGTTTCTGATCAGTGGTGGGGTTGCCGGTTTGGTTGCCGGTCTGGCCGCTGGCTACACTGGATTGGCGCAGCTTTGTAACCAGGGCGTGGGCCGTACGGTCCTGCCTTTGGGGCAATGGCAGAATGGACTGGATGAAGAGGATGAGCAGTATGCTCCTTGAAATACACGGTACATTTGGTTAAATTGATTCTGTCTCTGTCTACCGCAGAGTTCGCTGCAGAAGGTGTGATGTGAACGTGAATCTCAGTCAACAGATGACCCTGCTCGGCCTGGCAGCCGTGGTGTTTTACGGCATTCTGCTCGGTACCGGTGTGGTTGGTGTCGATGTGATGCCGCAGTTTCTGGTCTCTGCAGCGATCTTTCTCACCTCTGGCCGACTGATGCGTCAAGTCGCGCGCAATCTGCCACAAAAAGAGCAGGTCGAAAAGAAAAAGACTGGCCCCGAACCGGACTGGGCCTGGTTAACCCAGTTTCTCAACTGGTTCATGGCCCTGTTGATTATCGGCATTCTCGCCCTCTGGGTGATGAAGCCGGTCGGCGTCAGCTTCTTCGATTCCCTCAAGCAACACCAGCCCAAATCTCAGCCCTATTACTCCGATTCAATCCCTTGATAGCGGCCTTACTCGCAAACGGCCCCTGCAAGCACCTTTGCAAACGCATCCTCCCTGCTATGCTTAAAAATGCGAGCCTATTTCCAAAATAGCTTGGCCAACAAGCCGCTAAGAATTAATGGTGATGGAGTCTTTTTCTGTGCTTATCCGCACAGCGAGAGCTTTGAGCACTTAAGATTCCTATTCGTACCTACTTGGTGCCCTTGCGCTTTGGTAACAAGTCAGCCTTTGGTTGGATTATCGAGCTGCTAAAAACGGGGGCATGAATGCTAATCCGTAGCAAGCTACTCATCCTTCTGTTAGTTATGGCCCTGGTCCCGCTCTGTTTCAGCGCGGTTTTGAACCAGCTCGCCCTACACCGTCTCGGTGACCGTTTGACCACCGAGGTCCGCCAACTTCTCGACAAAACGGCCCAGCAACTTCTGCTCAGCAAGGTTGACGACTACCGACGTATCCTGCAACGGGATCAGCAGATCCTGCGTCTGGCCCTTGCCTCTCAGGCTCGGGAGGTCGAACTGCGGCTCGCTGAGCCGGCTCCGAAAACCGCTCCCATTTACCTGGCTGCCAGTTACGACCGTGCCGAACCCGCTCCACCGGGGTTGCAGCCTTCCGAGCGGCATTTTCGTAGCGCTCGGGATGGCGTTTTCCAACCGATGCCAATCAGTTACCAGGAACAGGTTGTCCTGCTGGTGGAACAGCCGAGCAAGCAACGTGACGCCGATCTGGCAAGAATCTCGACCATGACCGAAACCTACCGGCGCATCAACCAGGTGCGACCGAAACTGTTTTTCTGGCAGTACACTGCACTGGAGACGGGAATCCACAGCAGCTACCCCGGCCATGGCGGTTACCCGGCCGACTACGATCCGCGCAGTCGCAGCTGGTACCTGCAGGCCAAGCAACAGCAATTTCCGGTCCGCAAGGTGGTCACCGATGCCACCACCGGCAAGCCGATCCTCACCCTGTCGCAGCCGGTGTTCCGTCCCGATGGCCGGTTCGCCGGTGTCACCGCTATCGACGTTGCCTACGAACAGCTCTTCTCTGACTGGGAACTACCGGAGAACTGGCGTGCGGAATCGGAAACCCTGGTTGCTGCGCTCGGAGTGAATAATAGGGCGGAGGCAGAGATCGAAATCCTGTTGCGGGCCCATCAGCAGGGTTCCAGCGAGGACTGGCAGCGCCCACCTGAAAAACAGCGCCTCGAATCAACCGATCAGGCAGCACTGCTTGGCCTGCAGCAGGATATTCTTGCCGGCCGTAGCGGGGTCAGGGAACTACGTCGGCATGGGCAGGCAAGTTTTATTGCCTACAGCCCTGGTATCGCTGGTGAACCGTTTCCGCTGGTTATTGTTCCCCTCGAACTGTTACATGCCCCGGCGGATAAGGTCGAAAGCTATCTCCGCGACAAGATTGTCACAGCTCTTCAAAGCAGTGGCCTGCTGCTACTGGTGGTGTTTATCTGGGCGGTGATGACCGCTTATTTACGGGCCCGTTCGGTGACCCGACCGGTCAAGGTGCTCGCGGGCGCAGCCAGTCGACTCGCCAAAGGCAATTACGCCGTCAAGGTTGCGATCGATACCGGTGACGAACTCCAGTCCCTGGGTGAAACCTTCAACGAGGTCGGTCCCCAGTTGCAAGAACGCGAGACCCTAAAGCAGTCGCTGAATGTCGCGCGGGAAATTCAGCAGCAGCTGCTGCCGAAATCGGCCCCGCAACTGCGTGGCTTCGATATCGCCGGTAAAATAATTTACTGCGACCAAACTGGCGGGGATTATTTCGATTACATCCCTATCGATGATCAGCGGTTGGCGGTAGTGGTTGGCGATGTGACCGGCCACGGCATCGGCTCGGCGTTGCTGATGGCGACCGCCCGCGGTGCGCTGCGCTCGGTATCCAGTAGTCGCAAGCTAAACGCTGGGGAGCTGCTTGGCGACCTGAACCGCCACCTGGAGCAGGATACCTCGGATGCGCTGTTCATGACCCTTTTCTACGGCATTCTTGATACCCACCGCAGCCAGTTTCGCTGGGTTTCTGCCGGTCATGGACCGGCTTTTCATTACCATCAGGACGGTGGCTATTTCCAAGAGCTACCAAGCACCGGCATTCCGCTCGGCATCATCGCCGAGACCGTCTTCGACAGTTCCGGGCCGATTTTTATCAAAGCGGGAGATATTCTGCTCATCGGTACCGACGGGATCTGGGAGACTCAGCTTCCCGATGGTGGGATGTTCGGCATTGAACGGTTGCAGCAGGTTGTCGCCGCAAACGCAGCTGGTTCGGCGGCTGAGATTCTCTCTGCGGTAGTTGAAGCAGTGACCGGTCTGCGTGGTGATTTGCCTCAGGAGGATGATCTTACCCTGCTGGTCATCAAGGGGCTGGAGGGGACACTAACAGGACCGGGATGACTCATCATTCCTCAGAATGAGGTTTTAACGCTTGGCTGAAGAAGAGTTCGGGAATTGAACTTCATTGGCCCGCTGGGCAGTGGTGCTTCATTGCAGTACGGTGCCTGGAATTTTCTGGTTGAGATTATCTGGCGTTACAGCCACTCGAAAAGCTGGAGCAATAAATCAAAACGCCCCGAGCATAGGTCGGGGCGTTTTGCGGTTATTTGTATTTTCTGTGTGATTTCCCGTCGTGGGAATCTTTGTTGGATTAACCAACAGCGCTAATCCAATTATTTATGACTTTTAGAATAATGCGCTGTCCTTTTCCGAACCTGGTGGATCAGAGACTGGCATAATGTCTTCCTCCTTTATTCTGCTTAAGAGTTGCTCTTATCATAGCACAGAAGCGGTTGCTGTAAACCCTCTCTGCTCAGTTTTGCTGAGCTGATCTGAGCTGCAGACAAAAGAAGGGCTTCGCCAGCAGGCGAAGCCCTTAACCTTCCCCGTTATATTGGGAGGAAATTCGTTTAGTTATCCAGCTCCTGTAAAACCAGATCTTCTTCTTCGAGGGCAATCGCTTCGGGAGCTTCGACGGCAACTTTCTTCGGCTTCAGCGACAGCGCCATCATCGCGCCGACCATCAGCAGCACTCCGGCGACGATAAACGAGGTCTCCATGCTGCCGGTTTTAACTTTCAGCATTTCTGAAACCCGTACCAGAGCGAAAGCGCCGCAGCCCCAGGCAGAGAAGAGCAGGCCATAGTTCATGCCGAAATGTTTCATGCCCCAGAGGTCCTTGGCAAATGAAGGGAAGAGCGCCAGGTTGGTGCCATAGTTGAAAACCATGCCGGTGACCAGCAGGGTGACTAGAATTGGGTTGGCAGCTTCACCACTAAGCACCGGAATAGCGGCGAACATCAACACGGCCTGGAAGGCCAACATGATGAAGAGGGTGGTGCCCCGGCCGATTTTATCGGAAACCCCACCGGCAACCAGGCGACCGGCAGCGTTGCCGACCGACATCACGACAACCACCAGAAAGGCCATTTCGCCCAGCGATGCCTTGGCCAGCCCCTTGGCGCTGCCGATGACCATCAACCCGGCACCGGAACCGATAAAGAAACAGAGCCAGAGGACGTAAAATTTACCTTGGCTGAACAGCTGTGAAGGTTTGAGGTCTGGCACCAGTGAGGCCGCAGCATTGCTGACCGATTTGGCGCTCGGGTCAGCGACAAAGCCTTCCGGCGGGTTGGCAATGAACATGGCAAAGCTGGTCACGATGACGACGAAGGCAATGCCGAAATACATCATTGATTGCTGCAACCCGAATTCTGCGAGCATGTACTTAGCCAGCGGCGCGATATAGACCGACGCCAATCCGAAACCGGAAACCACGATCCCGGCGATCAGGCCGGTCTTGGCCGGTGGAAACCATTTAAGCGCTGGCGGCGTGGCCGAAGAATAGCCGAAGCCGATTCCCATCCCAGCCAGGACACCGAAACCGAGCACCCAGGACCAATAGTCGGTGGTCTGGGAAATCCAGCAGAAGCCGGCGCCAACCATCAGGCCGCCGATGATACAGGTGATTTTCGGCCCGAGTTTGTCTTGGCATTTCCCCGCCAGGATCATCGAGGCGGCAAAGGCCAGGCAGGCCACCGCATAGGGGTCATTGATGCTGGCGGCATCCCAGGCGAACGCGCTTTCGCCCCCAGCGGCAATCGAGTCGGCAATGGCACCTTTGAAGATACTCCAGGTGTAAAGAATCCCCAGCGCCAGGTTGATGCCGGTCCCGGCCAGGACAACGCTCCAGCCACGATTTTTGGTTACTTGTTTGGTCATTTCGGTGGTCTCCTCTCGTTTCGATTCGATTGAATGGTAATGGGCACTGATATAGCGAAGGCGGTACTCTAAAGGCCATTTGTTACGAAACTTCAGGCGGATCGGAGGGCGCTCAGGCCGTTGTGGTAAATCCTGCCTGCTTCGCGCTGCAATCGCTGGCCGAGATGCCAGGTTAGCGGGGAGGCGTTCTGCCAGTTCCCGATACTTATCGCATTCGGCATAGCGGCAGGAGCAGAATTGGGAGATGGTTGCGACATCGTGGGTCGAGATGTAGCCGGAGCCGACATCACAAGCGTTTTCGTCCTGAGCGTAATAGGGACAAACCGGCATCCTGTCCTCCACAGCGAAAATTGAACAACGATCCATTCGTTACTTATCCCTATCGCAACCACCGTACCAATCGAAGAGAAAATATATGGTGAACTAATTCAGGTAGTTAGGCTAATTTGGAAGGGTCTTCGAAAAAAGGCAAAAGCGGTGTTTTTTGCATGAATGCGAGGAGAATGAGACCAGCAAAGCAATGAAAAAACTGTTAGACTTAAAAAACTGTTAAAGGGCAAGACCCTGACGGAGTGCGGCTCGCAGCCATTGCTGGAGAGCTGATCTGTATACAGCAAACAGGGTTTTGCAATTGCGCAAAGCGTAAAACAACTTTTTTTGCAGAACTGCAAACTAAGGTGAAATTTCCAGGAGGCCAATCTATGCCGAAACTCGATCGAATCATGACCCGTGGTGGCGACAAGGGAGAAACCAGCCTGGCGGATGGTACCCGGGTGGCGAAGTCATCAAAACGCGTCAACGCCTATGGGACAGTGGATGAGTTGAACTCGGTGCTCGGTTTGGTGCGCTGTGAACAGCTCCCGGAGGGGTTGAACGAAAAACTACTTCAGCTGCAGAATGAGTTGTTTGACCTCGGTTGCGAACTGGCTACCCCAGCCGACAGCGAACTGGCGGAAAAGATTCCCAACGTGCGGCAGTTTCAAATCGACCTGCTGGAAACTTGGTTGCAGGAAGCCAACCAGCATCTGGAACCGGCCCGAAACTTTGTTTTGCCAGGCGGCAGTCGTGCTGCGGCCGCCTTGCATCTGGCTCGCACCGTAACCCGCCGCTGCGAACGGCTGCTGGTTGAGCTGGTCGAAACCGGCGCCGAGGTCAATCCCTGCTGCCTGCGGTTTCTCAACCGGCTGTCTGATCTCTGCTTTGTTTGGGCCCGTTTATGTAACGATAGCGGCAAAGCTGATATTCTCTGGCAGCCGGGGCCACATAGGCAATAAGCGGTTTATTAATTAAGTACTTACTGCTCTAGTTAGGGGTAATTAAGGATTGAGCGAACAGAGAGTTTCTGCTAATATTCCTCGAGTGTTATTTGGTTCTTTGTGCTGGAGGGGTATTGTGACTTGTTCAATCCTATCTCCTACTGCCTGCACTAAAACACCCATTCTATAGACAATTTTTCATTCCTTTTGAATGCCATTGGAGGGTTTTATGGGCTGTTTAGCTACCCATTCCTTACGTTGTCTCGCTGTATTTTTTTTCGCGCTGGTCCTGCAATCCTGTGGAGGTGGTGGGGGCTCCAGCGTTCCAGACAAAGGTAACTCTTCGGCTAATCAGGCTTACACAGGAAGCCGTACACAGGCGCTTGTCGATGAAAGCAACGCTGAAGAATTAGCCCTCGGAAGCTACAGAGGTGGCCAACTCGGTGGCAGCCTGGGAAGCCTCTCTGCTTCATCCACTGTAACTTCAAATTTAAACGAAGGGTCTGCTTTCGAGCTGACCCAGGCGCTGAAAAACTCATTTCGCCAGATTCAACCTGAATCCCTGCTGGTCTCATCCTCAGCTGCCCCGTCCTCGGCTTCAAAAACGGCCTATGCGAAAACCTTGGCCGGGCAATGCGGCGGCACCGCTAAGCTGACTGGGGATGCGGATGAAACCACAGGCAAAATCACTGGAACGATTATTTTCAACGACTACTGTGTTGACAACCGAGAGCTGTCAGGTTCCGCTAGTTTTTCCGGAATTTACAATTCAAACCTGCGGATATTTACCAGCTTTTCGCAATCCTTCTCTGATCTCAGCTACTCTGGCAGAGGGGCCTATGTGAAAATGACTGGCGATATTGCCTGGGCGGTGGCCAGCAATTTGACCGAGGCAACAACCCTCGACCTGACCTTGCATGACCTGTACAGAGAGCAACTTTACTGGCTGAATAATTATCGTTTCACTACGACCTATAACTCTGATTCGATCTCCCAGCAGGTTACCGGACGCTATTACGATTACACCTATGGATATGTCGATTTTGCAACCACAGCCCCATTGATTACCTACCCGAGCAACACCTGGCCCTCTTCAGGCGGGCTGAACTTTAACGGCCCACAGAATGGACTGATCAGCCTGACCTTTGCCACCTCAACCTTGACCATTGAGGTCGATGAAGATGGCGACAAATCCTGGGATTGGAGCCGCGAAGAAAATACCTATCCTGTAACCCCGCCGCCAACTGATAACCAGGCTCCAGTGGCAAATGCCGGTCCCGATCAGACGGTCGCTCAGGGAGCGCTGGTCACGCTGGACGCCTCAGCGAGTAGCGATCCGGACAATGATCCCCTGAGCTATTATTGGCGAGATGAAAGTTGTCCGAACGATCATTGCTCTTCGTTTTCTTCAGGCACAGAAATTCATCCGGCCTTTCGCCCTGAGAATGCCGGCACCTATGTTTTCTCCCTGCGTGTCTACGACGGCAGAAACAGCAGTGTTGCTGACCAGGTATCTGTCTCCGTTCAGCCGGTAATCCAACAGAGCCCTTCCTTACTTCAGGAAGAATGGCGATTCGGACTCTACGGAACTCGCATCGCTAACAGTGGCCTGAATACCATCGATCTGGACAATGACGGCATTCTGGAAATAGTGACTGATGGACAGCTTAACTATGAAAATGACATTTGGTATGTCGTTAAAAATACTGGCGATGGAGAGTACCAGCAGGTTTGGAGCAGTCTGCCCAGCAGCACCCGGATTTCCAGATTGATTGCTGCAAAACCTGCCGGGGACTCAGTCGCTAAAGTCTTTCTTGCTTTGCAGGATGGTACGATCGAAGTTTACAACGGTTTGACCTTTGTCAAAGAGACGACGACGCAGCTCGGCAGCAATATTGTCGATATGGAGATTGCTGATGTCGATAATGATGGTCAAAGCGAATTGATCCTTACCGATGGAGTAAAGACCTACGTCTACTCTGCAGATACTCTGCTGGAAGAATTTACCCTGGAGAGTTATGGAGGGAACGACATTGCCATCGGGAATATCGATACTGACCCCGCCATGGAAATCATAATTTCATTTGACGACTATGATAACCAGCACGGCTATGTCATCGATGCTGGGACGAGAGCTCTGGAATGGGATTACCCGAACGGATTCGGTGAAAAGTTGGCGGTGGGAGATGTCGATGGCGATGGTCTGGATGAAATTGTCGCCATGGGGCAATGGACAAACATTACCGTCATCGATGCAGACATAAAAACACCTTCTTGGGAAATCGCCACATCCGAAACTGATTCCCTTTTTCTGGCGGATATCAACAATGATGGCATCCAGGAAATCCTCTATGGAGAGTACTATATACATTGCGTTGATGGACAAACCCAGCAGGAACTCTGGATGATCGACAATCCTGGCAGCAGCATTAACAATATTGCCACAGGAGATGTTGATCAGGATGGCGATATTGAGGTTCTCTGGGGCACATCTTATTCTCGCTCTCACCTATATCTTGCCAAGGCTGACTCGGGAGAGATTGAATGGCAAAGCCAGCACCTTGATGAGCCGCTCAGTGCAGTTGACGTAGGCGATGTTGATGATGACGGGGAAGACGAAATTGTCCTGGCGGCTTATGCAGATAGCGTCGGCAATCGTGGTGTAGTCATGCAGATTTTTAATGCGGAAAGTCACGAGCTTGAATGGTCAAGTTTAGTTAATCCGTCAGCCTATACTGGTGCAAACACGGTCAAAATTGGTGATGTCGATGATGACGGCGAAACCGAGTTCGTTCTAGCGACAGCCCGTTATTATGGTGGCCTTATTCAAGTCTACAATGGCAAAACCCATACGCTTGAGGCGGAAAGTGCTGTTTACGATAATCTGTTCACCGATATTGAGGTTGCTGATGTTGATAATGATGGGCAAACTGAAATTATCACCGGAGAAACGTCCGGCCCTTACCTGGTCGTTTTAAATGGTGCCAGCCTGACTGAAGAATGGCGGAGTGTTAGTCTCGCAGACCCCGAGAACTACGTTCTCGATATTCAGATTGGTGATACCGACCAGGATGGAAACCCTGAAATTATTGGTGTGGTCGGAACTTCTTACATACACTCTTCCAGCCTAAGTAAGGTTTACGCCTATGACGGAGTCAGTCACCAGCTTGACTGGCTGGTTGAAACTGCAGCCCACTCTGCGCAAATTGCCGATACTGATTTGGACGGTTCAGCGGAGATTCTGCTCGGCAATGATGATGGTACGATCGACATCTATTCAGGAGTTGATTTTACCTTTCAGAAAACTCGCTTGCTGCCGCTTTTTACCGCCATCAGCTCTTTTCGGGTCAGCGATATCGATCGAGATGGAACTGACGAATGGCTGATCGGCTCCGATGGGAGACTGTCAGTCTTTTCCAACATGGCTGACAGTCTGCTCTGGCAGAGCGGGTTTCTAGGCGAAGACCTCGGGGAGTACAATCACCTGGTCGCCAAGGATATTGACGGAGACGGTGCCACGGAGGTTGTCTTCGGCACGGATGTCAAGCTCTACCAGTTTGAAATGCAGCAGGTAAACAACCCATAAGTCGGTCGAATCCAAAAAGGGAACGGGGCTGAAATTAAAAGCTGCCCCGTTCCCTTTTTGATTTTTTCAATGATCGCTCAACTCACTTAGTTCAACACCTCCGGCCGGTAACTCTCCTCTTCCAGCGCCAGCAGAATCTCCTGGATATGGCTTGGCCCGCGGGTTTCCAGCTCGAGAATCACCTCGGCTTCACCAAGCGGCAGCGATGATTTGTGGCGATCGTGGCTAACCTGGAAGATGTTGGCGCCTAAGTCACTGAGCACGCGGGTCAGTTGCGCCAGGGCGCCCGGCATGTCGATCATCTCCAGCCGCAGTTTCAGGTAGCGGCCTTCGGCCAGCATGCCCCGTTCGACCACCCGTGCCATGGTCTGCACATCGAGATTGCCGCCGGAGAGCAGGCAGAGGGTGTGTCCTTTGTGGATCGTTCTCAGGCCGTAGAGCAATGCTGCTAGCCCGACCGCGCCGGAGCCTTCGACCACCAGCTTGCCACGCTCCATCAAACTGACCATCGCCATGGCGATCGCTTCCTCTTCGACGGTGACTATCTCGTCGACCAGCTCATTGATGATCGGGTAGGTCAGCTCGCCGATCTGCTTGACGGCGATACCATCGGCCAAAGAGTGACAACGGGCGGCGACCTTGACCGGCTTGCCTTTCCGCCGTGCCATAGAGGCGCTGGCAACGCAGGCGGTTTCCACGCCGATAATCCGGACATCGGGCTTCTGCGAGCGGATCGCTGAGGCGACACCGGCGATCAGGCCACCACCACCGATCGGCACCAACAGGGTTTCCAGCTCAGGTAGATTCTCGATGATCTCCAGGCCGATGGTCCCCTGCCCGGCCATGATCAGTTCATCATCGAAGGCCGGCACATAGAGCAGCTCCTGTTCTTCAGCCAGCTGTTTGGCATGGCTGACGGCATCATCGTAACTGTTGCCTTGCAGCTCGACCTCCGCACCATAATCGAGGGTGGCGAGCTCTTTGGCCAGCGGCGTGCCTTCCGGCATCACCACCCGGCAGGGACAATCGAGCAGTTTGGCGGCGCAGGCCAAGCCTTGCGCATGGTTGCCGGCCGAGGCGGTGATGACTCCACCAGCCAGGCGCTCTGGAGACTGTTGCGAAAGAAAATGGTAAGCGCCGCGAATTTTGAAGGAGCCGGTATGCTGCAGGTTTTCACACTTGAAGTAAAGCGGAGTCCCGAGTAACTGGGAATAATAGGGGGAGTGGATCAGTTCGGTGCGGCGGATCTGCCCTTTAAGGTTCTCAGCTGCCAGATCGATCTGCTGCCGTGTCAGCATTATTCACCTCCAGCCATCGGGTTAAGAATCCATCAAAGGATAGCACAAAACGTTAGCATAAGAAAAAATCAGCTTGTTTCCAAATAGTTGCAGCGGGGTTAGGCGATCAGGAGATAAGGCTGTTGCGCCTGGGTGTGCAGTTCTCTATAACTGAGCATAAATCCTAGAAGAGCAGATAAGGAGCCTGACTGATGGCCGAGAATAGTCCCCAAGAAGAACCACTCATCCCCCGCCTGCTGGCCAGCAACGCCCTGCGCGCCAACCTGACCAAGCACATGACGCTGAACCAGATGGCGGATGCCAAGGCGTCGATGATCATGACCGCCGCGTCGCTGATCATTACCATCACCCTGACCCAGTACGATCGGCTGCATCTGCCGACGATTCTGCTGCTGGCCGGCACCGGAATTCTGGCGGTGATTTTTTCGATTCTGGCGATCATCCCGCCGCTGCATATCAGCGACCACACCAACCTGTTCTACTTCCGCTCCTTCAGTGATCTTTCCGAAGAAGAGTTCAAAAGCCGCTTCCGCGATTGCATCACCAACAAGGAGAAGCTCTACGACGCCTATCTGCATGAAATTTATTACCTGGGCAAGCATCGCCTGACCCGCAAATACGGGCTGATCCGTAACGGCCTCTGGGCGCTGCTGTTCGGCCTGCTGGGGGCAACCATCTCGGCGATTATCCACCGGGTACCGCTCTGAGCGGTCTCGCAGATGTGACCTTTGCATGGGGCTGTAAACAACAAAACGCCCCAGACCGAAAGTCTGGGGCGCTGCAGTGTATGTCCAGCTTTGAAAGGGATAGTTTAGAGAAAAGCCGGAATCACAATGAAGATGGTGGTGAAGAGTAGGAAGCGGCCCAGCTTGACCAACCATAAGTACTGCTGTGGACAATGCCTGTCGATACCGTACTGCTGCATTGCGACCTCCTTTTGTCAAATAACAATAACTCTACCACCTGCCATGAACATCTAATCCTACCAAAAAATTGTCGGGTTTTCGGCAAATGAAGGGAAAATAATCAGCCACCGGATGGATTAATGCTTGCGAGCGGCCTGCTGCGGATAGAGAGGCGGTAAGCCATTCTCTGGTGTTGTTTGATAATGTTGCTCTGTCCGTTCCACGGCGCTCTTGAGCTCTTTTCCGTCCCAGCCTTCGACCGAGCGACCGTAACGGCTTCGGCTGAAGATTTCCAGCTGTAGCGCCAGGGGGTCGCCGCTGAGTATTGCCAGCTGTTCCAGGTTGCTTGGTCGCGCCTCGGGATAAAGCGCCCCTCCCCAGGCGAGCAGAGCAGTGCGCAGCTGCGCCGGCTCGCCATGCTGCAGCGCCTGATTGAGTTCCCGCCGGGCTGTTTTCAGGTCTGGACTGGTTTGCTGCTCTTTTCGCGGGGCTGGTTTTGTTTGGCGACGCATAAACTGAACCCTCAGCAGAAACAGCAGAGTGAGCAACCAGCCGATTCCCAGAGCCAGACTCAGCCAAGGCCAAAAGCCGGTGGCGACAGCCGCCGGTGCCAAAGCTGGCGGTGCTGCTGGCGTTTTCGCACTGGGCTCTGCGGGCAATGGAACCGCTGGCGGAGCCGTGGATATGGCCTGTCCAGCTGCTGGCAACACTTCGATCTCAACTTCTGCCAGCTGAGCCTGACGCCAACGCTCAGTGTTCAAATCCCACCAATCGACACTGATTGCCGGGAGTCGGAATTTCCCGGGACGGGTCGGAACCAGCGCCAGTTTCTGCTGCAGACTGCCGGTGACCCCGGAATCGCCGAACTGGTCCTGCCGGCTCGGTTGGTCCGGATAACTCTTGAACCCCTCGGGAACCTCCAACTTAAACTGCGGCAGCTGGGCGGCTGGCAGTCCATTGGCCAGCAGAGTCAGGGTTCGGGTGGCCGGCTCGCCGACGGTCAGTTGGAGCGGTCGATTCTGCCAGTCGTCATCCAGTTGCACAGCCTGAGCTGGTAACCAGGATCGCCCGTCTGCTTCCACCGCCGGCAGCACTTCGAGGCTGATCTCCTCGGAATGTTTACGCAGTTGCCGTGTCCGCTGATTAAAGGGAAGCTCACCGCGCCGACCAGCCCTGACCTGGGCATCAAAACGCAGCGGCGCAATGGTCAATCGACCGCTTTGCTGTGGGAAGATGGCGTATTGCCGCTCGATGACCTGATAGCGCACGCCATCCTTACGGGTTTCGTACTGACGGTCCTCACCGAGTTTCTGTACCACCGCCTCAACGCCGCTCGGGCTCGGGTCAGTGAGGCTGGCCTGGAGGATATTCAGTCGGGTTAACAGGCGCACTTTATAAATAAGCTGTGACTGCACGCGCAATTTACCCGGCTCGGCGCTGACCTCCAGCAATAACTCACTGCTGCCAGACGCTGTGCTCTGCTTCCGACCGACTGGCAACACCTCAATGGTAACCGGCTCACTGCAATCGCTGTCGACACAGAGTGGCGGAATAAGTTTGCTGCCAGCACTGCGTGCCAGTAGCGAAATCCTCCAGGTCGTGGTACGGCGAATCTCACCGTTGATAATTTGGATCTGCGAAGCCTGAGAGTGACCGAGCAGCTCGAAATCCTCCTCAAGCACACTCAGGTCGGGACGGCCATCGACACTGCCGGCCGCCCGTAGCTCGAGGATAAAATTTTCCTCCTGATTGATCCGCGAGCGGTCCGGAACTGCCTGTAGTTCAGCCGCCTGAACGCTCACTGAGCCGATAACCAGCATCAACAACAGAAATACCTGGATAACTTGCACTACCATTGTTTACCACTCTCTGCTCGCCGCTCACGCTGGCGGTACTGATAGAGAAATTTCCGCCGCAACAGCCCGCCCGGATCATCCGGAATCCGCTGCAGCCACTGCTGACTGGCCCGTTGTTCTTCTGTCTCGGCAGATTCCTCTAGCGGTTCGGCTTGACCGGCCGCTTGCTGCGCTTGATCAGCCTGCTGCTCCAGGTCCTCCTGCGCGTCGCTGGAGGATTGGGCTTCGCCGCTCGTCTGTTGTTCTTGCTGGGCCTGTTGCTGCTCTTGCTGATCGGCACTTTGTTGCTGTTCTGCCTGCGAGGATTCGCCTTGTTCCTGTTGTTGCTCGCTTGCGGGCTGCGATTGATCCTCCTTGCCCTTTTCAGAACTGGAGTCGGCCTGCTCCGCGTCATTTCCATCCGGCGTGTTTTGTTGCTGCTCCTGCTGTTGGTGTTTTAGCAGGTCCTCGACCAGCCGCTTATTTTCCAGCGCGTCCTGATCCTGCGGGTTGCGCTCCAACGCCTCGGCATAGGCACTCAGTGCTTCGGGTAAGCGTCCGCTTTGCGCCAGCGCGTTGCCGAGGTTGTAATAATCATCGGCCGTCTCGGCCTTTTCGAGATGCTTGGCCGCTTCGGCGTACTGACCGGCGCGATAGAGGGAGCTGGCTTGCCAGCGGCGATCTGCAAACTGCTCTGTGGCGGCCTGAAAGTCACCTTGGGAAAATGACTGCGCGCCCTGCTGATCGGGCCGCTGCCAGAGCTGCTGCCATTCAAAAGCGCGGGCTGGTGACGGCAACAGGCTGCAGAGGATGATCACCGTCAACCACCCGCGGCGAAAAGCACAGGCCGCCAGCAGCGCCAACGGCCAGAGCAGCCAGACGCCGGCTTCGCGCCAGCGGTCGCCGAGCTGCTGGCTCTGCTGCCGGTCGCTGGCGAACCGATCACGCAGCGGGCTGCTGAGGAGTTGTTGAATATCCCGGTCATCAACCTGAATGATTTGATATTCACCTCCGCCGGCAGCGGCCAATTGCTTTAAAGGCCCAGCTTTTAGTTGCGGCAGCACCATTTTCCCGGCAGCATCTTTGTAAAAGCCGCCACCTGTCAAGGGTATCGGTGCCCCCTCTGGAGTGCCGATTCCAAGGACAGACAGCCGGTACCCTGAGCGGTGCAACTCTTCGGCTGCGGTCAGGGCCGTCTCCGGTTGATCATCGTCACTGATCAACAGCAGCTCTCCCTCAGCCAGCCCGGCCTGTTGAAGGAGCTGACGGCCCCGCTCCAGCGCCAGCTCGGGTCGACTGCCAAAAACCGGCATCAGAGCCGGCTCCAAACTCTCCAGCAGCGCAAGGATGGTTTTGCTGTCATCGGTCAGCGGGGTGACGGTAAAGGCCTCGCCGGCAAAGACCACCAGGGCGGTCTGCCCTTCCCGGCGTTGCTGCAGGATATCGGCGATCTTCAGCCGCGCCCGTACCAGCCGGTTCGGTTTCAGGTCGGTGGCGTACATCGAGGCGGACAGATCAAGCAGCAACACCAGCGCCGACTGCTGACGAAACAGCGGTTGCGGCTGCCGCTCCCAAGCCGGTCCGGCCAGGGCTGTGACCGATAGCAGCAGCGCTAAGATTATTAAATAGAGCGGCCAGTTGCCGCGGCGCTGCGACCGGCCGATCAACAGGTAAGGGAGCAACTGCGGATCGCAGACTGACTGCCAGCTGCGGCTGCGCACCTGCTGACGCCAGAGCCATACCAGCAGTAACGCCAGCGGCAAACATAACCAGAACCAGTCCGGCCGTAAAAAATGGAATTCGCTCATCGCAACCCCCAACGTTGCCGCCCCTGGTCGATCAGGCCGAGCAGCAGGGAACCGCACAGGGCAATCCCCAGCGGCCAGGGATAGAGGGCGCTGATCGGGCGGAAGACCTCCTGATCTTTTTCGACCGGTTCCAGCTCATCGAGCAGGGTGTAGATCTGCTCCAGTTCGGCGGTGTCGCGAGCGCGAAAATAGCGTCCGCCGGTCTGCTCGGCGATCGCCCGCAAACTCTTTTCATCCAGATCGGCAGAAGGGTTGACCTTGCGGTCGAAAAAGAAGGAGCGCACCACCAGCTCGTCAGCGCCGATGCCGATGGTATAGATCTTCAACCCTTGTTCGGCCGCCAGCTCTGCTGCCTTGATGGGACTGACCTGACCGGCGGTGTTGGCGCCATCGGTGAGCAGGATCAGGATCCGCTCCTGGGCATCGCTAGCCTGCAGCCGTTTGACCGCCAGACCGATGGCATCGCCGATGGCGGTCTTCTCTCCGGCCAGCCCCAGTGCCGCCTCAACCAGCAGCTGTTCGACGGTCTGCCGATCGAAGGTCAGTGGGGTCTGCACATAGGCCTGGTCGGCGAACAGGATCAGTCCCAGTCGATCCCCCTGGCGGCGGCGAATGAAGTCTACGGCGACACTTTTCAGTGCCGTCAAGCGGTTAACTCTCTCGCCCGCCAGAACGAAATCCTCGGTATCCATACTGCCGGAAAGATCAACCGCCAGCACCAGGTCACGACCGCTGACCGGCAATTCCAGCGGCTCACCGAGCCACTGCGGCTGAGCGGTGGCAATCACCAGCGACAGCCAACAGAGGAGCGCCGGTAACAGCAGCCACCAAGGCCAGCGCTGCCGGCTACGCTGATGGCGGTTCTCGGCAAAGGGTTGCAAGGTCGGGACCCAGAGCGCGGCCTCCTCGGCCGCCAGCGCTGGCGGGAGCAGGCGGTAGACCAGGTAGGGCAGGGGGAGTAACAGCAGAGCCCAGGGGCAAGCGAACTCGATCATCCTCGCTCCCCCTGCTGTTTTGGTGCTGGCGGCAGACGACGTAGCCAGCGCCGACAAAGGATGAACAATGCCTCGGCATCAACCTCAGGCGTTTGCCTCAGATAGGGCCCCAGCGCCAGCGCGCGGCCACAGCCTTGCGAGAAGTCCTTGCCGCCGAGAGTCTGATCGAGAAAGTTCAGCCAGTCGTCACAAACCAGACCAACAGAGCTTCGGGTCGGAAAATGGAGCTGAGCCGCCTGGCGTAGCAAGCGGGAAAGCTCCTGCAACAATTTTTGTTCATCATTCTGCTGACGATATTGCTGTTCTAACTCCTGCAGCTGGCGCAGCAACAGGCGTCGGTAGTGTCGCCGCTGCCGCCGGTGCCAAAACCAGACACTGCCGATGATCAATAACAGGATGGCAATTAGCAGCAGCCACCAGCCGGGGGCCGGGGGCCACCAGGAGATCGCCACCGGCAGATGGATATCGTGTAGCGGCAAGGTTTCGGCTGTGGTTGGCAAGGCAGGCGGCATCTCAACCTCCTGGTCGGGCGAGTAGCCCCTGGCGCAGAGCATCGAGGGGCCGATCATCACTGGCGCAGGCCAGAAACAGACTGCTGCGCTGGCGACAGAACAGTTCAATCCGCAAGCGATGTGCGGCAAACCGTTGCTGGTAAGCTTGCCGACCCGCGCGGCCAAGGGTACTCATGGTCAGATCGCGTTTACCATCGCTGACCCGGTAGCTGCCGGCCGGGGGAAGTTCCCCTTCGAGGGGGTCATAACAGAAAATCAGCCCCAGGTCGTTGTGCCGAGCGAGCAGACTCAGTTGCTTCTCCACCTGTTCATCCCATTGGGCGAAATCGCTTAATAACAAAATCAAACTGCCGGGGCGCGCCACCCGCCGCAGCCGCATCAGGGTTTGGGCCAGACGCTGACGTGGTTCGAAGGGGTGATGCAGCGGGCGCTGCCAGGCCGGATCGGCCACCATCTGTCGCAGCAGGCTGAGCACCCCGGCCTTGCCGAGCTGTGGGCGCAGTTCACAGTGACGATCTTCGGAAAATAGGAAGGCGCCGACCCGGTCCCCCTGCTCCAGGGCCCGCCAAGCGAGCAGTGCCGCCAGTTTCGAGGCCTGCACCGCCTTGAAACAGCCACGGGTGGCAAAGAACATCGGCCGCCGATAATCGACCGCCAGCAGCACCGGCCGCTCCCGTTCCTCTTGAAACAGTTTGGTGTGCGGTTTGCCACTGCGCGCCGTGACCCGCCAGTCGATGTTGCGGACATCGTCCCCCGGCTGGTAGCTGCGGACCTCGGCAAACTCCATCCCCCGACCGCGGATCCGGCTCAGATAGCCGCCGCTCTGGCTTGAACGCACTTTCCGGGGGCGCAAGGAAAAGCCACGGCTCTCGCTGCGCAGAGCGATCAGGTCAGCCAGTTTGAGGCTGACCGCCGCCGGGCGGGATTCTGTTGCAGGCTGCTGCGGGCTCATCGGCGTTAAGGTACCGGCACTCTGGCAATCAGTTCGCTGACCAGCCGGTCAACACTGATCCCCTCGGCCTCGGCCTCGTAGGTTAACAACACCCGGTGGCGCAGCACATCGAAGGCCAGGGCCTGGATATCCTCAGGACTGACATAGTCCCGGCCAGCCAGCCAGGCGCGCGCCCGGGCACAACGATCAAGGGCGATACTGGCCCGCGGGCTGGCGCCGTACTGAATCCAGGCGACCAAATCTTCGCCATAGGGGCGTGGCTGCCGGGTCGCTAGCACCAGCTGCAGCAGGTATTCCTCAAGATTTTCAGACAGATAGAGGTCCAGCACTTCGATGCGCGCCGCCTGCAGTTGTGCGGTACTGAGCTGCAAACCGGGCTGCGGCTGCGCCTGATGGCCGGCCCTGGCTTCGCCGCGGGCCAACTGCAGGATCTGCCGTTCCACCTCGACCTGTGGATAGTCGATGTTGATGTGCAGCAGAAAGCGGTCGAGCTGTGCTTCCGGCAGGGGATAGGTCCCCTCCTGCTCGATCGGGTTCTGGGTCGCCATGACCAGAAAGGGATCGGCCAGCGGGTAACTGGTCTGGCCGATGGTGATCTGCCGTTCGGCCATCGCTTCGAGCAGCGCCGACTGTACCTTGGCCGGGGCCCGATTGATCTCGTCGGCGAGGATCAGGTTGTGAAACAGCGGACCGCGCTGAAAGACGAAGCTGCCATCCTGGGGGCGGAAGATATCGGTGCCGGTCAGGTCGGCCGGCAACAGGTCGGGGGTAAACTGCACCCGATGAAAACTGCCCTGCAGCTGTTCCCCCAGTTTCTGGATGGCGCGGGTTTTGGCCAGCCCCGGTGCACCTTCGACCAACAGGTGACCATCGGCCAGCAGGGCGATCAGCAACCGTTCGATCAGCTGCGGCTGGCCGAGCACCTGGCGACTTAGTGCTGTGGCCAGTTGGTTAAAAACTGAAGCTAAACTCTCCATATCAATACCTTTTTGCCAACGGATAAAATGACTCGAAATGAAACCTATTATATAAAAAAGATCTTGCCCAAAATCAAGAGTTCCGGGCAAAGTGGCGCTCAACTGCCGGCCTGAAAATTTTCTCTGACCGCCAGTCCCGGGGAGTATTTAGTTTGAGCATGAGGTAAGATCCGATAGGTCTTAATCCCTATCCATCCGAAAAGATAACACTGATGAACCTGATCCTGCTGTTTGAAAAGGATTTTATTTCTGAGAATCGGGTCTGCTTGACCGGCCGCCGCCTGCAGCATGTGCTTGAGGTGCACCGTGCCAAGGTCGGTGACCGTTTACGGCTGGGGCAGCTTAACGGCCTCCTGGGTGAAGGGGCGGTGCTGGATTTGAACAGCGAAAAGCTGGAACTTGAGGTCAAACTCCACCGGCAGCCGCCCGAACCACTCCCGGTCACGCTGTTACTGGCTTTGCCCCGACCGAAGATGCTCAAGCGGGTGCTCCAGTCGGTGACCTCGTTGGGGGTGAAGCAGATCTACCTGCTTAACAGCTATCGGGTGGAAAAGAGCTTCTGGGGCAGCCCGCTGCTGCAGCCGGACAGGCTACAGGAACAGTTGCTGCTCGGCCTTGAGCAGGCCCGCGATACGCTTCTGCCTGAAGTTCATTTAAAACCTCGCTTCAAACCCTTTGTCGAGGATGAACTGCCGGAACTGGTCCGTGGTACCAGGGCATTGGTCGCCCACCCAGTCGCAACAGAAAAAATTCCCGCCGGCCAGAATCAACCCACCACTCTGGCGATCGGGCCTGAAGGAGGCTTTATTCCCTACGAAATCGAGAAGCTGCAGCAGAGCGGTTTTACCCCGGTCAGTTTAGGCGACCGGATTCTGCGCGTGGAGACTGCAGTCCCGGTGCTGCTCAGCCGGTGCTTCTGAGCCTCTGCTTCAATCCGGATTCTCTTCCGCTGCTGCCTCCGGTTCATCCATCAGGTGATATTGCTTGCGTAACTGTTCCAGCTGTTGTTTTTCAATTTCCAGCTTGGCATCGACCCTGGCAGAGCGCCTGATGGCTTTATTTGATTGCTGACGAGCTTTGGCCAGTTGGTCATGCAGCCGGGTCAGTTGTGTCTCTTCCGCTCCATGCTGGCGGGCATCAAGCAACTGCTGCAAGTTCGATTCAATTGCCGCGGTGGCCTCTTCCACCTCATGATTGCTCATCTTGACGCGATCCTGGGCTGTAGTTAGCGCATCTTCGGCTTCGGCCAGGCGGCCGGCAGCTCCTTCCTCGGGCTCTGCGGCCAACTCAATCTGTTGGGCGGCCACCACCAAAGCTACCAACGGCAGTTTCGGTAACAGGCTGTCGGCAGATTCTCCAGCACAATCGAAGATCTGTCCCGCTTTCATTACCAACGGTAAAAACACCAAACTGGCATCCGCTGAATGCCGGACAATGCTGGCACTGCTGCAATCCTCGACAACCACGGCTGCCGCATCGATGCGGTCCTGTTCCAGTTCCTTCTGCAAGGCCTCGGTGGTTGCCAGCCGATCTTCATCCTGCACCCCGACCAGCACCCGTAAGTTGGCCTGGTCCCAGAAGGGAGAACGGGTTATCAGATGAGCCAGCAGCAACATCAGTGCGCCGCTGCTCCCTGCTTCGTACCAGATATCGATCCGGCGTGCCTCGGCAGCCTGCTCCTCCAGGCGCTGCCAAGCTTCTTCTTTGGCATCAAGCATCACCAGATTATAGCCGAGGCGTTGCGCGCCCCGCAGGTTCTTGCCGAAGTTTTTCAGTTGTTCGGCAAAAAATTGCTGCAGATAGATCCCATGGTGGTTGATCAGAATGGTGTTGGCTTTTAACGGGCCGATGCCGAAGGATTGCAGCAGCAGCGAGCTACCGATCTCGAAAGACGGAGCATTGACCGCCAGTGGAAAGGCCTGCACCCCGCTGGCGGCGATATCCTCATAGAGTTCGGTTTCTGCCTCAGCCTTCTGCAGGACCTGTTGCGGCCCGTTCCCGACCAAAATCCGCACCAGGGTGGTCAGGCCGCTGCCGCCTTCGAGCCAGGCGGAGAATTTCAGTAGCCGTTCACGCCGCGGTCGGCTACCGGAAAAAGCCAGAATCTGCGGCCGCCAGTCTCGCGGATGTTCAAGCTCCTGCGCCGCCCGCAGCAGATGCTCACGCAACTGCTGCAGGTGATGAGAACGCCGACTGTCAGCCCAGCGGCTTTGCCTGGCGGCACGCTGTAAATACTGATAGAGGATAAACAGCACTGCCACCGCCAGAGCCCCGGCTTTCCAGTCAATCGCCAGCATCGCCCCCAGGCAGACCAGCGCTCCGGCCAGGCTGGCGCGCTGATGAAACCACTTGAAGCGGGGGCGAAACGAGGGGCTGGCGGCCCGCGCTTCGAAATAGGTGGCGTAATTCAACAGCCCGTAAGAGATCAGAAAAAACATCGCCACCACGCTGGCGATCAGATTCAGGTTGCCGAGACTGACCGTCAAGGCAGCAATCGCCGCCGCCAGTAGCACCCCGCGGCGCGGATTGTCGGTCGGCCCGGTGCCCTTGGCAAAGGGGTTCAGCAGCGGAAAGATTTTATCCGTCGCCAGTGACTGCAAAATCCTTGGCGCCCCAAGAAAGGAGGCCATCGCCGACGAGAGGGTGGCTGCAATCACCCCGGCGGTAATCAGCAGCGGCAGCCAGGCCACCTGGACCATCGCCTGATAATCACTGACCATGACAGTTTGCGGCAGGCTGCCGGCAAACAGCATGGCAGCGCCAAAGTAGACCAGAATCGAAACCCCGACAGCCAGGAATGTGCCCAGCGGCAGGCTTTTGCCCGGGTCACTCAGGTCTCCTGACATGCTCACCCCTTGGGTGAAGCCGGTCACCGCCGGGAAAAAAACCGCAAACAGCGCCCAGAAGCCGGGGCTTTCCAGCGCAGGTTGCCAATTGGCCTGCAGCAGCTTGGTGTCCCATTGCAGCAAGCCACCGAAGAAAAAGGAGATCAGCGCCAGGCAGAGAATGACCATGACGATAAACTGAAACCGGGTGGCCAGATCTGCGCCCTGCCAGGCCAGCAGGAACAGCCCGGCGATTGCCAGCAGGGCAATCAGTTGCGGTGCCGCGCCACCGGCTCCGAACAGGCCGGCGATGACCTCGCCGAAACCGATGCAGTAGAAACCGATCGAGACCGCCTGAGCGAGAAACAGCACCAGCCCCAAAGCGCCACCGAACTGCAGACCAAGGGTGCGGGAAATCAGGTAGTAATCACCGCCAGCGCCAACCTTCAGGTTGGTGGCGATGGCCGACAGCGAAATACTGGTCAACACCGAAATGCTGTTGGCCAGCAGGATGATCAGCAGCGCCTGCTGTAGGCCGGCAGCGCCGACGACGAAGCCGAGCCGCAGGAACAGAATGATGCCGAGGATGGTAAGGATGCTCGGGGTAAACACCCCGGCAAAGGTGCCCAGTTTGTTCTTCTTTTTCACCAAGGGAGCCTGTTCAGACTGTTCGCCCATATATATACTCCGAATGACATAAAACCGGTTGCTGGCAGTTACTTGGAAGTCTACTCTCTCCAGAGACAATTCGCCATTAAAAGGACGTAAAAATGGGACGCTTCAAAGAGATCGAGCCTTACTGATTTTACTTAAGAATTCAGGATAGCTTATGTCGACCAAAACTATCGCACAGGAGCAGCGTTGGGCCTATCTGTTGCTGGTTCTGCCAACGCTATTTTGGGCTGGCAACGCAGTTTTGGCCCGTGGAGTGGCTGAACTGATTCCACCTGTCGCCATGTCCTTCTGGCGTTGGTCGATCGCCTTGGCGCTGCTGCTGCCCTTTACCTGGCGGCAAACCCGACAGGACTGGACAGGAATCCTGGCTGGTTGGAAGAATATCCTCCAGGTTGGACTGCTCGGTATCGCTTCTTTCAACACCCTGCTCTACACCGCAGCTAATACCACAACTGCCATCAATATTGCCTTGACCCAGTCGGTGATGCCGGCGGTTATTGTGCTGATCAGCTTTGCCCTGTTCCATGAACGGGTCAGCCGTCTGCAATTGTTTGCTGTCAGTCTCTGCATCTTTGGCGCAGGCTACATCCTTATCCATGGCGACTGGCAGCGACTGCAACAACTCTCTTTTGTCGAGGGGGATCTGCTGATGCTGTTGGCCATCTGTCTCTACGCGCTCTACTCGGTGTTGCTGCGCAACCGGCCGGCGATCCATCCCTTGAGTTTTCTCACCGCAACCTTTGTGGTCGGGGTTGCGACCCTGCTGCCACTCTATCTCTGGGAACTGCTGGCGACCGGCCCATTGGAGCTGAATCGGACGGTGGTTCTCAGTCTGCTCTATGTCGGGATTTTCCCTTCGATTTTCGCTTACCTTTGCTGGAATCGTGGCATTCAACTGATCGGCGCCAACCGGGCCGGGCTGTTCATCAACCTGATTCCGCTATTCACTTCAGTGATGGCGGTGGCGTTTCTCAATGAGTCCTTCCAGGGTTACCATTTCGTCGGCATCATCCTGATCGTCAGCGGCCTGGGCCTGTTCAACCGGCCTCCACGCGAAGTGACGAGAACTTGACTTCTGACTTTTGCCGCCGCAGGATAGAGGCCGATTAGCGCTTCCCTCTTTCCTGTCGCCCGAGGCTGATGCCATGCGTCTCACCCTGAAAATCACCTTTGCCGTCATGCTCGGCGTGGTGTTGATATTTTCCGTTTACAGCTATCTGTCGATTCAGCGCGAGCGGGACCAATTAAAGAAAAATCTCAGCCGCGAAGCCCGCCACCTGGGGGAGAGCCTGCGGGTCATGGTCACCGAAATCTGGAAACAGGGCGGCGAACAGGAGGCCTTGGCTTTTATTGGACGGGCAAACCGCGGCTATAAAGATATTTTAGTGCGCTGGGTCTGGATCGAAGAGAATCAGCCGGTCAAGTTCCAACCCCGGGTGCCCCTCGAGCAGTTGGAAGAACTTTACGAAGAGGAGACGATCTCCCTTTTGGCCGGGTCCCAGCAAGGTCAGGATTTTTTGCTCACCTATTTACCGCTGCTGATCGACGATAGCCGAATCGGCGCCATCGAACTTTCTGAGTCGATGGATGAAATGCACGATTACGTCGAGGAGAGTCTGCGCCGTTCAGCGCTGGTGATCGGTGCTTCGATCGTTTCCGGTCTGCTGCTGATGGCGCTGCTCGGCAGTCTCTGGATCAATCGGCCGATGCGCCGCTTGCGCGCTCAGGCAGAGCGGATCGGCCGCGGCGATTTCAGCACCCGCCTCACCTATACCGGCAGCGGGGAGTTAGGGGAACTGGCGGCGACCATCGAAAAGATGCGCGGCCAACTGGCCCAGGCGCGCGAGGCCGAGCAGGCTGCCAATGCCGCCAAGATCGAAGCGTTGGAAGAGCTGCGGCATACCGAACGGTTGGCCACATTAGGACGTTTATCGGCTGGCATGGCCCACGAGCTAGGGACTCCGCTGAATGTCATCGCCGGGCGGGCGAAAATGATTAACAGCGCTGATTTACAGCCGGAGGATATCAGCCGCTCGGCACGGATCATCGGCGAGCAGGCCGAGCGGATGACCGGTATCATGCGGCAACTGCTCAGCTTTGCTCGGCGTGGCGAAGCCCGCATGCAGGCGATTGACCCGAACAGCGCCTTGCGGGCGCTTTTGCCGCTGATCGAACCGACCGCGCATGAGCAACAGGTCGAGCTTAAACTAGTGGAATCTTCAGCGCCGCTGCAGGTCAATGTCGATCCAGGCCAGCTGCAGCAGGTGTTACTCAATTTAAGCCTGAACGGTATTCAGGCGATGCCCGAGGGTGGGAGTCTAGAGCTATGTTGCCGGGTTCCGTTCGAAGTTCAGGTTCCAGAAAAGCTCTCCAGCAAAGCCGCCGCCTGGAGCCTGATTCAAGTTCGGGACCAGGGTGGCGGCATCGATCCCGAACATCTGGAAGCGATCTTTGACCCGTTTTTCACCACCAAGGAGGTCGGTCAGGGAACCGGGCTCGGTTTGTCGATCGCCTATGGCATCGTCGAAGGTCACGGCGGCTGGATCGAAGTGGACAGTCAGTTAGGTAAGGGCAGTTGTTTCAATGTCTACCTGCCGCAAAAACAGAATGGAGCACAGCCATGACTGAACCGAAACTGCCCGGCCGCATTCTGGTGGTTGATGATGACCGGGCGCTCTGCGAGTTGCTGGACGAGGATCTCAGCCGCCGTGGACACCAGGTGGTGACCGCCCTGCAGGTGGCGGCAGCCCGTGAACTGCTGCATGATCAGGAGTTCGACCTGGTGCTGACCGACCTGAATATGCCGGGCAGCAGCGGCATCGAGTTCTGTGCCGAGCTGCAAGGCAACCGCCCCGACCTGCCGGTGGTGATCATGACCGCCTTCGGCAGCCTGGAGACGGCCATCGCCGCGCTGCGCGCCGGCGCCTACGATTTCGTCATCAAGCCGGTTGATCTCGACCTGCTCAACATCTGCCTGAATCGCGCCCTGCAGCATCGGCACCTACAGGAGAAGGTCCGCTTGCTGAACGACCAGGTGCGCCGGCAGCAACCGGATGACGAACTGCTCGGCGACAGCGCCGCGCTGCAGCAGGTGAAACAGCAGATCGCGCGGATCGCTGATCTGGAAACCTCGGTATTGATCAGCGGCGAGAGCGGCACCGGCAAAGAGCTGGTGGCCCGCGCTCTGCATCGCCAGAGCAGCCGCAGCGAAGGCGCTTTTGTCGCTCTGAATTGCGCCGCTCTGCCGGAGAATTTGCTGGAGAGTGAGCTGTTCGGGCATGTGCGCGGTGCCTTCACCGACGCCCGCGAAACCCGCAAGGGGTTGTTTGTCGAGGCTTCCGGCGGCACACTACTGCTCGATGAGATCGCCGAGATGCCGCTCTCGCTGCAACCGAAACTGCTGCGGGTGCTGCAGGACCAGCGCGTCCGCCCCTTGGGCGGCAGTGACGAAATCGCCTGCGACGTCCGGGTGCTTGCCGCCAGCCACCGTGACCTCGACGAAGCGGTCAGCCAGGGCCGCTTTCGCAGCGACCTGTACTATCGGCTCAACGTCATCCAGCTGGAGCTGCCGCCGCTGCGCGAACGGGGCAACGATATTCTGCTGCTGGCGCTCAATTTCATTCAGCAGTTGAGTAAAAAATTCAACAAGTCGGTCAGCGGCCTGGCCCAACCGGCGGCGGCCTGCCTGCTGAAATATCACTGGCCGGGCAATGTTCGCGAGTTGCGCAACGTCATCGAGCGGGCGCTGGCGCTCAGCTATCACGACCTGATTACGGTTGAGGATTTGCCTTCCCAGCTGCAGCAGCCGGGAAGCGAAACACCCTTGCCGGCCGGACTGGTCGATCCGGGGACGATTCTGTCGTTGGAGGAGATGGAGCGGCGCTACATCCGGCAGGTGTTGGAACAGCTCGATGGCAATCGGACCCTCGCCGCCAGGTTATTGGGGGTGGACCGGAAAACCCTCTACCGCAAATTGAAAGAGGGCTGAGGACGGCAGGTTTTGGGGCAAAATGCCCCGCCGGGGCAGAGTGCCCCAATCCAGGATGTAGCTAAGTGATTGATTTGCCGTCAATTGAAGTTGGCACGCCGCTTGCTAAGTATAAAGGTAGCAGCATCTGGCGCCCGCTCAGCGCCGGTTGCTGACAAAAGATCTTGGACGTTACCTCCAACGTTCCAAATTGGGGAATCTAATCGATTCCCCTTTTTTTTTGCCGCAAAACCTTTGGTTCTCCTACCACGATTTATCCCTGGGATCCTATCAGCGCTAAAACATTTCCCTGCCGAATCCGATCCATTGATTTGACAGCCAGCGTCTATCTGGCGTATACAATCCGCTGCAAAATGCTTTTAAAAGCAGGCAGGTTTCGACCCTTAGTGCAGAGCCGTTGTTTTATATATTTCTTTTAAAGAGAGTATTGCCATGATGAACCTGAAACCTGAAGTTGTCGCCCAGCTGGAACGGGTGATGAGCTCAGTTGAAATGTTGCTGCCACGGGCGGCCAAGCCGATCGAATGGGCGACCTGCCATGCCGCCAACTGGCGCCGCCACTCCTTCTCCGGCTATCTTGAGCCGGTCAAGGTGACCGATACCACCCGGCTGGAAGAGTTACTCGGCGTTGAAGAGCAAAAAGAGATTATGGTCAACAACACCCTGCAGTTCATCCGGGGACTGCCAGCCAACAATGCCCTGCTCTGGGGGTCGCGCGGCACGGGTAAATCGTCGATCGTCAAGGCGCTGCTCAACGAGTACGCAGCTAAAGGCATGCGCATTATCCAGGTGGAAAAAGAAGATCTGATCTACCTGTCGGAGATCTTTTCCGCCATCGAAGATCAGCCCTACCGCTTTATTCTGCTCTGCGACGACCTGACCTTCGAGACCGGCGAACTGGCCTACAAGATGCTCAAGAGCGCGCTGGATGGTTCAGTCTATTCGGCACCGGATAACGTGCTGATCTACGTCACCTCCAACCGTCGTTACCTGCTTCCCGAATACGACGGCGACCACCTTGGTGGCAAGTACGTCAAAGGCGAACTGCAGCAGAGCGAAATCCAGGAAGAGAAGAGTTCTCTCTCCGACCGCTTTGGCTTGTGGATCCCCTTCCATGTCTTTTCCCAGGATCGTTACCTTGAAGCAGTCAAGCTTTGCGTCGAGCGCTGGAGCAAACAGCTCAAACGTGAGGTGCCGTTTGACAAAGAGCTGGAGCAGGCCGCGATCAAGTGGAGCCATCAGAAGAGCAAGCGCTGCGGCCGGACCGCCTACCAGTTTTCGAAAAACTGGGTGGGTAAATATCTGATGAAGTAGACAAGCGAGCGCTGGGTGAGGACAATAGGGAGGTGACTAGCGTGCCTCCCTGCCCGAGGAGGCTGACCGTTTCTCTGCCGTCTTCAGGATTATGCGTTGAAATACCCAGATCTCGCCAGTGACAGCAACCCGCCGCCGAAACGTTTTTTAGACGTTTTCCGCTATAGTCGCCGGGCTTTAGGGCTGGTCTGGTCGACCAGTCGCCGGCTGGCGCTGGTCTTCGCCATCCTCACCCTGGTGGCCGGGGTGCTGCCAGCGGCGGTCGCTTTCATCGGTCAGTTGATCGTCGACGGCGTGGTCGCGGCGATCGACCAGCATCAGCAGACCGGCAGCGCCGAGACCAGCTTCGTGCTACTGTTTGTTGCCTGCGAAGCGCTGATCGTCGCGCTGATCGCCGGTGCCCAGCGCGGCATCTCGGTCTGCCAGACCCTGCTACGGGCCTTGATGGGGCAGCGGATCAATATGCTGATCCTGGAAAAGGCCTTAACCCTGCGGCTGGCCCATTTCGAAGATTCAGAATTCTACGACAAACTCACCCGCGCCCGTCGCGAAGCTTCCACCCGCCCGTTAAGCCTGGTTACCCGGACCTTCGGTCTGGTCCAGAATGGCATCTCCCTATTCAGTTATGCTGTGCTGCTGGTGCAGTTTTCACCCTGGGCCGTGGCGATTCTGATTGCCGGGGGGATTCCCGAATTTCTCGCCGAGGCAAAATTCTCCGGGGATAAGTTCCGCCTGTTCCGTTGGCGGTCGCCGGAAACCCGGATGCAGATGTACCTGGAAACAGTGCTGGCGCGTGAGGATTATGCCAAAGAGGTCAAGCTGTTCCAGCTCGGGCCGAAGCTGCTGCAGCGCTACCGGGGGATTTTTGAAAAACTCTTCGCCGAAGACCGCAAACTGACTCTGAGGCGCGATTCTTGGGGCTTTCTGCTTGGCCTGATCGGCACCGCAGCCTTCTATGGGGCCTACGCCTGGATCGCGCTGTCGGCGATTCAAGGGGCCATCAGTCTTGGCCAGATGACCATGTACCTGTTGTTGTTCAAGCAGGGGCAGTCGGCGGTTTCGGCCAGCCTCTCGGCGATCAGCGGGATGTACGAGGACAACCTCTATCTCTCCAACCTCTATGAATACCTGGAGCAGGAGGTCCCGCAGCAAGCGGGTCTGTTGCAGCAGGGACCGCAGCCGGGCGATGGGGTGCGTTTCGAGCAGGTCTGTTTCAGCTATCCCGATGCCGAGGAACCGGCTTTGCAGGATGTCAGTCTGCAGCTGCTGCCGGGGCAGAGTTTGGCGCTGGTCGGCGAAAACGGCTCGGGGAAAACCACCCTGATTAAACTGCTCACCCGGCTTTACCAACCGGACTCAGGGCGAATTCTGCTCGACGGTCTCGACCTGCAGCGGTGGGATGCTGCCAGCCTGCGGCAGCGGATTGGCGTGATCTTCCAGGATTTCGGTCGCTACCAGTTTCTGGTCGGGGAGAATATCGGTGCCGGCGATGTGAGCCATTTCGAGGATCGGCAGCGTTGGCAGCAGGCGGCCGAGATGGGCATGGCCGAACCTTTCATCGACAAGCTGCCAAACAAATATGACACCCAGCTGGGCAAGTGGTTCAAAGGCGGCCGGGAACTCTCCGGCGGGCAGTGGCAGAAGATCGCCCTGGCGCGGGCATTTATGCGTAGCCAGGCGGATCTGCTGGTGCTGGATGAGCCGACCGCGACCATGGATGCCGCCGCCGAAGCGACCATCTTCGAGCACTTCCGCGACTTAAGCCGCGGCAAGATGACCATTCTTATCTCCCACCGCTTTTCCACCGTGCGCATGGCCGATCAGATTGTCGTCATCGACAAAGGGCGGATCAGCGAGCGTGGCAGCCATGAGCAGCTGATGGAATTGAAAGGCCAGTATGCCCACCTTTTCTCTTTGCAGGCCAGGGGCTACCAATGAAACTGACCGCCTACCCGCTGTTGCTCGGCAGCCTGCTGCTACCGGCCCCGGTCAGCGCCGCCCTGGAACATGCCTTTCTCTACTTTCCCGAACGGCAGCTGATCATGACTCCGGCCAGTCTGCAGCTGGAATTCGAAGAGGTCTTTTTTGCCGCCGAGGATGGCACCAAACTGCACGGCTGGTATCTGCCGGGCGAGGCCGGACAACCGGTGGTGGTTTTCTGCCATGGCAACGCTGGCAATATTTCCCACCGGGTTGACAACCTGCGGCTGCTGCGCGCTTTGGGGCTTGCGGTGTTTATCTTCGATTACCGTGGCTATGGTCAAAGTGAAGGCAAGGCAAGCGAGGAAGGCACTTACAGAGACATGCGTGGTGCCATCAGCTGGCTGAAAGAAAAGGGCTGGCCTCCCGGCAGGATGATCTACTTCGGTCGCTCGGTCGGTGCTGGAGTCGCCCTGCAGTTGGCGTTGGAACAGCCACCGGCCGGCTTGGTGCTGGAATCCCCCTTCACCTCGATCAAGGCGATGGGGCGACATCATTACCCCTTGCTCTGGCTGCTGGCCGGCTGGGCCTTCGATGTGCGTTATGACAATTTGGAAAAAATTGGCCAGCTGCAGGTGCCGCTGCTGATCTTGCATGGTGACCGGGATGCTATCGTGCCGCAGCAGATGGGCAAAGCGCTGTTCAAACGGGCACCGCAGCCAAAGACCTTTTATTCCATCCCGCAAGCCGGGCATAACGACACTTATGACGTTGGTGGGCTGGGCTATTGGCAGCAGTGGCAAAGATATCTTGGCCGCTTAGGGTTTTAACTTTTCGTCCGGCTGCGCTTTTTATAAAGCCAGAACCCGTAGCCGAGCAGATTAACCAGCAACACCCCGCCCCCCAGAATCAGCTGCAACTCCCGAGTCAATTCCGCCGGATAAATCAGCGGCAGCAGGTACTGTTCTATGAAGCTTTCTGAGTAACTCCCCTGCCCCGCCAAGTGGCGAAACTGGTTTTCCCATGGCGTCAGCGGACAAATCCAGCCGCTGAACTCGATCAGTACGCCCCAGGCCGCCGCCGGCAGATGCAGCCAGACCAAGCGGGGCCAGCGCAGCAGCAAAGCTGAACCGAAGATGACAAACAGGATAAAGCCGCAATGCAGCAGGACCAGCAGGTCGGCGGCGAGTTGATAGAGCATCGGTCAGGTTGAAAATAGCTGGTCGGTTTTTGCCGCCATGATGAAGTCGTTGCGGTGCAGACCGCCGATTTTATGGGTCCACCAACTGACCTTAACCTGTCCCCATTCGGTTATCAGTTGTGGGTGGTGACCTTGGGCTTCGGCGAGCTGGCCGACCTGGTTGGTGAACTCGAGCGCCTGGCGGAAATTTTTGAATTTAAAACTGCGCTTCAAGCGTTGCTGGCCGCTGACTTCGATCAACTGCCAATCAGGCAGCTGGCGCATAAATTGGCTGATCTCCTGCTCGCTGGCCAATGGCGCCCCGGCCTGGCAGGCTGCGCATTGAAAACTGCTCAGCTGGGTCATAGCGATCTCCCTGAAGTGAGTCGACAGAGGTTATTTCTTTCAGGATAGTCCGATTGCTGGTGCAGGTGAAGTCTTGCTATTGAAATCACTTTTGGGTTGTTGTGGCCACGACAGATTTAAAAGTGGCAACTAGGGTAATGGAGACAAACAACCGCCAGCTGTATAAGGTCATGCGCAAGGCCTGCTGACGCTGGTTGGGCGGACCGGGAGTTACCGCGGTCTGGGAAACTTAGACGGGAAGTTCGCCGCGGATCATTCGGCAGGGCTGCAAACTGTCGCAGCCGCCGGCATAATTTTTCCACTCCCCTTCCGGCAAGTGCCGTTGATAGCCGCACCATTCCGGGGTCGCCAGGCTGTCGTTGGGACTGAACAGCGAGGCCTTGTGGGCGTGGGACAGGCTATGCCGATCGTAAACTGTGCTGCCGATGGGTCGCGAGTTTAAACGCAAACAACCGGCTGCGCTTTGCTGCGCCGGCCGGCTGTCGGGTGATTGAGATTGACTTTTCATTTGCCCCTCCATCCAAAGAGTTCTGGAATTCACATTAAAATATCAGGACTTCCGGGCGAAAGTAAAGCATTGTTTACTCCATCCCCAACTCATAGTTGAACTTGCTGCAATCGGCCGGATCGCTGCCGCGGCGAACTGCTTCCAGCACCTGTTTGCCGCGCTGGCTAAAAGGGCCCAGGTGGGAGAGGTCGATAATGAAGTTATGGATGCCGAAACTCTCCAGCTCATTCAGGTTGGCAATAAAGGAAAAGTCGGTTTCGCTGCGCAGCCAGGTCAGCCCCTGGCGTTGTTGCACACGGTAAGCATCTTCGCGGTCGGAGAGCACCGGATGGTCTGAGCGGACATTTTTTATCGCGATCCGCGAGGTGATCAGCGGCACGCTGGCGTAGGCCGTCAGCGAGGTGGCGATGCCGACATCCCGACCGCCGATGTCGGCCAGGTTGTTGCGATCATCCTCGATATATAGCTCGGCATCGGTGATCCCTAACTCTTTCCAGCCAGCAAGCGCCTGAGTGTTTAAGGAAAACAGCCGGAAACTGCTGAACAGCTGCAGGTTTTCCAGCCCGTCGAAGAGTGGAAAATGCCCCAGGTTGTTGAGGCGGAAATTATCAAAGCCGGCTTGGTGCAACTGGCGGACCGCGTTACGGCAGTCCTGATAGTCCTGATCAAAGAGGATAAACGGCAGGTCCCAGATGATCTGCTGCTTGCGTTTGAGCAACTTGCCGACCTGCTGCAGATTCTGCCCTGAGAGCGGCAGCAGAATCTGGTCGACCAGCTGGTCCTGCAGAATCCGCTGATCCCGGGCATCACGCAGTTGCACCCGCAGCTGGCGTTTGGCGAATTGCGGTTTTCCCGCCGGTAGCAGAGCTTTATGAGCGGTGCTCAGCCGGGCGGTTTGCTGCTGCTCTCGTGGCGCCTGACACAGTTGGCGTAATTCGGCATAGAGTTCCCGGCGGATCTCTTTCAGCCGCTTGGGAGGGATGACGATAGCCGGCAGGGGGCCGCATTGGAGGCGCTCAAGAACAAAGGGCTCTCCGGCGGTGGCGGCGAAGACCTGCTGCAGGGTCTGCGAATCGAGGGCGCGTTCTTCGGCGGCAAAGCTGTCGATGGCAAAGCGGAAGTCAAACTGTTGTCCGCCAACGCTGGCGACCAGCTGAATTTCACTGGCGCTGCACTCCAGCTGCAAGCGGACCTTTTCGGCAGGTTTTTTGACCTGACTCAGTTTGCGCCGGCAGGCGGCATCACTCATGGTGAAGGCCTTGCTGGAGGAAACCATGAACACCCCGTCACCGACCTTGAACTGGTTTTGAAAGCTGGAAGGCACGCTCACAAAGCTGCCTGCCGGAGCCTGTTTGACGCTCCGTTTCCCGAGCTGTAGCTGGCGGATGGTGAAGGCGGTGCCGGCTTTGTCGCTGGCTGGTTGAATCCGCAAGCGGTCGCCGATATGCAGGCCATCCTTGGTCTTGAAGCTGATCTCGCCGCCTCGCACCCGCGCCACTTCACCCAAGTAGCGGCCGGTTGCGCCTTTCACCGAGGGGATAGCGATGTCGGTCGGCTGGCGGCCGGGTAGAAAACCTTTGGTTGGCTGGCGACCGAAGCTCTCTTTGAGCAGCAGTTTGGCTTCTTTCAGTACCTGCTTCTGCTGTTGCTGCGGAGCGTCCATTACCCGGCGGTAAGCACTGACCACCTTATAAACATATTCGGCGCTTTTCATCCGCCCTTCGATCTTCAAACTGCAGATGCCGGCCTGCTCCAGTTCCGGTAACAGATCGATTGCGGAGAGATCATTGGTGGAAAAGTAATAGCCCTGCTGCTGGCGATAGCGATGCCGCCGCCGGCAAGGTTGGGCGCAGCGACCACGGTTGCCACTTTTACCGCCGAGAAATGAAGAGAAATAGCATTGCCCGGAAAACGAGAAGCAGAGCGCACCATGGACGAAATGTTCCAGCTCGAGCGTCGTCTGTCGCCTGATTTCGGCGATTTCCGGCAGGCTCAGCTCGCGGGCCAGCACCCCGCGGGTAAACCCCATCCGTTCGAGCATCTTCACGCCGGCAGAATTATGGATGGTCATCTGGGTTGAGGCGTGTAGTTCCAAGCCAGGAAACTGTTCCTTGGCCAGATTCCAGATCGCCAGATCCTGCAGAATGACCGCATCAACACCGATCTGCTCAAGGGCTGCCAGGGTGTCGATCAATTGTGGCAGTTCCGCTTCTTTGATCAGGGTGTTGAGGGTGACGTAGAGCCGCTTATTGTTACTTTGCAGGGCGTAGGTCAGTTTCTCGATGTCGCTGAGGGAAAAATTTTTCGCTTTGGCGCGGGCCGAGAAATCCTTCAGCCCGGTATAGACGGCATCGGCCCCGGCTTCCACTGCGGCAAAAAAAGCTTCGAAGCTGCCGGCGGGGGCCAGCAGCTCCGGTTTCGAACGGGGTGATTCTTTCATCTACTGCTTTCTTAATCGGGTGACAGCTGGGGGTGCCGAGATCTGCTGGTCGCGCAAAAGCGTAGCGATGATTTTCTCTGCCGCTACGTTAAGGCATGAATTGCCGGTTATCGGTCTGAGCAAAGCCCGGTTGTCAATTGTTCAATTTCTCTTCGAACTTTTTCAGGTTGGTGCCGGAGACGTATTCGCCGTTGATCCAATAGCGCGGCGTACTGTTGATACCAACCTTGCGGACGATCTGCTGGTGAATTGCGAGCTGGCCGTTGTCTTTGAATTCCGGCAGCGGCTTTTTATCGTAATCTCCGCTGAAAACCTCTTCGTAGGCGGTTTCCGGGTCCTCGGAAGAGAGGATGTAGCGCGACTTGTCAGCCGCTTTGGGGTGGATCCGCTCGAGCGGAAAAAGGAAAATGTAACGGGTCACGTCTTCCCGAGCGGAGAAAAAGGCTGAGCCCTCTCGGCAGAAAGGGCAATCGGGATCAGCCACTTCGATGACCGTATTCGGACCGTCGCCGATTTTCAGCGCTTTATCGAGGGGAAACATCGACAGCTTGTCGGTCATCAACCGGTTACGGCTTTCGCGGGTAAGGTTCAAACCTGAATTGTTCCAAACTTCGCCGACAATCAGATGACCGCTACGCGAGGCGAAGTAGAGGATTTCATCTTTCTCGGTAATCACCTCGAAGATTCCCTCCAGCGGGGTTGGGTTGAGCTGTTTCAGCGGAATCTGTGGATAGCTCATCTGCAGGGCCGTTTTCACGCTGTCCAGCTGAGATTGTTTCAGTGGGGCGGCAGCGGCAATCTGTGGGCAAATCAGGGCAAAAAACAGCAAGCCGATAAAAAATCGCAACATTCAGTCATCTCCTCTAAAGAAAGTCAGTCTTTATACCATCATCAGCATACCCCAGCAATGCTTCCGGGAAAAGCAGAGAAAAGGCTACCAGCGCTTGCTGTCGAGCAAGATTTGTGATATTTAATTGATTTGCTCATCGGATTGCTTCCGATGCCGCTATTGCTACCTGCTAACCAGGTTACTCTCGGCCTTCGAAACTGCCGGGTCGACAATGGGAGCTGTTATGGATCAGGGTCAGAGCGCCGGGCTCAGCTATCTGAAAAAAGTTTTCTACTTTACCCATCTCATGGGTTTTGCCGCTGCCGCCCTGTTCCCCTTTGCAGTCTATCCACTGATTGGCGAACAGGCATTTAAGGGTGGTTTCGTGCTGATGGCACTGCTGTTCGGTTACGGTATCGCCGTATCATCGTTCTTTTTTATCCGTGCTACCTTAAAGCGCCAGTTGCGCCTGCAGCTGGGGTTGCTGGAACCGCTGACCGGGAAGTTGGCGGTGAAAAATGAGACTCTGGAAACCCTGACCTCGGCCATGGAAGAGGGTGTCAATCAGGTGCAGCAGCTGGTCGAGGCGGTGATGACCACCTCGGACAAGCTGATTCCGTACTATCGTTCCCTGGCCCAGGCAACCCTGTTTCTGGCCGACCGGGCCAACGACGGGCTGGCCGCTGCCAAGCTGACCCGTAAAGATGTCGAGGTGATGGAGTTGAAGCAGCAGGATGTGGTCACTTTGATGAGTTCACTGTCGCAACGCTCCCAGGATGAAGCCGCTCTGTCGCGGGAGCTGGCTTTGTCTCTCGAGGAGATGGCGCGGGCCATGGATCATTCCACGGCAAAATTCATCGAAACCACCACGGCCGTCGAAGAGATGACCGCCAGCGTGCGTGAGGTGGCCAACCAGGCTGAAGATATCGCTCGCTCGGTTGAGGATACCGCTTCGCAAATGGACGAGATCGGTGATTCCTTTGAGCGGATCCGCAAAGGTTCGGCGGCCGGGAATGAAGCGGTGCAGAAGGTGAAAAGCGATGCCGAAGAGGGTTTGCAGGTGATGCGCCGTTCACTTGATGAGATCGATCTGATCGCGCATGAAAGTCAGCAGGCCACCGCTGCCATGGAGCGTTTGGCGCACCAGGCCAAGCAGGTTGGAAAAATTATCGGGGTTATCAAAGATCTGGTCGGCGATACTGAACTGCTGGCCTTTAACGCTGCGATCATTGCCGCCAAGGCCGGCGATGAAGGCAAGGGGTTTGCGGTGGTCGCCGATGAAATCAAGGATCTCGCTGACCGCACCACTGACAGTGCCCAGGATATCCAGCGGATCATCCAAGCGATCGGCAAAGATACTCAGGAGGCGATTGCCGCCGTCGAAGCGACTGCTCAGCGGATTACCAAGGGCAAAGAGAATTCGATCCAGACCGGTGAGGCGCTCAACCAGATTGTCCACTCGGTGGACCTGGCTTCTTCCGCCTCGGATGAAATCAGTCAGCTGACCAGTGTGCAAGGCGAGCGCGCCCGCACCATGCTGAACGATGCTGGGCAGAGCCTGCGCTCGGTGCGCGCAGTGGCGCGGGCGATGAAGGAGCAGCGCACCGGCATCAGCCGGATTCAGGACGGGGTCACCGAAATGAAGTCGGCCGCTGATCAGGTGGCCCATGGGATGGAAGAGCAGGTTCGCGCCACCCGCGAACTCGACCGCGGTTTGGCCGAGCGCGAACAGCAGATCCGTTCGGTGATCGATGCCAACAACTTTCAGCAGGATGCCTCCGGTCGAATGATCAGGCATTTCGAGCAGGCTGAACACCGGCTGAAGAAAAATGTTGAAAAAACCCAAGCGATAACCGCGGAGATCGGAGAACTGGAGCAATTGACCGAAGCGCTCCGCCGGCTGGGGCAGGAATACTCTGGCGAGGTTGAAGTCAATCCGGCCTAAAGCCGCCTTAAACGAACATTATCCCGGCCTCGGAGTGGTTTTCATTCCGGGGCTTTTTGTTTTGAAATGAACCGCATTGCGCTTGACCGGACGAAGGAAAAAACGCTATCTTCAGGACCTAACCAGCCGTTTTTAGTGAGGCTTGGTTCTCGTTTGAATAATTCAAACACTGTTTGTCCTGTTCATCTCTTTCGAGGAGGTCATTACCATGAAGAAACTACTGAGTCTGTTCCTGTTGGCTGCTCTTTGTCTGCCGGGCGGAGTTCTGGCTGAAGAGAAGAAAAAAGATCCGCTGGCGGCCTGGAAGCCGGCTTTTGATCCCAGCGGTGCCAAATATACCTATATCCTGTCGAATATTTCCCACCCGGTTATCGAAGGTGTGGCTGCCGGCTACCGGATTCGCGACAAGGTTTGGGAAAAGACCAACGGACAGATTTACGTTGATTATCGCCCACTGGCTCAGCTGGGTGGCGAAAAGGATGTCATCGCCAAGCTGAAGTTGGGCGCGGTTCAAGGGATGCTCAGCTCTTCGGTGGCGGCGGCCAATGTTGCGGATCGCCTTGGCATCGTCAACCTGCCCTATGTCGTCGATACCTTCGACAAACTGGATACCTTCCGCAATGACCCGGAACTCTGGGAGCCTTTCGCTAACGCTGCACAGAGCAAAGGCGTGGTTGTCGCTGACTTTACTGGTTATGGTCCCTACGGTTGGGCGACCACCTCACCGGTCAAATCGCTTGCCGATGCGAAAGGGATCAATTTCCGGATTGCTCAGGCGCCGGTCAATACCGATGCTTACAAGGCCTGGGATCTGAAGTTCACCGTCATGCCCTGGCCGGATGTTCCGCAGGCCCTGCAGACCGGGGTGATCACCGGTCTCGATCACACCGCAATCGTCTGCAATATCACCAAGAAATTCACTATCGCCAAGTCGTTCACTGAGTTGAATTACGCCCAGGGCCTGTTTGTCCATCTGGTCAACAAACGCTGGCTGAACAATCTGCCGGAGGATTTGCGTGCTACTTTCCTGGCAGTCATCGCCGAAGAGAGTGCCAGCACTCGTGAGCTGACCCGTAAGCAACATGAGGTGCAGGTGGCTAAGGCCAAAGAGGCTGGCGTGGAATTCCTCCAACTTTCCGATCAGGAAGTCGCCGAATTGAAGAAGCAGGCAGAACCGGTGCTGGAGAAGTGGGCTGAGAAGATTGGTCCCGACTATCTGGCCAAGGTTCGGGCAAAGCTTGGCAGTTAATCGCTAAATCTGTATAATCGGTCCGTTTCGGGGCCGGGGAGGATCCCCTCCCCGGCCCTTTTTTATTCTTCGCGGGCTGCTGACACAGCCCCAGGACCATTTCGTTTTTGCCTGGAAAATCAGCTTGAAAGACGTGAGCATGCTGAAAAAAACCTTTAAAGCGATTGACCGTGGTTTTCTTTTCGCCGAGGAATGGTCGTTGTTTGTTGCCGTCTGTGTCGCGTTGGTGACGGCGATGGCTAATGTCGTGCTCCGTAAGGCAACCGACAATTTCAGCCTCTACTGGTCGGACGAGGTGGTGCGCAAGGTGATCTTTTTTTCCACCTACATCGGTTGCGTGGCCGCCGTGCGCAGCCGCGCGCTGATCCGCATCGATGCTCTGCCGCAGCTGCTGCCGGTGTTGAAGAAACCGCTGACGCTGTTTTCCCACCTGATGGTGCTGCTGTTCTCCAGCACGATGATCTACCTTGGCTGGAAGATGACGCTGATGATGTTCGAGGATGAATACGCGAAAACCACCACCCTGCAGATTCCCGAGTGGTATTTCTACGCGATATTGCCGTTGATGGGGGTGATGATGTTTATCCGCACCCTGATCGTGATGGTCGAAGACTGGCGTGGCCAGCAGGACCTGACGGGAGAGAAGTAGGCGATGGAAACCAACTATCTGCTGATTCTCGCTCTGCTGCTCGGCTGTCTGGCGACCACTGTCCCGGTCTTTATGGCGCTGTTTTTCACTGGTACCGTCGGCCTGGTTTATATGATTGGCATCGATGCGCAGATTGTCATTGAAGTGCTCTACCGCAGCATGGACAAGTTCGCGTTGATCGTGGTGCTGTTTTTTGTCCTCTGCGGCAATATTATGACCACCGGCAGTATCGTCGAAAAACTGATCAAAACCGCCAATATCCTGGTCGGTTTTCTGCCCGGAGGGCTGGCGATGGCCGGCGTCCTGGCCTGCGGATTCTTCGGCGCCATTTCCGGCTCGACCGTGGCCACCGTGGTTGCCATTGGCGGCTTCATGATCCCAGCGCTGATGAAAAACGGCTACGACGAGCAGTTTTCGGTCGGCATCATGACCACCGCGCCGATTCTTGGCGTCATCATCCCGCCATCGATTTCGATGATCCTCTACGCCATGGTCAGTAACGATCAGCTCGAAGCACTGTTTCTGACCGGCTTTATTCCCGGTATGCTGATAATGCTGGCGATGAGCCTCTACGCATATTTCGTCTGTAAAAAGCAGGGCCTTAAGACCATGCCCAAGCCCTCGCTGCACGAGGCGCTGGCCACGATCAAGGAGAGCGCTTGGGCGCTCTGTCTGCCGCTATTGATCTTCGGCGGCATCTACTCCGGGCTGTTCACTGCCAACGAGGCGGCGGTGGTCGCCTGCTTTTACGCCTTTTTTGTGGAAATTTTTATCCACAAAGATATGCAATTGCTGGATGTGAAGAAGGTGGTGGTCTCTTCCGCCGTCACTTCGGCGACCCTGCTGGTGATCGTCGCCGGCGCTTCGGTGTTCGGCGAATATTTGACCTTCGAGCAGATCCCCGGCAAGATCGCCAATGCGGTGGTCGACAGCATATCCTCCCCCTGGGTCTTCCTGCTTTCGGTGAATCTGCTGCTGCTGGTGATCGGCATGTTTATCGATATTATCTCGGCGACCCTGATTTTGACGCCGATTTTTCTGCCGCTGCTCAACAAATTCGGCATCGATACCATGCACTTCGGCCTGCTGATGACCATCAACCTGGGGATCGGCTACTGCACGCCGCCGCTGGGGGTCAGCCTCTATATCTCCGGGGCCACCGTTGACCGCGACCTGCTATATGTCTCGCGGGCAGTGCTACCGTTTTTGTTGATTCAGATTGCTATACTGATGCTATTGACCTTCTGGCCGGATTTGGTTCTTCTCCTGCCACGCTGGGTTTACGGCTAGCGGCGGCTGAAAAAGGCCGATCTGCGGCGTTATGCTCAGTCCTCGCCGCTCGACGTAGCGCTGCTACACCTCGCGGCTGCGGTTTCGCAAGCCTTGCATCTCGACCTTTTTGAGCCGCCGTGGAAAATTGTCCGTAGGGGCGATCCTTGTGATCGCCCTGGTTTGATCAAAGACGGGCAGACACGCAGGTCTGCCCGTCCAGTGTTTTCAACGGAGAGTTGTATGGACCCGAAAATTCTGATTCCTGTCGATGATTCCCCCACCTCACAGAAAACCATCGAAGCGGTGGTCGCCCAACGGCAGCGGTTTCCTCAGCAGCTGACCCTGCTGCACGTGGTCAACGATCAGCTAGCCTACCGGATGATTCCTGATTTTCAGGTTGAAATGGTCAAGGAAAACGCCCGTAAAGCCGGGCAACTGCACCTGGAGAAGATTGCCCAGCAGCTGCGGACGGCCGGTTTCGAGCTTGAGCTGCGGCTGGAATTCGGGTCTCCGCGGCGGGTGATTCCGCAGGTTGCCAATGATGAAGATTTTCAACTGTTGGTGATCGGCCGGCATGCCGGCGGCGGAGAAATCCGCGATGTGCTGTTCGGCTCGGTCGCGAACTATGTGCTACACAATGTCAAATGCCCAGTCCTGTTGTTCTAGGGGCGGCCGAGAAAAAGACGGACTCTCATTCCGAGAGCCCGTCTTTTTTATTCAGAGGCGCGTGTTTTTTTAGAAGCCGAAGCCATGGCTCCCATGGCGCCCCTTGCCATGTTTGCCGCGCATCGCCATCAGTTTGTCAGCCTTTTCCTGCTGCTCGGGCGTCAACATCTGGTAGATCTGCTGCTTCAGCTTGGCATGTTCCACCATCATGTCCACTTTTGCCTCGGCCTTTTTCATTGCCAGGGTACGAAATTCGGCTTCGTTGAAATCGTCGCTGAGCAGTTGCTCGCGCAGTGCCTGGCGGTCGGTCTGCATATCTTCACGCTGTTGCTGCTTGGCGGTCCACTGCTTTTGCAGCAGGGCCTCGATCTGTTCTTCCTGGTCGTCGTTCAGCTCGAGAATTTCACTCATCATTTCCAGCTTGTGCTCCATCCGTTCCTCCCGCTCTTCGGCGCTCAACTGCTGCCCGCGATAGCCTTTGCCATCGCAGTTGCCGAAGGGGCCGGCGATGGCGACGCCGCCGGTCAGCAGAGCACCGATAAGCAGTGTCGGGATAACAACTCTCTTTTTCAAAATTCCATTTTTCATGATTCCACTCCTTTGTTTTGTTTTCGTTTAAGCGATGCGATTGCTTTGCTTTGATGTTTCCACTATAGGCAAAACCATCTTAACTGTGGGTTAAGAGCTGTGCGGTTTTGGTAAAGTTATGTAAACTGAGAAATAGACGCAATAGGGGGTTCACATGGATATTCTGATGCAGGTAGCCGAACAGAAAATTCAGGCAGCAATTAAACGCGGTGAATTGGATAACCTCAGTTTGCAGGGACAGCCGATCCCCCATGAGGATGTCAGCATGGTGCCGGAAGAACTGCGTATGGGCTATAAAATCCTGAAAAATGCCGGGATGCTTCCGGAAGAGCTGCAGTTGCAACAGGAACTTTTGAGATTGCAGGATCTCCTTGACAGCTGCACAGATCAGCAGCAGCACCTGCAGCTTAAAAAACGGCTGTCGCTACAACAATTGAACTATAATCTGTTAATGGAAAGGCGCCGCCCCTCAGCAGCCCGCAGCCAATATCAACCGCAAATTGAACGCAAACTGCGGTTTTAGGGGGAGAGATGCTGCCGGAAAATCCGCTCGACCGTTGGCGGCTGCTACCGTTGAACCAGCTGGCAGCCCTGAAGCTGAAAGAAGCCGGGAAAGAGGTCGATGCCGTAGCTCTGCCGGTTTTTCAGCTGATGACCTGGGAACTGGCCAACGGCGTTAAGCCAACCCACCGCCGCACCGCCCAGGAGTTGCTACGCCTGCAGTATCAGAATCCGGCGGAAGCATTCAGCTATTTCACGGATAATATCCCAGGTGGCTTGACCGAATTGCAGCGCAAAATCTTGCGCCTTGCTCCGAAACAGGCCGCAGCAGAGTTACTGGAAGTCCTCGATATGCGCCTTAAGGCCGATCCGAATAACCTCTACCCGTTCGGTTGACCCACAGCTCTCCCCTCCCTGGTTATCCCCTCGCGTGAATAAATGTTTCTAGTTCCAGAAGATCCTCCAACTTGGTGGCGCGGGCCAGATAGCCAAAGTCGCCGATGGCGGCGCTGAAAACCGATTGAATAGGTTCATGGTGAACCACCAGCTGGCCGTAGTGCTGTATGATCTGTTCATGGGTGTGGGCATAGTGCTTGTTCTGTTTCCGACCGATATAGGCACAATGGTAAGGGCGCTGGTAATCCGCGGAAAACTTATTATTCAGCAATATATTAGCCCATTCCCGGTAAAGGTCGATATCGTTGGCGAAATTGAACATATCCATGCTCAAACCGCCAGGCGGGCGCATGTTGACCTCGATGGCGACGATCCGCTCGTCCGGAATAGTGCGGAAGAATTCGAGATGAAAGAACTTCTCGCGGATGTCGAAAGCCCGGACAGCATTCCGTCCAGCGGTTTCCAGGTCGGCGGGAATCTGTCTCTGGGAATAGTAAAAGATGTCGCGGTCTTCATTGACCGTTTCCATAATCCCCTGACTGAAGACGTGGGAGGTGCAGAAAACGATGCGGCCGTCCCGATCGGTCAGACCATCGAAGGAATGGATGCTGCCCTGGATGAATTCTTCCATGATATAGGCGACCGGTTGCTTTTCGCTGAAAACTTTCTCCAGCTCCTCAGCATTGTTCACCCGGCTGGTGCTGGCGGCGCCGACTCCCCGATCAGGCTTGAGCACAGCCGGAAAACCGATCTCGGCGGCAAAGGCTTGCGCCTCTTCCAAACTGTTGACCAGCCTTCCCCGCGCCACGGCAATGCCGGCTTTTTCAAAGCCCTGTTTCATTTTGGCTTTGAGGGTGACATTGGCAATGCTGTCAGGTTTGATGCCGTCGATGTTGAAATCCTGGCGCAGCTGCGCTTCAGTTTCAAGCCAGTGTTCGTTGTGCGATTCAATCCGGTCGAGTTTGCCAAACTGGTGGGTGAAATAGCCGCAGGCCCGCAGCAGCTGGTCGGCAGCGTTCATGTCGCATCGATAATAGCCGGTCAGTGCCGCGCGCAGCTCGGGACGCAACTCCTCCCAGGGCGCATCGGCGATCCCCAGGACATTGGCGCCCAACTGGTGCAGGGCTATGCAAAAATGATAAAAGTTAGGCGGGAAATGTGGCGATAAAAAGACGACATTCATAAACTTGATCCTCCAGAGATGGGCCTTCTCGAAGTGAAGGTTTTCTCAGCTCAGTAAAAATCCTAACGGGATCTCGACCCGACTGCGCCAGGCCGTTTCCGAATGATCGGCGCCAGAGAATTTCCGGGTCATCCAGCTTTCGCCCTCCAGGTAGCCCCGGCGGCGCATCACCTCATCAACCTGCAACTGAAAGGGCTCATACTGGGCATCAACCGTTTCGGTGCCGTAGTCAAAATAGAGCCGGTGGGTTTGCGGATCGGGCAGGTTGTCGGCCAGATAATCTATCATTTTGCCATTGCCGGCAGGCCAGTGGGTCGACAGGCAGGCGGCACCGCCAAAGATTTCCGGATATTCACACAGCGCATAGGCGGAGACAATGCCCCCCATGCTCGATCCGAGCAGAAAAGTATCAGCCCTGCTTGACAGCGTTGGAAAGTGACTGTCGATAAATGGTTTGAGCTCTTGGACAATAAATTGCATATATAGATTTGCCAGAGGTTGGCCATATTTTCTGGCGTAGGCGGATTTTTCCGCTCGACTCAAATAGTCGCTAAAAACCCGCTGAGGATCGTACTCCCGGTATCTGGCGGGAGTATTCCAGATGCCGACCACCAGAGTCTTTGGTTGGTCCTCTGCAGTTGGTAAGCGGCGCAGCGCTTTGTGCAAGCCCCAGTCAACCCCGGCAAAAGCGGTCTGCGGGCTGAACAGGTTCTGCCCATCGTGAGCATAAATGACTCGATAATCTTGGCTTTGCTTCCCCTTAACTGCTGTGGGGAGCCAGACGGAAATATTTCGCGGGGAAACAAGTTCGGATTGAAAGGCGGGAATGATTTGGAACTCATCACCCTCTCGGCTCTGGCGACTGAAATCTCTGGTCATAAGGCTTACCGTTGGTTGGGGATTTGATTGATTATAAGTCAAATACTGCATAAAAAGTGGACAGTTTTTCTGTCTTGGGTATCGTTGAAAATTAATAATGTTTAAGCTTGACATTTTTCGACTGTTTTCCTTATACTTGCAAATCATAAGAGCAAGTTAATTTTTGGCTGAGAAAGAAAATCGCTCTCTCGGCAACGTTTGCTTCCGTAGTTTTCTCGATAGTCCAACTCTACCTTTCGCCACAACTCCACTGTTGAGAAAATCGCCAGGTGATCTGAGTCCACGACAGATCAGCGCCCAAGGTCCACCTGTATTCTGCACAACCCCTCTTAGGGTTTGCGGGAAGAACCGCTAAGGAATGGATTAAAGGAGTATCGATGTGTTGAAAAAACTGATCCTCAGTCTGTTGCTGCCAATTCTACTTTCGGTTCCGGTTCCGGCTCTGGCGAGCATGGGGCATGAGGCTGTTGAAATCATGTTCTCCCAAGAGATCGTAGCTATCGATTCCTCTGGGGTTCCCTACGAGCCAACAATTATCCATCCTGAAGAAATGCCGGGAATGACCAGCCAGGATTTCGATCTCGGCCGCGGACGCAGTTTACGGGTGGTTAGTAACCTGCCGGATGCGCAGCAAGCGGGTTTGCAGCGGGTCGCCCAGATCGTTCAGCGCAGCTACGATTTTATTGAAACCATGACAGGCGGGACTTTGGATAAAGGGGTTTTGCTCTATCTTCTCGAATTTGATAATCTGCCGCTGGCCTACCGTTTTGAAGCCACCTACCCGGTTGCCGCCCCTTGGCAGGAAGTGCGCGTCGTATTACTGAACCAGGGCGAGCCGCTGTTGGGCAACGCTGGATCATTGGAACTTGCCGAATTGCTCTATGATACCCTGCCGCACGAATTGGGGCATGATGTCCTGGCCGATATCTCACCATTACTGCATGATATTGACGGCGAGCCGTCCAACCACACCCGCTGGTTCATTGAAGGGGTTTGCGAGCTGTTGGCCAAACAATTTGCTCAGGCCGAGGCTCCCGAAGCCCTGCCCCGCTTTCTGGCGATGCGCAATGTCGACGAAGTTCTCAGCCAGGCTTCGGTTCGCAATGCCATTTTCAGCTGGGCTCAGCAAAACGACAACAGCATGTCGCTTGAGTCCGATCTTTATGGGGCCTCTATGCTGTTGCTGATGGCCTGGACTGAAACTGTTGAACTGGCAGATTTACTGGAGCGGATCAATCAGTGCGTTTACCCGCTCTGTGGTTTTGATCTCGAACTGCTGATGGAGGCTTCTACTGGTCTGGATCGACAGGATGTAATGGCGCGGGCGCGACAGATTGGTGAAACCCTCTACCATTCCAATTATCTGGCGAAGCGGATTAATCTGGCTGCAGGGGAAGGCTAAAGGCTGATCCTTTTCAGGCAGAAATAGAGAATCTTCGGAGCCCCGCTGTAGATCACAGCGGGGTTTTTGTTTGGTTGGTCATCCCAAAAAAAAAGGCCCCGCAGAGGCGAGGCCTTGAATTCTTAGGTCAATTCAATATGTACCGGTTCAGCGCGGGGAAATACCGAGCGCATTGACGGTTGCGACATTCAGATATCTGTCGGTCGGCAGTTTGTTAGCTTTCTGGAAGCCGTTAACCGCTTCAATTGTGCTGCTGCCGATAACGCCATCGATCGGACCCGGATCGAAGCCTTTGGCTTTCAAGGCTCTTTGAATGTCGGTGATGCGGTCTGAAGTCATGTTGGTCTGGCAGAGGATTTCACGCCATTCCATGTGTCCCTCAGAGGTTTTAACCTGCTTGGTCACGGTCTGATAGGTGGCTGGGATCTTGATTCTCTTTTCTTCAGCCGGGGAGACCAGTTTGGTGACCTTAACCGTCTTGTACTTGGCAGGGATCTTGACAACTCTGGTGCTCGGTGGTTCGCTCATCACCCGCTGTTTCATGGTCTTGTATACCGCAGGCTCTTCGACCAGCTTGGTGGTCGCCGGTGACTGCAGAACCGTTTTGGTGACGGTACGGTATTCGGCCGGGACGTCAACCAGGCACATGATTTCGCCAGTGGCTTGATCGACGCGCTGAATCGGGCCGGTGCCTTTTTTCCACACCTGATGGGCTGGTTTCACCTGCACCTTCTCAGAGGTCTTTGCATAGGTGGCCGGAACATGGACCATGCGCGAAGTGGCCGGTTTGACCAGCACCGTTTCCTCAGCCATGGAATATTTAGCCGGAATGGTTTCCCAGCGTTCAGAAGCTGCTTCGACTATCACCTGCTCGGTGACGGTTTCATACTTGGCAGGGATGATTTCGATGCGCTCACTGGCTTCCTGCTTCAGCATTTCCTGGGTGGCCGTTTCGTAGCTCGGCGGGACAAAAACTCTGGCAAAGCACTGACCGGGAGTGGCCTTCGGTGGCAGCAGCGATTGGTCGATTGAGGAAGGTGCTGTGGTCTTTTTTGCAGCCATGGCTCTGGACTCGGCCGCCTTGGCATCTCTCATTTTCTGATCGATCTGCCGTTGCTGCTGAGCCAGTTGGGTTTCGCGGTCGGCCAGCTCAGCTTGCTGGGCGGCCAGCTTGGTCTCTTGCTGCTCAATCTTTGCCAGACGCGAATCGGTTCCATCCATCTGTGCTGTTTGCATCCCCGTTGAACTGCATGCCGCAAGTGCTACCAGGGCAGATAGCATGATTGAAAGTTTAAAGATAGGAACGACGCATTTCATTTTGTACCTCCTATGGTCTTTCTGCTGTTATATAGTGGGGAATGACTCTTCGCATGATACCAAGTTCAGAAGAATGTGTAGCTAATGTATCTTGGGTCACAGTTATCCCCCATGCTTTGTCTCTATCATTAAATACCCTATTTTTCGCATGTCAAGCGCCCGGGGGAAATTATTAAATATTAAATTTCAGCTAGTTAGGGTTTTTTCTCGCAGGCTGGCCGACTGTCGTTTGGAAAAGTTCAGTTATTTAATAGGTTTAGTTGCTTGCAGTGATGCTGATACGGCCCAGGATGGTGCCGTAAATTAGTTTATTGGATTATTTACAATCCTTTACATTTCTTTACAGCCGGTCTCTTGAGGTTTCGCTATGATTGAAATCACTTACAAGGAGAGGCTATGAACCGGATACTGGTGATTGATGACGATACAGAGCTCTGCGAACTGCTGACAGATTACCTGTCCGGCGAAGGGTTTGAAGTGCAGACCGCGAACCGGGGGGACCAGGGGGCCGATCGGGCCCTGAGCGAAGACTATGCCCTGGTGGTGCTTGATGTGATGCTGCCGAACCTGAACGGCTTTGATGTGCTGCGCAAAATTCGCCAGTCGAGTCAGTTGCCGGTGATCATGCTCACCGCGCGGGGGGATGATGTCGATCGGATCGTCGGTCTTGAACTCGGTGCCGATGACTACCTGCCGAAGCCGTTCAATCCCCGTGAGCTGGTGGCCAGAATACGGGCGATTCAGCGGCGCACCGAAGACGCCGCAGGCCTGCAATCTGCCCGGCAGGATAGCGCCGCTGAGCTTTCGGTTGGCGATATCTGCCTCTGTCCAGCCAATCGCAGTGTCAAGCGAGCCGGAAAAGCGGTGGACCTGACCTCGGTTGAATTTACCCTGCTCGAAGTTTTGTTGCGGCAGGCCGGGCAGGTGATCAGCCGCGAGGAACTGGTCGAAAAAGCTCTCGGCAGGCGCTTGACCGCTTACGATCGCAGCATTGATGTGCATGTCAGTGCGCTACGCAAGAAATTGGGCCATCAGTACCGCGACACCGAGCGGATAAAAACCGTCCGTGGGGTCGGCTACCTTTACTCGCAGCCGGAGACTGCTCTCTGATGCGTAGCCTGTTTGTCAAATTTTTCCTCTCCTTTCTGTTGATTATCGTGCTGATTTCCGCCATCGGCATCACCATGACCTATCTGCGGGATCAGGAGTTTCCGCCACTGGCCCACCAGCATTTTGCCCGCCAGGCGATTGGTGAATATGGCCGCGTTGCGATCCGGGCCTATGAAAGCGAAGGGCTCCATGAACTCCAGGAATATGTTGAAGAGCTGTTCGAAAATGCCGGGGTCCGGCTGATCCTGTTTGATGGCCAAGCTCAGCCGCTCTCCCGCCAGCGCGTCCCGCGCCGGATGCTGCGCATGGCCCGCCGTGCCCTGGAGTCGGGAGAGGTGGTTTTCCCAATGAGGGGAGCCCGCAACTGGGTGGCCAGTCCGCTGGCCAGCGAAGCCGGACGCCCCTACGTTATTGCCATCGGCCTGCCGGATAAAACGCCATCGCGCCATCTGGTGCGTGGTTTCAGCCACGGTTTTCTCGGCTGGCGGTTGCTGGTGTTGCTGGGGGTGTCGGCGCTAGTCTGTTTCTGGCTGGCCCGTTCGCTGACCGCACCGATCGGCCGCTTGCGCCAGGCAACCCGTCAGTTTGCGGCCGGGGATCTCTCGACCCGGGTAGCTGCTCAGGTGAAGGGCAAGCATGAACTTGCCGGTCTAGCGCAGGATTTTGATGAAATGGCCGGCCAGATTGAAATTCTGGTCGATTCCCAGCAGCGGCTGCTACGGGATATTTCCCATGAATTGCGCTCACCGCTGGCCCGGCTTGGGGTGGCTTTGGAACTGGCCCGCCAGGAAGCAAATCCTGCCGTCCGGCAAAAAGCGCTGGCCCGAATCGAGCTGGAAGCGGAACGGATGAATGAGCTGATCGGTCAGCTGCTCAGCCTGACCCGGCTGGAAAACGCTGCAGAGGGTTTGCCAGGCGCGGAATTCGATCTTAGCGAACTGCTGGCCGGTTTGGTCCAGGATGCGGATTTTGAGGCGCAAAAACACGCTTGTGCAGTCATTTTTAACGGGCGTCACCCGGTTATGTTCCATGGCTCGGAAGAACTCCTGTCCAGGGCCTTGGAAAATGTGATCCGCAACGCGGTAAAATATACTGCCGACCGTAGCCTGGTGAATGTTGAGCTAAGTGCGAGCCAAGAAAAAATCCTGATCCGGATTGTCGACCAGGGTCCGGGCGTCCCGGCTGAAGCGCTGGGCAAATTGTTCGAGCCCTTTTACCGGGTGGCTGATGCTCGCGACCGACAAAGTGGTGGCACCGGCATCGGCCTGGCGATTGCCGAGCGGGCGATTAAGCTGCATAGTGGTCGCATCCGCGCCAACAACGGCCCCAGCGGTGGTTTGGAGGTCGAGATTGAACTTCCCCAGGCGATCCCGAAACCAGCGAGCGGCAAAAGTTGATTGCTGCCTTTCCTGGCAGGAATTAGGCTATACTCTGTTACCGAGGAGGTGCGTATGGAACTGTTGTTACTGGCTGGCGCGGTTGTTCTTTGGTATGTGCTCAATAAATGGATTCTGCCGAAATTCGGCATTGAGACCTGACTTTCTGGCGCCTGCGAGCTTCCGCGTGACGGGAGCAAAAAAAGGGCAAGCGAAAAACCAGACCAGGAATAAATCCGCGGGGTGGTCAATTATCGGCCGCCCCGTTTTCATTACGGCGCTATAGATAAGGCGAAAACAGCTTGCAGAAAGAGTCGCGTAAGCGGGCCAGCAAGGAGCGCTGATCAACGTCTTCAAGGGTTACCTGGTGGGCGGCCTGGCGGCATTGATCAAAATGTTCTATCAGTTCGCGGAGGCTGTCCTCGGCAAAAATCTCAATATTAAACTCGAAATTCAATCGCAGGCTTCGCGGGTCGATATTGGCGGAGCCGACCAGGGCATATTCGGTATCGATCAGCAGCAGTTTGCTGTGCACAAATGGCGGCGGTTGAAAATAGATCTTCACCTCATGTTCGAGCAGCTCGAACAGATAGGCATTGCTGGCCCAGTGAACAAACGGCAGGTTGTTCTGCCCGGGGAGCAGAATTTCGACCTGCACGCCGCGCAGGGCGGCCGCGTTGATCGCGGCCAATTGAGCGCGAGTCGGGATAAAATAGGGGGTCATGATCCGAACATGGGATCTGGCGCAGGCCAGCGCACCGATCAGAATCCAGTTGAGCTTTTCGTGCTGTTCGTTCGGGCCGGCACTGATGCCGCGGCAGCAGGCCTCGCCGGCGGCGACAGGGACTGGCCAGTCAAAGGTTTTGCGCCGCTCCTCGGTGGCAAAGTGCCAGTCCTCCATAAACGCATCACGCAGTTGGCAACAGATCGGCCCTTGCAGATGAAAGTGCAGATCAACCACCCGGCGGGAGTTGTTTTTGATCAGCGCCAGGTGGCGATCACCGATATTCATCCCACCGGTAAAGCCGATTCGGCTGTCGATGATCAAAAGCTTGCGATGGTTGCGCATATTCAGATAAAAGCTGCGGGAGATGGTCGGCGGCAGGAAGCTGGCCACCTTGACCGGAGTGTTTTTTAACAGGTTCCGCACCTTAGCCAACGAGTAGTATTCGCCGAAGGCATCGACCAGCACCCGGACATCCACGCCCCGCTCAGCAGCGGCGGTCAGTTCGCGAACAAACAGCTTGCCGGTACGATCGGCCTGAAAAATATAGCTGGAAAGAAAAATGTGCTGTTTTGCGGAACGGATCGCAACAAGCATCGCTGGATAGGCCTGTTCGCCGTTATAGAGCACCTTGACGCTGTTGCCGCAGATCAGTGGTCGACGGGTAACGGCATCGGAGAGTTTGATCAGGGCTTGAGTGGTCGGGTGGTTGGGGAAACGTTGAAGATCAGTTGGGCTGGGGTGTTGGTCGATATTCAGCCAGTGCATCCCCTGGCCCTGCTCCTGCAATTCGCGGGCGTGGGTGCGGATGCGGTTGACGCCCAACAGCCAATAGCCGAAGGCGCCCAGGCCGGGCAGGGCCAAGCAGGTGACAATCCAGCCGAGAGCTGCCCGTGGGTCCCGCTTGGTCAGCAGAGCATGGCCGGCGGAGAACAGAGAGATCAGCCAAAGGATTACAAGCAGTATCAGCATTGAGCCTTCCCCAGCGGAATCGGAAAAGAAGGAAGCGTTTTCAAGAGGTTAGCAGATCAAAGGGGGAAGTCCAGCGGGCGAAGCGGATTGCCAAAATCAGCACAGCCTGCGCCGAAGGAAGCTCCGGCGCAGGGGTGATAAAGTTCAACGGAGGGTGGTTCCGCAGCGCGGGCAGGTGAGCACCGTGTTCGTGGAAATTTTGTCGCCACAGGTCGGACAGTTGAACCAATGGCGGCAGAAGCGGCACTGCTGCTCTGAAAGCCCCTGCTTTTTCTTGCACTTGGGGCAGCGGCGGTACATTTTACGGTTGCTCAGATAGTCCGCAAAAAACAGCCCGCAGCGGGGGCACTCACTGGTGCCCGGTTTATGAATAGTTGCCTCACAGCCAGGAATGGGGCATTTGAAGACATTTTTGCACTTCTGGCACCAATATTCCCCCTTCAAAAGTTCTCTGCAACTCGGACATTTTTTAATCATATTTGACTCCGTCAATAAAATTTTGCTTACCGGCATCCTGCGGCAACAGAGCAGCTATCATAATCAACTCGTCAGCAGTTGCCAAGAGGCGACTGCTCGGGACTTGTTATCCGGGAGCAATGCTGCTATGCTTCTTTAGCTACTTTTAATCTCTGGCCGGGGAGGAGTTGCCAAATGAATAAAGATTTACGGGTGGAAAAGCGCCAGCTTCAGGTCAGCTTGTTTATGGCCGATGGTGTGGTCTTTGAGGGGCTGGTCTATCTCGCCGAATATTCCATGTACCGGTCCGGAGAACAGACGGTTCTCGATCTGTTGCTGGAAGATGATTCCTTTCTCCCGCTGAAGACGACCGACGGCAATTTTCATCTGGTGCGCAAGGGGATGATCAGTCATCTGCGCTGCGAGATTCAGCTCGATGAAGGAATTAATTATATCGAAAGGCGGGTAAAGATCAGTTTTCTTGCCAACGAGGAGCTGCAGGGGACCGTTTCCATGGATATGCCGCAGCACAACGCCCGCCTGAAAGATTATATCAACAATGGCAACGAATTTTTTCCGCTCTTCAGCAGCGACCACGCCTACCTGGTTAATCGCAGTTTGATCCGCGACATTGTCATTCTCGATTAATCCGTCAATTTAATCCCTGTAAATATTAAAAGGCCAACCCGTTATGGGCTGGCCTTGGTTTGCCGGCAGGCCTGTTGTCAGCGAGAACTATTCTGCAAGTTTCGCTGTCATTTTCGGGGCAGCCTGTTTCATCACGAACAGATAACTTTCTTTAAGCTTTTTGGTAAAGAGGGTCCCGAGCCATAACGGACTCCAGACCACTCCCGCCATCAACCAGCGCTTCATGGCGCTGGAATCGATTTTGTCGGCCTTGATGGTCATATCAACCTGCTGATACCCCTGGTGGGCGATACTGACCTGATGCCGACGGCCAGTGCTGAGCGCATAGTCGTAGCGGACCGGAGTCTGACCGATCTGTTTGCCATCAATAATGACCATTGCTCCTGGCGGCTCGGATTGAATGAGGGCCTGGTGCGGTGCGCAAGCGCTTAAAAACGCCAGGGCGACGAAGAGGGTTAACAGTTTACTTTTCATTTGAGGTTCTCCTTTACAGAACCGACCTACCGGCAAGAATTAAAAATTTGCAATAAATGTGCCGTTAAAACCGGTTTCTTGTGCACTTTTCTGGCTTTAGACGCACCAGGAGGAACCATTGAATTTTAAGGAATTAGCTGTCGCCAATGAGCCGGCTGTCGACTCATCAGCGGTTGGCGGGGATAACTTTAGGCAGAATTATGACAAAAATTGCTTCAGGCTATGCAGAGTTTGCGTCACTATCAGGCGTACCCAGGTAGCCGCGCAGGAACTGGCCGGTGTAGGAACCGGTGACCAGCGCCACCTCTTCCGGGGTGCCCAGGGCGACCACTTCACCACCGCGACGGCCCCCTTCAGGACCCAGGTCGATGACATGGTCGGCGGTCTTGATGACATCGAGATTATGCTCGATGACCACCACTGTGTTGCCGGTCTCGACCAGCCGGTTGAGGACTTCGAGCAGTTTGTGGATGTCGGCAAAGTGTAGCCCGGTGGTCGGTTCGTCAAGGATATAGATGGTTTTGCCGGTGGCCCGCTTGCCCAGCTCGCGCGCCAGCTTGACCCGCTGCGCTTCGCCGCCGGAGAGGGTGGTGGCGCTCTGCCCCAACTTGATGTAGCCCAGCCCGACGTCGCGGACGGTCTGTAATTTGTTATTGATTTTCGGGATGTTCTCCAGGAACTTGCTGGCCTGGTTGACGGTCATGGCGAGGATATCGGCGATGCTCATGCCTTTGAACTTCACTTCGAGGGTTTCGCGATTGTAGCGCGCCCCCTTGCAGACCTCGCACTGGACGTAGACATCGGGCAGAAAATGCATTTCGATCTTGATGATGCCGTCACCGCTGCAGGCTTCACAGCGCCCCCCTTTGACGTTGAAGGAGAAGCGTCCCGGTTTGTAGCCACGGATCTTGGCTTCCGGCAGTTGGGCGAACAGCTCGCGGATATCGGTAAACACGCCGGTGTAGGTCGCCGGATTGGAGCGTGGGGTGCGGCCAATCGGTGATTGATCGATGTCGATCACTTTGTCGAGCTGCTCCAGCCCCTTGATCTCGCGGACCGGACCGGCCTTTTCACGGTTTTTGTGCAGCCGTTGGGCCAGCGCCTTGTAGAGGGTTTCGATCACCAGCGATGACTTGCCCGAACCGGACACGCCGGTAAAGCAGGTCAGCACGCCGAGGGGGATTCTGACCTCGATATCTTTTAAGTTGTTGGCGCTGGCGCCGTGCAACTCCAGCCAGCGGTCAGAGCTGCGGCGCTGTTGCGGCACTTCGATCTGCAGCGTGCCACTCAAGTAGCGGCCGGTCAGCGACTTTTCACAGGCCATCACCTCCTGGGGACTGCCCTGGGCAACCACCTCACCACCATGGATGCCGGCAGCCGGACCCATGTCGATGACATAGTCGGCCGCCTGAATGGTCTCTTCGTCATGTTCCACCACCAGCACCGTGTTGCCCAGGTCGCGCAAGCGCTTCAGGGTGGTCAGCAGACGCTGATTGTCACGCTGGTGCAGGCCGATGGAGGGTTCGTCAAGAATGTAGAGTACCCCCATCAATGAGGAGCCGATCTGTGTCGCCAGACGGATCCGCTGGCCTTCGCCACCACTTAAGGTGCCGGCACTGCGATCCAAGGTCAGATAGTCGAGGCCGACATGCGCTAAAAAGGACAGCCGTTCGCGGATCTCCTTGAGAATTCGCCGGGCAATCTCCGCTTGTTTGGGGGGCAGCTCCAGTTGGGTAAAGAAGCTTTCCGCCTCGGATATCGACAGCGCGCAGGTTTGTTGGATATTTTTTTCCGCCACGGTGACATGCAGGGATTCCGGTCGCAAACGGGCGCCAGCGCAGGTGGAGCAGGGGATCACGCTCATAAAGCGCTCCAGGTTCTCACGCACTCCATCCGAATCGGTCTCCCGATAGCGGCGTTCCAGATTGGTGATCACCCCCTCGAACGGTTTTTCATAGAAGTGGCGCCGTTCGCCCTGGTCGTAGAAAAAGCGCACGTTTTCCTCGCCGGAACCGTAGAGAATGACCTGCTGCAATTGCTCCGGAAGCTTGGTAAAGGGGGCGCGGATATCGAATTGGTAATGCAACGACAGCGCTTCGAGCAGTGCCTGGTAGTAGTAGCCGGTGCGGCTGTCCCAGGGGACAATCGCTCCTTCGCGCAACGATAGCTCAGGGTTGGGCACCACCTGCTCCGGGTCGAAATAGTTGCGAGTTCCCAGGCCGCTACAGTCTGGGCAGGCACCGTGGGGATTGTTGAAAGAGAACATCCGTGGTTCGATTTCAGGGTAGGAGAGCCCGCAGTCGATGCAGGCGTGTTTGGCCGAAAACATGCGGGAATCGCCATCTGGAATCTCGACCCCCACCAGCCCATCGGCCAGGCGCAGCGCGGTTTCGATCGAATCGGCCAGGCGGGATTCGATCCCGGCTTTTACCACCAGACGATCGACGACCACCTCCAGGGTATGTTTTTTCTGCTTATCCAGCTCAATCTTGTCCCCCAACTCATGCATTTCGCCGTCGATGCGGATGCGCACGAAGCCATCAGCCTGCAGCTGCGCAAGCTCCTTGCGGTATTCGCCTTTGCGCTCCCGGACGATCGGCGCCATTACCAGCAGCTTGGATTTTTCCGGTAGTTGCAGTACCTGGTCGACCATCTGTTCGACGGTTTGCGAGCTGATCGGCTCACCGCAACGGTGACAGAGGATCTGGCCGACCCGGGCATAAAGCAGCCGCAGGTAATCATAAATTTCGGTGACGGTGCCGACGGTTGAGCGAGGGTTCTTCGAAGTGGTTTTCTGCTCGATGGAAATCGCCGGTGATAGGCCGTCGATCTGATCGACATCCGGTTTCTCCATCTGCTCGAGAAACTGCCGGGCGTAGGCCGAGAGGCTCTCGACATAACGGCGCTGCCCTTCAGCATAGATGGTGTCGAAGGCCAGGGTGCTTTTCCCCGATCCGGAAACCCCGGTGACCACCACCAGTTGATCGCGAGGGATGTCAATGTCGAGATTTTTCAGATTGTGCTCGCGGGCGCCGCGGATTTTGATTTTATCAATCATTGGTTTCTCAGTTTTGGATTAGCGTTTCGTAGGGGCGAGACATGTCTCGCCCGCGGTTGCAGAATGGGCGAGATATATCTCGCCCCTACAGGTTATTCTTTAATCATCTGTTCTGCCATGCGGATCGCTGCGATCAGGCTGGCGGTACTGGCGGTGCCGGTTCCCGCCAGGTTGTAGGCGGTGCCGTGGTCGACGCTGGTGCGGACGATCGGCAGTCCCAGGGTGACGTTGACCGCATCTTCGAAGTGCAGCAGTTTCAGCGGGATCAGCCCCTGGTCGTGATACATGCAGATCACCGCATCGTGGCTTCCCTGGGCGGCAAAATGGAACAGGGTATCGGCACTGTGCGGACCGTCGGCGGCGATTCCTTCGGCCTGTGCGGCTTGGATCGCCGGCAGGATCAGTCGCGCTTCTTGGTCGCCGAACAGGCCGTTTTCGCCAGCATGCGGGTTTAAGGAAAGGACCGCTAACTTCGGTTTTTCAATGCCGAATTGCTGGCGCAAGCTGCGGTCGGTAATGCGGATGGTGGCGAGGATTTCCGCCGTGCTCAAGGCCTGGGGAACCTCCTGATAGGGGAGGTGGGTGGTGACCAGGCTTACTTTCAGTTTCTCCCCGGCCAACATCATCACCACCTTTTCAACCCCGCAGCCGGCAGCGAGCAGTTCGGTATGTCCGGGAAAATGGCAGCCGGCGGCATTGATCGCTGCCTTGTTGATCGGGCAAGTGACCATCCCGGCGGCGCTGCCGTCCTGGCAGCGGGCCAGCGCCCAGTTGACATAATCGGCCATCGCCTGGCCGCAGGCCCGATCCGGCTGGCCGTACTGCAGGTGGTCGCTAGTCAACTTGGAGATGGCTTGAATTGGCAGTTGTTGACCTGCGATTTGCAGTAGACAGCTTCCGTTTTCGCCCGTCTGCAGCCGGGCTTCAGCCTTGAAAATCCGGCTGGCTCGCAGCATCACCCCGGCATCCCCAGCGATCAGTAATGGCCGTTTGAGTTGAGTAAAAGCTCCAGCCAACAAGGCTTTGATAATGATTTCAGGACCGATTCCTGTCGGATCGCCCATGGTAATGATAATCGGTCGCAAAGTGTTCATGCCCAGTCCGCTAAGCTCCTCACTAAAGACAATAGCTCAGTATAGCGGAAGCAAGGCGGGGGAAACAATACTTGGTGCAGGTTTCGTGGATGGTGACTGAGGCAGGGGGCCTGCCGCTTGGAGGACGGCGTTGGCTGTTAAAGTCCCGCCTCGGCTGCCTGTAGCAACCCCTGGCGGTTATAGTTTTTATTGTAACTGGAAGAGGCCAACCCGAAGTTGAGGCCGATCGTGTTTTCGGTGGTGCCTTCCTGGAACTTATGCCGAATCCGGCTGGCCACCTGTTCAGCATTAAGGTCCGAGGTTTCCGGAAGCAACAAGGCAAACCTCTTCTCTTCGACCCGGCAGAGCAGATCGGAACCACGCACCTGCTGTTTGATTGCCTGGGCAATCGTCGGCAACATCCGATTCCAGTTTTCTGCTTTGGGGGCTGGTTGCGGCTGCGGTTCGATCAACAGCAGAGAGAATGGTCTCCCGGTCAGTTTTGATCGGGAAATTTCATGATCCAGGAATGAATCGAAATAGAACCGATTATACACACCGGTCCCTTTATCGATTAGTTTTTCCAGCGTGTTTCTCCGCGGTGGGGTGGCGCCCCCTTGGTTGAGAAGGCGTGTTAAGCGCTGGGTCACAGCAGTCGCTGTGGTTTGATAACTCAGACAGGGACTATCGACCGGAATGATATTGAGTTGCCGCAGTTCTTTCGTGGTCAGCTGCGAACAGTAGACAATCGGCATCTGCCGGGAAGAGGCCAGCCTGGCAAGTTCTTCGGTGCAGCGTAGGTTGCTATCCCTGGTGGGCAGAAGATTGCAGAAAATCATATCGGCTTGGCTGTTCTGCAGCAGAAAATCAACCTCTTTAGCGGTGCTGGAAAAACAGACCTTGGCAAAGAGTCCGCTCGGCTTGATCAGCTGGGCAATAGCACGGCGCGCTTCAGCAGCTTCAGCAAAAATAATTGCAGTTTTCGGCATCGGGACCCTTCTGTCGCCTGATATTCGATGTAAGAGAATAACAATAGATCTATGAAGTTGCAAATGCTTTATTAATTTTTACCCACTAATTTGATTGAAAGCCTATCTATGCAAAATGCCTGTGAGGGCTGAAATTAGTTACGGATTTCGACATGGCCGTTGTCGCGTAACTCCTTGGCCCATTCTTTAAACCGCAGTTCGGTTTTCTGCTTTTTCAGCGTCTCTTCGATCTCGATTTTCGCCCGGTCGTAGAGGGTGATATCGCCGGGGTTGCGGGCGGTGATTTGAAACAGGTGGAGTTGACCGCTCATTTCGATCGGTTCACTCACCTGGCCGACTTCCAGGTCAGCCAAAGCCTCCTGCAGCTGTTCGGCCAGTTCTTCAATGACCAATTGGCCCATATCGCGGCCGCTGGCGACATCTTCCTGGCCGACCAGGACTTTTTCGAAATCTTCTCCGCTCTGCAGCAGGTCGCGGGTCACCAGGGCCTGCTGGTAAATTGCCTCACGGCCAGCCTCGTCGCTGGGGAACTGGTAGCTGATGTGGCTGACCCGAACCTTGGGCGTGGCTCGGTAGTCATCGATATGCTCTCGAAAGTACTCCCGAATTTCACTCTCGGTGACCTGAACCTTGTAGTTGACTTCGCGGCCGAGCAGTTTGTAGCGCAGGATCTCTTTTTTGAGCTGTTCCTGGTAGCTGGCGAAAGTCATCCCCTGGGCAGATAAGGCCTCTTCGAGTCTTTCCCGGGTCAGATTATTTTTAAGCTGGACATCTTGGATGGCGGCATCGATCTCTGCTTCACCGACGATCAAACCGAGTTCGTCAATCCGTTGTTCAACCAACTTTTCATTAATCAACTGTTCCAGTACCTGGCTGCGCAGTTGATCAAATTGTTCGGCGGTCAGCTGATTGCCTTTGGTATTGGCGGAAAGTGCTGAGACGACCGCCTTGTCGAGCTGATAGGAGGTGACGATGTCGTTATTGACCACTGCGGCCACTTTACTGAGGGTTTTGCCTAGTGCCGGAGTCGTCAGTAGCGCGACGGAAAGCAGCAGAAGCAGAATCGATTTCATGAGGTCTCTTCCCTTGTTTAATGGCGACAGTTATTGATTCAGTGAGCAGCGGTCTTGGCCGTCAGCTGCGCCCAGGCTACCGAGACCGGTACTCTTTCACGCAGCTCTTCCAGCCACTGCTGAAATGCGGCTTCCTGGCGTTGTTGGGTCAGTTTTTGCCGAATGAGGTCTTCAACCTGCTCAAGAATTCTCAAACCTGCCCGGCGGCGGTGTTCGACCAGAAACAGGTGATAACCGTAAGGGCTTTGGACCGGCTCGCTGACCTGGCCGATCGACAGTTCAAACAGCACCTGATCAAATTCCGGCGGTAACTGTCCTTTGGAAAAGTAGCCGAGGTTTCCGCCATCCTCGCGGTCTGGCGACAGCGAGTGCTGCCGGGCCAGCTCCGCAAAATCCTCGCCTGCTTTGACCCGCTGGCGCAATAGTTCGGCCTCTTCGAGGCTGGTCACCAGCATCTGTCTCGCGCGTAGCTCCAGCGGTCGACGAAATTCATCGCGGTTGACCCAATAGTAGTCCTTGAGCTCTTTGTAGCTAACCTCTGGCAAGGGTCCGGTGGCCAGGGCGGCGACTTTTTCAGTCAGTTTGCGTAGCTTGACCGTTGCTTGCCAGCTCGTTCTGGTCTGACCGCTGGCCTGCAGGATGCGGTCAAATTCCTCTGTGCTGTAGCTGCCACGCAGTGCCAGCAGTTCGCTGTCCAATTCGTCCGGGGTGATCCGGATATCCAGGCGAGCAGCTTCGCCCAGCAGCAGCTCCCGTTCAATCAAGCGGTTGACCAGCTGCTTTTTCAGCGGCAGCTGGTCCGCGGCCGGCAGCCTCTGCAAATCAGGATAGCTGCGTTGTAGCTCGCGATTGAACTGCGCCATATTCAGTTGCCGTTGCCCCACGGTCAGCAACAGGGCCGGAGGAGTCTCAGGTTCAGGTTCCTGCTGCTGGCAAGCGGCCAGGGCAAGTAACAGCAGCGAGAGCAGCAAGAGCTGTTTCATTGTTTTTCAACCGTCGGTCTTACTGCCACCAGGGGCAGCGAAAAGCGGGAAATCACGCTAGCACAGTCAGAAAAATTGTTGCAATTCTTTTCTCACCTGTAGCAGCAGTTCAGCTTCCGGCAGGCGGCCCAGCTCAACCCCCAATTTATAATCGGCCGAGAGCCGGTAACGCTCTGGCTGCTCAGTCAGCAGACGGCGGATGGTCTCCGGCGCAACCTTGGTGCTGGCATGAAACAGCAGACTCATGCGCCGTCCGTCGTATTCGAGCAGTTCGATGCGCAGCTGTTTGAGCAGAATTCGCAGCCGCATGGAGCCGAGCAGGGTTTCCCCGGCGGCAGGCAGTTCACCGTAGCGATCACGCAGCTCCTCAACCAAGGCGAACAGCTCGTCATCGTTTTCGGCAGCTGCCATCCGCTGGTAGAACTGCAGCCGCTGGTTCGGATCGGGCAGGTATTTCTCCGAGAAAAACGCCGAAAGGCCGAGGCGGATTTCCGGATCGATCCGTTCTTCCCGTTCCAGGCCGCGCAGCCGGTCGATGGTTTCTTCGAGCAGTTCGGTGTAGAGTTCGAAACCGATTGCTGCAATCGGACCCGATTGTTTGGCGCCGAGCAGGTCACCGGCGCCACGTAGTTCCAGGTCGTGACTGGCGATGCGGAAACCGGCTCCCAGTTCGGTCAGCTCCTGCAGGACCTTGAGCCGTTCCCGTGCTTCTTTGGTCAGCGCAGCTTCGCCGGGGATCAACAGGTAGGCGTAGGCGCGCCGGTCGCTGCGTCCGACCCGGCCGCGCAGCTGGTAAAGTTGCGAGAGGCCGAAGCAGTCGGCGCGGTTGACAATGATGGTGTTGGCGCGCGGGATATCCAAACCGTTTTCGATGATCGTCGAGGCGAGCAGCAGGTTGCTCTTGCCGTCGATAAAGTCGAGCATCACCTGTTCCAGCTGTTTCTCCGGCATCTGTCCGTGACCGACCGAGATGCTTGCCTCGGGAACCAGGGTTTTCAACTGTTCGGCCATGGCGTCGATGGTCTGCACCCGGTTATGGACAAAGTAGACCTGGCCGCCACGGCGCAGCTCGCGCAGGATCGCCTGGCGAATCAGCTCATCGTCGAAGCGGGTGACGTAGGTGCGGATCGCCAGCCGGTCGACCGGAGCGGTTTCAATCACCGATAGGTCGCGCATCCCGGCCAGCCCCATATGCAGGGTGCGCGGGATCGGTGTGGCGGTCAGGGTGAGGATGTCGACCTCGGCCCGCAGCTGCTTGAGTTTCTCCTTGTGGCTGACGCCGAAGCGTTGCTCTTCATCAACCACCACCAGCCCCAGGTCCTTGAAACGCACATCCCGCTGCAGCAACCGGTGGGTGCCGACCAGGATGTCGATCTGGCCCGCTGCTGCCGCTTCCAGGGTTTTCTTGTTTTCCGCGGCGCTGCGGAAACGCGAGAGCATCTCGACCCGCACCGGAAACTCCTCGAGACGCTGCTTAAAGCCTTCCCAGTGCTGCCGGGCGAGCACCGTGGTCGGTACCAGCAGCGCCACCTGTTTGCTGTCGAGCACCGCCTTCACGGCAGCGCGCAGTGCGACTTCGGTCTTGCCGTAGCCGACATCACCACAGACCAGTCGGTCCATCGGTTTTGGCGACTGCATGTCGGCCAGGGTTTCCTCGATCGCCTGCAGCTGATCGCCGGTTTCCTCGTGCGGGAAGGTCGCCTCGAACTCGCGATAGAGCTGGTCGGGGGCAGAATAGGCAAAGCCCTCACGCAGCTCCCGCTTAGCGTAGAGTTCCAGCAGCTGGCGGGCCAGTTCCTCAACCGCGGCCCGGGCTTTTAACCGCGCCTTCTCCCAGCCCTGGCCGCCCATTTTGTCGAGCTTGGGAGCATGCCCCTCGCCGCCTTGGTATTTTTGCACCTTTTCGATCCGGTCGATCGGCAGATACAGCTTGTCACCGCCGGCATATTGCAGATGCAGAAAGTCCCCTTCAACCGGGCCGGTCTGCAGGTGGGTCAGGCCTAAATACTTGCCGATGCCGTGATCGGTGTGGACGATATAGTCGTTCTCTTTCAGCTCCGCCAGGCTGCTCATTAATTGCCGGGCGCGCTGTTGACCGGTTTTTTTCTGCCGGTGGCTACGCTTGCCGAAGATCTCCTCTTCGGTGACAATCGCCAGCTTCTCTTCCGGGAGGCAGAAACCGCTGGAAAGATCGCCGACACAGAGTTGTGGATAGCCGGGGTGCAGGTTGTTCAGGCGCAGCGCCGGATTGATGTTCAGGGCGATGTCATGGGCGGCGAGCAGCTCTTGCAGGCGTTCAGCCTGGGTGCGTCGATGGCAGACCAGCAGGGTTCGCCAGTTGTCGCTTTGCGCCTTGCGCAATTTCTTGACCAGCGGTTCCAGGCCGTCCTGTCCCTCTTGCGGGTGGGCGCGCAGCTCGGCATTGCCGATGCAGTTGAAATGGTAGCGTTCCCGTTCGTCATCCAGCTGAAACACCCGCAGCTGCGAGAGTTCGATGCGCCCCGCGCCGGTCAGCAGCGGCTGGACTTCACTCGGGTCGAGGAACAGCTCGCGGCGCGCGGCATGGGGCTGCTGCTGGTCGAGCATCCGCGCTTCGCCATCGCGCACCTCGCGGTGAAACAGGTCGAGCTCCTGCTCGATGGCTGGCGGATCGAGCAGCACCCAGCGTTCTTTTCCCAGGTAAGTAAACAGCGGATCGAGGGCGGCGTAGTTAAACGGCAGCAAAAAATGCCGACCCGGGGCGAGAATCCCTTCGCGCACCTCCTCCATGATTGTTTCTCGCTCGGTGCGTGGCAGTTCCAGCTGATCGCAACGTTCTTTCAGCCGTTGGCCGAAGGTCTCCAGGAAGGGGCCGTGGAGGATCATCTCTTTGGAGGGAATCAGCTTGAGCCGTTCCAGGGTCTGGTCGCCAGAGCGCTGGCTGGCCGGGTCGAAAGGGCGCATCTTTTCGATGAAGTCGCCGTAAAAATCGAGCCGCACCGGCTGCTCGACATCGGGTGGAAACAGGTCGATGATATCGCCGCGGACCGCGAAGCTGCCCCGCTCCTCGACCAGTGGCACCGGCTGATAGCCGAGCTGCAGCAGGGTTTCGAGCAATGGCTCCCGCTCATATTCTTCTTCGAGGATCAGTTCCAGAGCGATCGCCGCCAGCACCTGACGCGGCATCAGCTTCTGCATCAAGGCCCGCACTGGCAGCACCAGTGCTTTGAGTGCGCCCCGGTCGAGCGCCGCCATGGTCGTCAGCCGGGTGGCTTCCAGTTCCGGGTGTGGGGTGAGCGGGTCGTAGGGGGAGAGTTCCCAGTTCGGCAGCAGCGCGATCTCCGCGGGTCGGTGGTGATAGAATTGCAGATCTTCGGTCAGCTGGCGGGCTTGCTGCAGATCGGCGGTCAGCAGCACCAGCAGGCCCGGATGCTCGGGCAGCAGGCGCGCCAGCAGGTAGGCATCGGCTGAGCCGTGCAGGCCGAGGATCTCGCTGGTCTGGCGGTGACCTGAGAGGCCATCAACGAAACTTTTGATCGTGGCGTGGTGGATATCTTGTTGAGAGTCGAGTTCCATAAACCGCATTGTAGGGGCGATCCGGTGGATCGTCCGTGTTTGATTGCATTGAGACGGTTGATAAGCGGGCGACCCATCGGGACGCCCCTACGTCACCGGAAAAAACGAAGGGCGTGCAGTCCGCACGCCCTCATCATATTAATTCAAGTTGTTGGCAAAGCTCAATCCCGCGGCACCGCCAGCATCCGGTCGAGGGTCAGTTTGGCCTTCTCGCGGGTCTCTTCGTCAACGGTGATGCGCGGTTCCATCGTTTCCAGACATTTAAGGATATCTTCCAGCGAGGTCAGTTTCATGTTCGGACAGATCAGCGCCCGGCTCGGCAGGATGAATTCCTTCTCGGGATTCTCTTTTTTCAGCCGCCAGAGGATGCCATCTTCGGTGCCGACGATGAACTTCTGCGCCGGATTCTGCTTGGCGAATTCATACATGCCGCTGGTCGAGCAGATGTGGTCGGCCAGTTCGAGGATCTCCGGGGTGCACTCCGGGTGGGCCATGAACAGGGCGTCGGGGTGTTCGGCCTTGGCCTGGACTATTTCTTCAACCTTGAGCCGGTCGTGGGTCGGGCAGTAGCCCTCCCAGCAGATACACTCTTTTTCCGGCACATGCTTGGCGATATAGCGACCCAGGTTGCGGTCGGGGACCAGCAGCAGTTTTTTTGCCTCCAAAGAGCGGGCCACGTTGACGGCGTTGGAGCTGGTGCAGCAGATGTCGCTCTCCGCCTTGACCGCGGCGGTCGAGTTGACGTAGGTGACCACGGTGGCGTCCGGGTGTTTGGCTTTCAGCTCGCGCAGCCCCTCGGCGGTGACCATGTCGGCCATCGGACAGCCGGCGTCGATCCGAGGCAGCAGCACGGTCTTTTCCGGTGCGAGAATTGCCGCACTTTCGGCCATGAAGTGCACCCCGCAAAAGACGATCACCTGCTTTTCGGTCTTCGCCGCCTCCATCGATAGAGCGAGGGAATCGCCAGTGATATCGGCAATCTCCTGCACCTCGTCGCGTTGATAATTATGCGCCATCAGCAGGGCGCCACGTTCGGCCGTCAACTGCTTGATCCGTTGCTTCAATTGCTCTTGATCCATCTAACTATCCTACTTGATTGGATGTATACGAAACGACGTCCGCATACTAGACAAAACCCCCTGATATGTCAATCTTTTCACCCGCTGTGAGCGCTTGACACTGGCTATTTTAGCAGCTATTCTCGCCGGGTTAAGTGACTTTTCAACCGCTGGCGGAAAACTGGTTTTCCGGGATCGCGCGAGCCTAAAAAGAGAAGGATATATCGAATGTTCGGAATTGGAATGACCGAACTGCTATTGATCGCCGGCTTGGCGCTGATGGTGCTGGGGCCGAAAAAGCTGCCAGAACTGGCAAAGGCGATGGGTAAAGGGCTTGCCGAGTTCAAGCGGGCCACCAGCGAACTGAAAAGTACCATCGAGGTGGAGACGCGCAGCGAAGAGGTGCGTAAGACCCGTGAGCGGCTGGAAAAAGAGGGCAAGCTGACTCCGCCGAACGCCGAAGAGCAGTTTTCCGGAGCGGATGACAGCTATTGGAACACCACCTCGGAACAGAATCCGAATGTCGAAGAGATCCGCAAGGCCCGTCTGGCCCAGAGTATGGCGGCGGAAGAGGGGGAAGATCCCACGCTGCTGGAAGAACTGGCGGAAGAGGCCGCGCCGCTAACCGAAGCTGCGGAACCGGTGGTCGCCGAGGTTCGGCCTGAAGCGCAGAAGGAGCCCAAGCAGGATGTCTGAATCTCTGCCGCTGACCTCCCACCTGGAAGAGCTGCGCAAACGGCTGATGATCGCCTCCATCTCCTGGCTGGTCGCTTTCCTCGGCTGCTATAGTATCGCCGAAAAACTTTTCCACTACATTTCCGAACCGGTCCGTCAGGCCTTGCCGGAAGGCAGCTCGCTGGTCTTTATCAATGCTACCGAACCCTTCTTTACCCTGCTCAAGGTTGCTGCGCTGGCCGGTTTGGTGATCGCCTTTCCGATTATTATCTGGCAGGTCTGGGGTTTTATCGCCCCCGGTCTTTATGCCAAGGAAAAAAAGCTGGCGATCCCTTTTGTCTTTTTCAGCAGTCTTTGCTTCGGCAGCGGCACCTACTTCGGTTTTACCCTGGTCTTCCCGATGGTCTTCTCCTTCCTGGTGCAGTACGGCACCGGTGTCGGCGGCATCAATGCCATGCTCTCGATGGGGCAATATCTGACCCTGGCGATGCGTCTGCTGCTCGCCTTCGGCCTGGTCTTCGAGCTGCCGATCGTCATTTTCTTTCTCGCCCGGATGGGGATTGTCGACCACAAGTGGCTGGCGAAAAATCGTAAGATCGCCCTGCTGCTGGCGTTTGTTATCGGTGCGGTACTGACTCCGCCCGACCTCTTTTCCCAGGCCTCTATCGCCCTGCCGTTCATCATTCTTTACGAAGTGGGGATCATCGTGGCCCGGCTGTTCGGCAAGAAAAAGACCGCAGAGGATGAAGAGGAAGAGGATACTGAGGTGGCTGAGCCTTCGGCCTGAAGGCAGAAAAATTGAGACAGGATTACCAGGCCCGGTGCTTAGTCGCCGGGCTTTTGTGTGCCTATCGGATGAGGCATGATAAACCAGAATTCCCATGGCACAAACAGCCGCAGGGGGTACTCGGTTCATGACACTGGTCCGGGATTCATGCTAACCTGCTCGCCATGAATCTTGACGATTGGGGCTGGTCCCCGTTTTTTGCCGAACAGTTCAAGGCTTGGCAACTGAAGGGCTATTTGCCGGCACGGGTTATCCGCGGCGAAAAGAACTACTTCCGGGTCATCTGTCGTGCCGGCGAGTTGACAGTCCAGTTCGCCGGCAAAATGCGTCATCGAGCCGCTGACCGAGCCGGCCTGCCGGTGGTCGGTGATTGGGTGGCGGTCGAGGCGCAGCCGAATGAGCGGGGGATGATCCATGCTCTGCTGGAGCGCAAAAGTTCCTTTGCCCGCAACTTGCCGGGACGCCGCAAGGGCCGGGGGCGCGAACGGGTTGAACAACAGGTGATTGCCGCCAACGTTGACCTGGTGTTGATCGTCAGCGGCCTGGACCGAGATTTCAACCTACGGCGGATCGAACGCTACCTGACCCTGGTCGGTGGCAGCGGCGCCGAAGCGGTCGTGCTGTTGAACAAGGCCGACCTCTGCGCCGATCCCCAACAATGCCTGGAACAAGTCAAAGTGATCGCTGCACAGACGCCGGTGCATTATTGCATGGCCCGCGACCCGCAGCAGGTCGGATTCCTCTTCGACTATCTGCGCCCCGGCCGCACCCTGGCGCTGCTCGGCTCCTCCGGGGTCGGCAAGTCGACCATCCTCAACAGTTTACTCGGCGAAGAGCGGCAGAAGATCGGCGCGGTCAGCGAGGCGGGCGGTAAGGGGCGGCACACCACCACCCACCGTGAATTATTCTTGCTGCCGCAAGGTGGAATCCTGATGGATAACCCCGGTATGCGTGAGCTGCACCTCTGGGGCGAGGAAGAAGACTTAAACGAATCCTTTACCGAGGTTGAAGTGCTTGCCGGCGGTTGTAAGTTTGGCGATTGCCGACATCGGGTCGAGCCGGGCTGCGCAGTGCTGGCAGCGGTTGAGGCCGGCGAACTCAGCAGCGAACGGCTGGCGAGCTATCAAAAGCTTAAAGAGGAACTGGTCAGCCTGCAGCGGCGGCGTTAAATCTCCAGCTTTTGGCTTGCTATTTTCCAGTAATAAAACATACTTTGTAAACTGCCGTTTGTCGGTAATATTGTGGCTATTTCATTGGGGGGACCTTTGAGCTGCTTGATCTATTTCATTCTGGGACTATTCCTGGCGCTTCCGGCAGCTTTTTTCTGCCGGCGACAGATTAGTCGGCAGAACCGTCAGCTGGAGGAGCAGAATCGACGGCTGGAGGATGAACTGCTGGAACGGCAGCAGATTGAAGCCGAACTGCGTGAGCGGCAGCAACAATATCAGGTGCTGTTTGAAGATTCGGACACCATGATGCTGCTGGTCGACCCGTTGACCGCCTCTATCGTCGATGTCAATCCGGCCGCCAGTAATTTTTACCAGTATCCCCGGGAGAAAATGCAGGGGATGCCGCTTTCCCGCCTGAACCGCCTGCCGGAATCGACCTTGCGCAAGAAGATCTCCCTAGCTGAGAGCTGTAAGCAGCAGCAGTTCCATTTTCAGCACCACCTGGCTGATGGCCAGCTGCGTGATGTCGAGGTGCATACCAGCCCGATCCAGGTTGAAGGGCGCTCGCTGCTCTGTTCAATTATTCATGACATCAGTCAGCGCAAGCTTGCCGAACAGCAGCTGGAAGCGCGCAATGAATTCCTGCAGACCGTTATTGACGGGGTGTCCGATCCTTTGATGGTGATCGCAGACGACCATCACATTTTGCAGATGAACCAGGCGGCCCATGCTCAGCTGCCGGAACACCTGCAGGGCCAGGATGGTTTGAGCTGCCACCTGGCGTCCCATGCCTCGCTGGTGCCCTGCGATGGCGAGGATCACCCCTGCCCGCTGCTCAAGGTCCAGGAAGAGGGGACTGCGGTGACCCTGATCCATCGCCATGAAAGCAACCAGGGGCAGCGGATCATTGAACTTAAGGCCTCGCCCCTGTTCAATCCGGATGGTAGCTTGCGGGCGATTGTCGAGGTGGCGCGGGATATCACCGAGCGACAGCAGTTTGAAGAGCTGTTAAATGAAAATGAAAAACGCCTGCATCACCTGGCGCATCATGACCCCTTGACCAACCTGCCGAATCGGCTGTTGTTTGAAGATCGCCTGCGGCAGGCGCTCAGTAAAGCGCGGCGTAGCGGCAAACAGGTGGCGTTGTTCTTTCTCGATCTGGATCACTTCAAAGATATCAACGACAACCTCGGGCATGCCTACGGCGATCTGTTGCTGATTGACGTTGCCGAGCGGTTAAACAACTGTGTGCGCGAAAGCGATACTGTCGCCCGGATGGGGGGGGATGAGTTTCTGGTGCTGCTGGATGAGGTCGACTCTTTGGAAATGGTCGAAGCCATGGCCGCTCGGATCTGCGATGCTCTGTCCCACGACCTGACCCGCGACAGCTACTATCAGCGGGTCAGCACCAGTATCGGCATCAGTCTTTTTCCCAGGGATGGCCTCACCGGAAAAGAATTACTGAAAAACGCCGACCTGGCGATGTATCGGGCGAAAAATCTGGGGAAGAACAACTATCAGTTTTATTCGAACTTTCAGACCGGTTTCCTTTTCGAGTAGGTCGTCAGGTCACCTCCACCGCTGCTGCTGGGAAATATTTTCAGTGCTGATAGCGGAAAGAAGGTTTAGCCCTTTTCCTCTGCATAGCTTTTCAGGGCTTGCTCAGCCTGCTCCCGACCGATTTCAATCAACTCCTTGGCGCGGTCGAATTCGTAGATATTACAACTGTCCTTAGGGATTTCGATCAGCACGTCGGGGGAATAGGCGGCCAGTTTGAAGAGGGCGATATTATTCTGCATCACATCGATGCTTTTTGAAATCACTTCAAAAAAACCGGCATCCTGGCGCTGCTCGCCATTCACCTTTTTCTGCAAGCCATCGATAAATTCGACCACCATCTGGTGATAGCGGTTGCGTGCCGGTTCGTCGACGACTTCGAGCGAGTTTTTCAGCGGCGCGTTGGCTTTTCCGCTCAAGCTGACGGCAATTGTCAGGTCGGTGATATCGTGCAAGGTCGGCGCAATCGGCACCGGATTGGACAGCCCGCCGTCGACCAGCTTGCGGCCGCGGTATTCCACGGCGGAAAAGATGGTCGGAAACGCAATTGAAGCGCGGATCGCATCGAACAGCGGCCCCTTGGAGAACCAGACCTCTTTGCCGCGGTCCAGGTCGGTGGCGACGGCGGTAAACGAAATCGGTAGCTGCTCGATATCGCGCGCGCCGATCAGTTCACGTAAGGTTTGGATGATCCGTTCCCCCTTGAAAATAGCCGAACCGCTGAACGACACATCGAGCAGCCGCAGCATATCCAAGGTTTCCAGGGCGCAGACCCAGTTGGCGTAGCTGTCGAGTTCGCCGGCCGCATAAATCCCGCCGACCAGCGCCCCCATCGACGAGCCGGAGATCGACTCGATCTGATAGCCCTGTTCTTCGAGCACCTGGATCACACCGATATGCGCCAGCCCGCGGGCTCCGCCGCTACCGAGGACCAGGGTGACGGTTTTTGGATTGTTGCTCATGGCCGAATGGACTCACCTCGCAATGGCAAATGTTCTATTTCATCGGGGGGGGATCTCTGTAGGGTCAGACCTGTGTGTCTGCCCAGGTTCAATGTTCAGACACTCTCAATAAACAACAGCCCCGGATCTTCCAGGTAACGGCCGACCCGGGTCAAAAACCGGCAGGCTTCGGCGCCATCGGTAATCCGGTGATCGAAGGTCAACGACAGCGGCAGGACCTGGCGGATGGCGATTTCCTCCTGATAAATCCAGGGTTTCTGCCGAATCCGGCCGCAGCCGAGGATGGCGACATTCGGATAGTTTAGGATCGGCGTGGCGTAATGCCCGCCGTAGGAGCCGAAGTTGGTGATGGTGATGGTGCTGCCCTGCATCTCTTCGCTGCTGATACTGCGGTCGCGCGCCCGCTCGGAGAGCGATTGCAACTCTGCGGCCAGATCGATGATGCTCTTCTGTTGAATGTTCTGTAGCACCGGCACCATCAGCCCGTCTGTGGTATCGACGGCGATCCCCATGTGACACTGGGTGTGAAAGATCACTTCCTTGTTCTCTTCGTCGACCCGGGCGTTGAAACGGGGAAATTCGGCCAAAGCGTGCTGCACTGCTTTCATGAAAAAGGGCAAAAAGGTCAGCGGCAGGTCCCGGTCGGCCAGATGTTCAGTCTCGCGCAGCTTTAAATCGTAGAGCCGGGTGACATCAAACTCGTCCATGTTGGTGACAAAGGCGGTCAGCTGCTGCGACTGCAGCAGGTTGCGGGCAATCGCCCGGCGCACCGCCCGCATCGGCTTGCGGTAGCTGCCATCCTCCAGCGGCACCGCCCGCTTCGGCAGGGCGCTGCGGGTGGCCGCCTGGCGGACATCTTCGGCGGTGATGCTGCCGTCAGGTCCGCTGCCGGTCAACTGTTCCAGCGCGACATGCAGTTCTTTGGCCAGCGCCCGCACCGAGGGCAGGGCTTTGATCTCTGGGGCGGGCTCCGGCACTAATGGCGCTTGCGGTTCGTCGACCGCTTCCGGCAGCTGACCGACGATGCCGAAAGATTCCTTGCGCTCTTCGCTTGCGGCGGCGGGAGCCGTTTCTGCCGCCTCGGCCCCTTCAAGAATCGTCAGCAGGGTTTCGCCGACCGGGATGATGGTCCCTTCGGCGTGATGCAGTTTGCTCACCCGGCCGGCCCTGGGGGTCGGCACTTCGACCACCGCCTTGTCGGTCTCCACTTCGACCACCGGTTGATGTTCCTCGACGCGCTCGCCTTCTTTGACCAGCCAGCCGCGGATCTCGGCTTCGGTGATTCCTTCCCCCAGGTCGGCAAGTTTGAATTCAAATTCCATAAAATCAGTACCTCAGCAAATCATCGATGGCCGCGACGATCCGCTCGGTCGACGGCAGGTTGTGGTCTTCGAGCAGCGGCAGCGGTAGCACCACGTCGTAACCGGTCACCCGGCGGATCGGTGCGCGCAGTGACATGATTGCCTCCTCGGCGATGGTGGCGGCTAGTTCGGCGCCGAAGCCGCCGGTTTTGGCTGCCTCGTGAACGATCAGCACCCGCCCGGTTTTACGCACCGACTCGAGCACCGTTTCCCGGTCGAAGGGACTCAAGGTCAGCAGATCAATAATTTCCGCATCGTAACCTTCGGCGGCGCGCTGGGTCACTTCGTGCATGCTCCCCCAGGCGATAATAGTCAGCTGGGATCCTTCGCGGGCGATTCGTGCCTTGCCCAGCGGGGTGCGATAGGGTTCGTCCGGCACCTCTTCTTTTAATAACCGGTAGAGCCGGGTCGGCTCCAGATAGATGACCGGGTCGGGATCGTCGATGGCCGCCAGCAGCAGCCCCTTGGCATTGCTCGGCGTGGAGGGGATGACCACTTTGATCCCGGGCATGTGACAGAACAGCGCTTCGCTGCTCTCTTCGTGCATTTCAGGGGCTTTTACGCCGCCGCCGTAGGGGGTACGCACCACCAGCGGGCAGTCGAAGCGGCCCCGCGAGCGGGCGCGGATGCGCGCTGCGTGGGTGAAAATCTGATCGATGGCTGAATAGCAAAAGCCGAGAAACTGAATTTCGGCGACCGGTCGCAGTCCATTGGCCGCCATGCCGACCGCCAGGCCGACAATCCCCGATTCGGCCAGCGGGGTATCGATCACCCGCCGGTCACCGTAGATCTCGTGCAAACCGTCGGTGGCCCGGAACACCCCACCGTCCTTGCCGATATCCTCGCCGAGCAGCAGCACCCGTTCATCAGTCTCCAGGGCCTGCCGCAGTCCTTCGTTGATCGCTTGCACCAGATTAAGGACCGCCATGCAGACACTCCTTGAGTTGTTCCTGCTGCCGGCTGGAAAGGCTGTGACAGGTGTAACGGAACATCTCTTCAGCATTTGGCGGAGGGGCGCTTTCAGCGGCTTCAACCGCCTTGGCAAGGCGCTCATTCAGGGTCAGCTCCAGCTGCTCCTGATCGCCGTCACTCCAGAGCCGTTGCTGATCGAGATAGCGCCGCATGCGCAACAGCGGGTCACGCTCCTGCCATTTCTCCACTTCCAGCGGATCGCGGTAGCGACGGGCATCGTCGGCGGTGGTATGGTCGGACATCCGGTAGGTTTCACATTCGATAAAGGTCGGGCCGCCGCCGCTTCTGGCGCGCTCAACCGCTTCATGGGTGGCGCTGTAGACCGCCAGCACATCGTTGCCGTCGACCTGCAGGCCGCGAATGCCGTGGGCGATCGCCTTTTGCGCCAGGGTTTCCGCGGCGGTCTGGGCGGCGCGTGACACCGAGATCGCCCATTGGTTGTTCTGGCAGACGACCACCAATGGCAGTTGGTAGACTCCGGCCATGTTCAGTGCCTCGTGAAAATCGCCCTTCGAGGTGCCGCCATCGCCGAGAAAGGCGGCTGCGACCATATCCTCGCCGCGGTACTTGGCGGCCATCGCGGCCCCGGCCGCGTGCAGCACATGGGTCCCGACGGCGATGCACATGGGGAAAATATTGATCCCTTCGGGACTCTGCTGGCCGCGTTCGTCACCGGTCCAGTAGCGGTAAATCAGCTCCAGCGGATAGTTGTGACAGAGAAACACGCCGAGCTCGCGGAAGGCGGGGAAGATCCAGTCCTGCTGGCGCAGGGCAAAGCCGCTGCCGACCTGGGCCGCCTCCT
>CAMYNC010000007.1 GCA_947259685.1 uncultured Desulfuromonadales bacterium | reverse complement strand
CCGGATGCCGGTCGGGAAAAGTTGGCGAGTTCTCCTTGTACCAATACCTCAACAAAGTTTTCTTCTACCGTCTCCTGCAATAAAGATACGAGCACTGAAACGGGAACAATGCGTGAGCTGTCGAGCAAATTATCGAACCTTTCGTAGTTTGCTTCCTTCAAAGACTGTCGCATTATACCCCTGCCGGAAAAAGATTGACAGGCTGCCAAGCAAAGAAACCCTTACTCGTTTCCATTCTGGGGAATATGACTGATAGGACTGATAGGACTAATAGGACTAATAGGTATGGGTCAATGCCGAGGCCGGGACAAAATCGATCCGTTGCTGCTTCAGCCAGGCAAGTTCCTGACGGAAGGCCTCAATGGTCTCCGGGTAGGGATGGCAAATGGCAATGACCTCGCCTTTGGCATCGGAAAGGTGCACCATTTTACGAATCTGCCGACGGATGTAACCGACGTTCTCCTCATTATCGAGAAAAATATTCCGAACTGCGGTAGGCAACCCCATCTTCCGTGCTTCGTCATAGGCAACCGAACCGGCAATGGTTTTGCTGTCGATAAAAAACTGACCACCCTGGCGCAATTCATCCAGCACCACCCGCATCGGTCCGGCCTCTTCAGTATATCTTGAACCCATATGGTTGTTGCCGCCAACCGCCCCTGGAACCAGCTCCATGTAGCGCCGCACCAACTGGCGGATTTCCATCTCTGACTGACCCAGCAAGAGCGCATTCGGGCCAGGATTGGCACGCGGATAACTTTTCGGCTGCATCGGCATGTGGATCATGTATTCCCGCCCCGCCCGCTGCAACAGTTTGGCCGCCTTAGTCGCCTTTTCACTTTCCGGCAGAATCGCCGGAGTAATAATTAAGTCAAGGCCGAGCAGGGTTTCAAAGGTTTTCAGAGAGCGCCCCATATCATCCATGATAATCGCTATTTTGGGCCGGGAGCTGCTGACTTCGATCGGCACCCGATAACGTAAGTCAAGGCGTAATTCGCCCTGCCAGAGGACATGCACCTGGCCTTTGCGCGGCAATAGATCAAGCTGCACCGGGGCTTCGGTTGTGGCGAGGCTGGCGGACAGATCGGCTAAGCGTCCCGAGTCAGGATAGTCACCAAACATCTGCAAGCGCTGCACTCCACCCTCAGTAGAGAGTTTTTTCCAGCCCTGCGAATGCGGACCGCTGAGCAGTTCAGCATCAATCAATTGGTAGATCTGAGGATAGTCGTAAATCGGTTGTTTTGGCTCAGGATCAGGGACCGGGAGTTGTTTTTCTTCAAATACTAAATCGCTCTGTTTGGAAAAATAGCTTTCCCGTAAAGCGACCAGTGTGACCAGACTAAGGGAGATGAAGACAAACAAAAAGGTGCTTGCCAGAAGAATCTTAAGTTTCTGCCCGGTGAAAATTGTTGTTTTTTTTCGGGCTTTCTTTCTGGTCGCAGATTTTTTTTTAGCAGTCATTTATTTACAATACATTCTTCAAAAAGGATAAGCGAAAACACTCGGTCTCAGGCTTCAGGCTGCAGATTTTTGCCGCTGAAGAATTTCCAGCCCTTTGAGCAAGTCAAAAGCACGCATTAACTGGTAGTCCTGTCTATCCTCATCGGTGAATAAACTTTTCGTTCCTTCGAGGATTTCCGGCTGCGTATTGGTTAAGGGCTGAAAGTGATTCTGCAAATCTTTTTCCCGCATCTGGTGGCCATTATTGCCATTATCGACTTTCATTGGCGGGACCAGGATATCGGGAGTGATCCCCCGCGCCTGGATTGAAATTCCGTTCGGAGTGTAATAACGAGCGGTCGTCAAACGCAAGCCGGTTTCTTCTCCGAGGGGAATGACCGTCTGCACCGAACCTTTTCCGAAACTCCGCTCCCCAATGATTACAGCCCGATCACGATCGTGCAGCGCACCGGCGACAATTTCAGAAGCGCTGGCACTGCCACCGTTGATGAGCACGACCAGCGGATAATTCGGCTCAGTGCCCTGGGGTTGTGCGTTAAACCGCAACTGGCTTCCCTCCTCACGCCCTTCGGTATAGACAATCAAACCTTCGGTGAGGAACAGATCGGAGACCGCCACGGCCTGATCAAGCAATCCACCGGGATTATTCCGCAAGTCGAGAATTAAACCATTTAATTCATTGCCATTGTTTTTTTTCAGCAGCTGCAACTGTTCTTGCAGGTCCCCCCCAGTTCGTGCCTGAAATTGGGCGAGGCGCACATAGCCATAGCCATCATCAAGCAGCCTGCTTTTGACACTCTGCAGTTGAATAATATCTCTGACGATCGTAAATACCTGCGGCTTTTGGAAGCTCGGCCGCCAGATGGTTAAGCTGATCGACTCACCTTTGGCTCCCCGCATCAGACGAACCGCCTCGATAATTTCTATATCCTTGGTCGGGGTGTCAGCTACTTTCAGAATCTGATCTCCTGCTTTTATGCCAGCCTTGAACGCCGGCGTGTCCTCGATCGGCGAAACCACGGTCAAGATTCCATCTTTAATGGTAATTTCAATTCCCAGACCGCCGAACTCGCCATGGGTATCGTCTTTCATCTCCTGATACATTTCCGGGGTCAAAAAGCTGCTGTGTGGGTCAAGAGTGACCAGCATGCCGCGGATAGCTCCATAGAGCAGCTCAGTAAAATCCACTTCTTCGACATAACTTTTCCGGATAATTGACAAGACATCTGTGAAAAGCTCCAGAGTCTGATAGTCGGGGTCCTGATTAGCTGCGGCAGGCCGACTTAAATAACCATAAGGCACTGCTAGACAGATCAACAGAATAAAGCTGAGCAACAGGCGTCTGAAACGAGCCATGGGAATCTCCTCTAAAGTTTAACGACGTCTTAACCATTTGAGCGGGTCCACTGGAGCACCATTATAGCGGACTTCGAAATAGATACTGTCACGCCCTGCCAATCCGCTGTAGGCGACCAGATCTCCGGCTTTCACGCTGTCCCCGATCTCTCGCTCCAGGCGTGCGGCCTGAGCATAAAGGGTATGATAGCCACCGGGGTGACTGAGGATTATCAGGTTTCCGTATCCCTTGAACCAATCAGCATAAACCACTTTACCAGCGGCGACAGCATTCATCGGCTGGCCATCTGCTACAGCGATTTCGACGCCGTTACTCTCGTAGATGGTCCCCAGCTGAGCATCTTTCTGCGTCCCGAAACCGATCAAGACATTGCCCTTAACCGGCCAGTTCAGTTTGCCTTTTCCAGCACCAAAGCCGCTGCCTTCAGCAGGCGGGGCGCTACGTGTGCGTTTTGCCTCCACCTCAAGTTTTTCAATCAACTGCTTCAAGCGCCCGGACTTCTCTCTCAGACTGGATAATTCGCGTTGATAGCGCCCCTTGTCAGAGCGGACCTTACTGAGAATTTTTGTCTGCAATCGCGCGCCCTGTTTGGCAGTTTGCCGCTCCTGTTGTTCCTGATCCAATAATTTCTGTTGCTGCTCTTTCAGTTGCTGCAACGCAAACAGTTGGGCCTGCTGTTGCCGCAAGGCTTGCCAATATTCATCGATCAGCTCTTTATCAGCCTCCAGGACTCTGGTCAGGTACTGGTATTGCTGCACCAGTTCGGTAGGCGAATCGGTTGAAAACAGAATTTTCAGCAGCCCTGAGTCTCCCTCTTTGTAAAGCGCCACCAGCCGTTTTTCAACCCGCCGGCTGATCTTGTGCATCGAATACTGGCCGGCATCGATCTCTTTTTGCTGCTGGTTGACCTGGCGGGTCAACTGCTGCTGCTGTTTGCGGAGATCGCTAATTCTCAGATCAATCTTTTTTAAAGTCCGCTTCAAAACCGCTAGTTCTCGATTGATCGCGGTCTCGGACTGCTTTTTTTCGCCAATTTCGGTCTGGACATTTTCCATCCGCTGCCGAATCGACTTAAGCTGGCTACGGCTTTCCTGGAGGCTGGCCCAGGAAAAGGCCGGAGACCAGAACCCAAACAGGAGAGAAATGATGAGCAAAGATTTTAACATAGCTTTAAATGCGGACAAAGCGCCGCAGGGATGTCAAGCTGCCAAGGCTGCCGAGAAGAACTCCGGCAACAACCAGTCCAAGCTGTTGGTTGGCGGTCAGAAACAGCAGTTGAAAATCGGTCGGCGTAAGCCAGAAAGATTTAATACTCTGTTCAATGACCAACTTGAAGGAGCCAGCCAAAAAAACCAGCGCCAGCAGACCGCCCGCCAGACCCTGCAGAGCCCCTTCGAGCAAGAAAGGTATTTTAATAAAACGCATGGTGGCACCAACCAAGGCCATAATTTCCAGTTCATCCCGCCGGGCATAAAGGGTCAGTTTAATGGTATTAGAAACAATAAATAGGGCGGCAAACAGCAAAAACCCACCCAGCACCATACCGATAAAGCGCAACATATCGACGAAGGCATTGAACCGCTCCAGCCATTGCTGTCCGTAACGCAACTCTTCGACATCGATAGTATTTTCCAACCGCTTGATAACCTGATCAATTCCCTGCTGATTGCGATATTCGGCTTTCAGTCCCAACTCAAATGAGGCCGGCAGCACGTCCCGCTCAACGCCTTCCAGCAGACTGGCATCTTCGCCGAGACGTTTTCGAAACCGCTTTAAAGCATCATCTTTGGAAACATAGCTGGCCGATTCCAGCTCCGGGAACGCTTGAAGGGTCTTCAGAAGCTTGGGAACCTCCTGCGGTTTTGGAGAATTTTCCAAATAAGCAACGACCTGGACTTCCTGGGTCCAACTGGCGGCCAGCTGTTCAATATTCACCACGACCAGAAAAAAGGTGGCGACGGTTGCCAGAGCAACGGCCATGGTCAGAACCGCGGCGCTGCAGAGCAGTGGCCACTGACGCATATTGCGCAGCGCCCGACGAATAAAGTAGCGGATATTTTCCAGCACCGCTGGACCTCCGATAAGAGAGTTTATCTGAACGAAAAATTTAGAGGTGATCGGGTTGATAATCGCCGACCAGTTTGCCCTGGTCAAGCGTAATCACCCGGCGGGGGAAGCGTTTTTGCAAGCTATGATCGTGGGTCGCCAGCAGTACGGTGGTACCACGAGCATTGGCGCGCTTGAACAGTTCCATGATATCGAGAGTTACCTGCTGGTCCAGATTTCCGCTCGGCTCGTCGGCGAGCAGAATCAAAGGATCAACCACCAGTGCTCGAGCGATGGCGATGCGCTGCTGCTCACCGCCAGACAGTTCCATCGGTTTACGTTGCAGGCGATGCTCCAAGCCGACCTCTTTGAGCGCCTGGTAAACTTTTTTACTCACCTCGTAACGCTTTTTCCCTTGGGCCTCAAGAGCAAAGGCGACGTTTTCATAAACCGTTCGACTCTGCAGCAGTTTGAAATCCTGAAAAACCACACCGATTTTGCGCCGCAGGTAGGGGATCTGCTTGCTACGGATCCGGGTGACATTCTGATTATTGATCAGAATCTGCCCGCGGGTCGGCTTTTCGGCAGCATAGAGCATGCGTAAAAAGGTCGATTTTCCCGCCCCTGAGGCACCAGTCACATAGACAAAATCCCCTTTGGGAATCTGGATGCTTAAATCTTTCACGGCGGCCAACTCACCGCCATAACTTTTCGTCACGTTGAATAACTGAATCATGCTGTCACCAGTCCTGATAGGGCTCGCCGTTCAGGCCGATCAGCTCACTGCCACTGTGCACATCATAGCAGCCACCCGCAGCCAGCTGTCCGTTATCCGCCGGTTCCGGGGGCACACAGACCCAGCTGTCCTTTTGCCGGGTAAAGGGATCGATGGGGATATCCCGGACATATTTATTATTGATCAACTCCTCAAGGTTGTCCGGATATTTGCCGTTATCAGCAAAAAAAGCATCCAATGCCCGACGTAATTGGTAGAGGTCTTCAGCCAGTACCGATTCGCGGGCCTTGATCTGACTGCGCTGATAACTGGGCACGGCGATCGCGGCCAGAATGCCGATAATCGCCATAACCGCGAGCAGTTCGAACAAAGTAAAACCGCGTGTGTCGGTCAGTTTTTTCAACAAACGAGAAACCATCTAGGATTACCAGTCGCGATAGTAGGTGCCATCCAGAGCAATACCATCGCTCTGACTGTAAACATCGTAAATATCATTTCCGCCCCAGACGCTGCTTTCGGGATCATCGGCATAGGAGCGCAACCCCCAGCCCTCGTCATATTCGTCGAAGGGATCTTTCGGAATCCGGCGCAGATATTTCCTGGGGGAATCGTAGAGTCCGCCCCACTCTTCGCCCTCAAGCAGGTCTTCCAACTCTTCCGGATAGCCTGAATCATTAACCGCAGTAATGATTTTTTTTTCTTTTTTGGCGGTTTCGTAATCTTCTTTGTACTCATCGATCGCCGTACGGATCAAGCGCAGATTGCGCCGCAACTCAAGTTCTTTACTGCGGGTGACGGTCACCTCGGCCATGGGAATCACCACCGTCGCCAGAATCGCCATGATCGCCATGGCGATCACCAGCTCGATCAGTGAGAGTCCGGTGCTGTTTAATCGACGAAGAGGGAACATTCCGATCTGCCTGTCACTCACCGACCTCAACCGTCACTCCGGTCGAATCGACACGTAGCCGCTCGCCGCGCGGGTTGCGGAAGTTGGTCCTGGTTGGAGCGATTTCGCCGCTGCCGGGGCCAAGCGCTTTGAATTCCATGCTGAACAGCTCGCCGCCGCCAGAGAGCCCTTTGCCACCGGCTCCTTGTTTCAGGCCAACAATAATTCGCCCACTGCCATCCAGCGCCGTGTGAGTAAATATCGTCGGGCTGGGCCCTTGCTTCAAAAAGGTTCCTTCGACCGCGCCGACAAACTCAAACAGCTGGGTATCATACTGAACATAGAGCGGAGCGCTAAACAAATTTTCAACCTCATTGACAAAAAAGGTCACGCTGAAGGTTTCACCCGGTTTCACTGTCTTGGGACTTTGTGCATAGACCTTCGGCTTCACAACTGCAGCTGGTGGTTGCAACTGCGGAACCGCAACCTCGGCAACCATCACCTCTGGTGCCGTTTCGATTACTGGAGGTTGTTGATTGACAGTAAGCGGCTCTGACGGCGCAGCAATGCCAGCTTCAGACAGGGGTGATTGAAGCGGCTCTTCGCCCAAATTTTGTTCGACAGGTAATTCCTCGGCAGGGACCACACCAGGCTGCCCTTCTGAACGGTTAGCAACCGGCGGCGCCGTGAGCTGCTGCCCGGCAGCAAATTCATCGGCAAAAGAGCCGAAGTTGCGGCCATCTTTAAGATCATCCTCCCCACCCGACCAAATACTGGCTTCAGAAACCGCTGGCAAACTGACCGATTTGACGATGTGCGGAGTAATCGACAGCAGAATTTCTGTCTTGGTCCCCTTCTTGTCGGTACCGTTGAACAATTCACCCAAATACGGGATATCGCCGAGGAGCGGCATTTTGTACTTGGTGGTCGCTCGATCATCGCGAATCAGCCCGCCGATAATCGTCTGTTCTCCATCTTTGAGTGTTAATACGGTATCGGCGTTGGTGGTCGAAATGGTCAGGACCGAGGTCCCGTTATCGGTGGTTTCCCGGGCCGAGACATTACTGACTTCCAAGCCCAATTTGGTAACGACGGAACCGTCGAGTTGAATATTCGGCTCGACATTGAGCTTCACCCCGACATCGACATACTGGACATTGTCCGTCGAGGTGTCACCATTATTGGTGACGGTAATCGTCGGCTCACGACTGCCGACCAACACCTTGGCTTTCTCTTTGTTTTTCACCCGAATTTTCGGGCTGGCCAGGATCTCGGCGTCAATCAGGGTTTTCATGAATCTGAAGTTGGCAGCCGGAATGGAATAGAATGGATCTAAATCTTTAAAACCATCAAGACCGTCAATTAACCCAGAGGTCGATTGACCCGGTATCACCCCTAAAGAAACAATTCGACCTTCCGTGGAGGTATTACCATCGCTGTCTGTCGTCGTCGTTTGCCCCATACCAGCCCCGATAGAATAATTTGTCAGCTTTAGCCCAAGTTCCTGATCAATGTTATGGCTCACCTCGATCAGCTCAAGGTCAAAGACGACTTCTGAATTGGAACGGTCATTATTCTCAATGATCTTACGCGCGAGCTTAATGACAGATGGCGTATCGCGCAGAATAATCGCATTCAGCTCCTCGTGAACGTAAATTTTCCGCACCTGCAACATGGTCCGCAGCAGGTTAACCGCTTTTTTCGCATCGATATTCGACAGAAAAAAGGTCTGGATAATCTGGTCTTCAAACTGTTTTTGTTTATCGCGGGTTTTCGGGAACAGGATAATCGTCTTGCTGTTAAGAATTTTTTTGTCCAGTTTGTTCATCCGTAACAGCAGCTCCAACGCCTGAGAAAAGGTCGCCCGCTCCAAAAACAGAGTGGTGTTACTGCCCCGCACATCCTCATCGAGAATAAAGTTAATACCGGAAAGTTTAGTTATGATGTCAAATACATCCAGCAGCTTAGCGTCACGGAAATTCAGGTTAATCAACTGCTTGGAGTTAACCTCCAATTCGACCCCATCGATCAGGACGTACTGGTGATTCTTGATTTTTTCCTGCAGCCGCAAGGCCGGTTCAAAGTCGGGAACCGCCTGTAATGCATCCTCTACAGCATTTTCAGCCTGACTCCGGCGGCGTGCTGTCAGCAACCCCTCGGCTTCTTCGACCAACTTTTGGGCGAGAAGGTGGTTGCGCGCGTTCTCCGCTGCGTCTGCGGCGACATAGTAGGAACCATCCAGATCGACAGCTAACTGATACTCTTCCAGAGCTTCGCGGTAGTTACCATTGGCAAAGAACTTATCTCCCCACGCCTTGTGTTCCAAACCCGCATAGCCACGGGCCAGTCCCAGCCTCAATTTGTATTGCTGGTTGTCCGGCTCCTCTTCCAATGCATTTAAATATGAGACGACCGCCTGATCATAGTTCTTTTGTTCAAGCGCTTTTTCACCCTCGACAAAAGACCCCTTGCCGGCCAAACAAGCCGACAGCAGAAACGCCAGTACAATCAGCAGACCGAAACTTTTCGGCCATCCCTTGGGCAATAAACGCATTATCATCAAGCTCCTGAATCTATCTAGGCTCATTATTCGACCTCTGGTTGAGTTTTCCCAGGGACCATGGGACGTTCTGGCCGAGGAATTTCGGGGGCTGCCTCTGCGGGGTTTAATTCACTGAAAGGCGGCGGACTCGGCCGATCAGGTCGAATCGGCACATCCGGTAAACGCTGGGACTTTGCCTTGCCAAGCGGCAGGCGAACCCCCTGATCGTTCTGGTTGCGGCTGATAACCACCTGCTGAGCACTTAATTCACGGACGATAAGACCATCAGCAAAACGATCCCCGCGCTTGACCAGATAGATATCGCCCTGTAAGGACGAAAGAAATACCGTACGCTGCGCCCCCTTTTCAAGGGACCCGACAACCTTCAATCGGGGAATCGGTTTTGGTCCGAGCGGGTTTGCCAGTGGCCGGCGAATCACCGGCGGTGGCATAATCGGCGGCGGTGCGATAGCGACCGGCGGGGGTTTAACGACCACCGGCGGTGGCACAAATTTCGGTTTCCGGTAAAGCGGCCGGAACAGATCGCGTTCAGGTTCATTGAAAGCCAGAGTGTCGCCACCGGAGAAATCGAGCACGACACTGTCAACAACCGCTATTTTCTCCCCAGACCTATCACCTGAACCGGTCGATCGGACCGCTGCCGGTGAAATACTCTGTTGCCGCGGGGTAGAATACCAGGCGTAGCCCAGGGCACAACCGAGCAGAACCAGCAGAGCCAGCAGGATACGGCTTCGGTTCACGGCGTGACCTCCCGAAAATAGGTGGTCAATTCAATCTGCAGAGCAACACCTTGTTGATCCTGCTGAGGATCATTCGCGCCTGCCAAAGAAATCTTATCGATGATTAGAATTCGCGCTGAATTCTCCAGTTGATGAATAAAATGTTTGATTTGCTCATAACTGCCCTGTACGGAAAAATTCAGCCCATAGCTGAGCAGCCCCGATTCTGGCAAAGGTTCTGGCCGGTAATTGATCTGATCGATTTCTAAATCCGCCTGTTCTGCCCAGGAAAACAGTTCACCGATAAACTCAGAAAACAGCAGTTTTTCCGGGATTAACTCACGAAACTTTTGCAGATCTTCATCAATCCGTTCGGCTGTCGACAGCGGCAGACCCGTGGTCGTCACCTGCAATTGTCGCTGTCGGACCTGTTGTTGCAGTTCGGATTGTTGGCTGCTGAGCCGGTTGATCTTTGGCTCAAGCAGTTGCGTCTGCAGCAGGAACAGCGCACCAGAAGCAGCGAGCAGACAGCACAGAATGATCAGTGCCGGGCGATTCTGGTTCCAAATGGTGAGCAGCAAACTACTACGGGACATGTTAAAAAACCCCCTCAATTTTAAGGGAGAAATTCAACGCGGGAGCCTTGCCACCGGAACCATCACTGACCTCCACCATTCCCTGGTTTTGCAGATAGACCTGCTGAAAAGAATCGGCAAGCAGATTGTCGAGCAATTGTTGTAAATCACTTAGCCCTTTGACGACACCGTTTAACACCAGACTTTTGTCTTTGTAGTTCGGATTAAAGCTACGAATACTGGCGCCATCAGGTAGCAGCAGTTCCATGCGATCAAACAATGCACTCCAGCGAAAAGCATCCCGGTCTAAGATGGTTTCGACCTGGGCAAATTCCACCTTCTGTTTTTCGATGCGGTCAGCGGTGAGGTGACGAGGAGCCTCCCCCTGCAACTGCCCCAGTTGCTGCTGAAGTTCAGAGATATTTTTCTGAAATTGCTCTGCACGACTTTTCCCCTGCAGAGAGTTGACAACCTGATAAGCCAGCAGAGCGCATAGGAGCAAAGATAAAACCAGATAGATCTGATTCAGGGCACGCCGATTCAAATAGCGACGACTGGCATGATTTAGAGTCAGTTTCATTGGCTCACTCTCTGCACCATTCGTTCCGCAACGCCAAGCGCAGCTGCCATCCCACAAGCTTCGGCGGAAGAGATAGCCAGCGGAGTTTTGCTGCTCAAATGACTCAACGGGGAGGGCAACAGATCGATCTCCCGATCAAAAGCCGAACGGACAGCCTCCGACAATTCATCCAACTCGCCCCAATCGCTGTGCAGCAGAACCTTCGAGCGGGAAAAAGAAGCGTGCGCCCGGCGGTAACCGACGATGGAACGATTAATTTCCTGAAAAATTCTTTCCGGATTTTGCGGAACGGTTTTGACCCGATAGAAATCAAGCTGGCGGTTGGCGAAGGCCAACATACTGAGCTGATTTCCATTGATCCCGACCAGGACGAAATCACTCCCTAACTCAATCCGGCTTCGATAACAGCTGTAGAGATTAAGAGCATGAAAATCGATCAGCGCAGCAGCATAGCCAGCCTTTGCCAGCACCTCTTCATATTGCTGCAGCACGAATTTATCGATAACCGAAACCAGCACCCGTAAGCTGCCTGATTCTCGTTCCTCGAGAACCTGAAAATCGAGGGAGAAATGGCTAAAAGACGCCGGCAGCAGTTCCTTGAGGCGCCAGCGAACAATCTCTTCTCCTTCCTGACGGGTCTTGAACGGGGTATCGATATCGAGCAGAAACACGTGCCCGGCTGCATCCGGCAGGGCGACGGCGATTCGGTCTTCACTCCGCGCCAGCGGCAACAGCACTTCATGCACGGCCTGGATGAAGGCATCCGGTTTGAGGATGTTCGGTTCCTGAGCAACCGTGCAGAGAACATCCTCGCTTAGTTGCAGCGTCTGTCCACCAAGCAGGGCCAATCCCCGGCCACGACGCTGAACAGCGATAGCGCGCAAACCTTCACGACGGATTTCTAATCCCAGATAAGTTCTTCGGAACACCGTTTATTACTCCGCAAAGGTGACGCGATCGATCTCGCGAAAAGTGGTTTCGCCCTGCAAAACTTTTTCCAGTGCGGCTTCTCGCAAAAAGACGGTACCATTCTCACGCGCCTTTTGCTTCAGTTCGGATACCGGCCGTTTAGCAGCAATCATCTCCCGCATTTCATCATTCATTTCCAGCATTTCAACAATCGCGTTCCGACCGATATAGCCCAGACCGTTGCATTCTTTGCAGCCTGGAGCATCGTGAAAGTTAGCCGTGCGGCACTGTTCATCCGTCAGCCCGGCCGCCCTGGTGAGCTCGGGGTCCGGGGTGATCGGATGCTTGCACTGCCGGCAAAGCACCCGCACCAGCCGCTGGGCGATGACACAGTTCAAGCAGGACACAAAATTATACGGATCAATACCCATGTGCAAAAACCGCCCCAAGACATCAAAGACGTTGTTGGCGTGAACCGTGGTAAAGACCAGGTGGCCGGTCAGAGCGGACTGTACTGCGATCTGTGCGGTTTCGGAATCACGAATCTCTCCAACCATGATCTTGTCCGGGTCATGGCGCAAAATCGACCTTAACCCGCGCGCAAAAGTTAAACCCTTTTTTTCATTGACCGGTACCTGCACAACCCCTTTAACCTGGTATTCAACCGGATCTTCAATGGTGACAACTTTTTCCTCTACGGCATTAATCTCTGAGAGCGCCGCGTAGAGGGTGGTGGTTTTACCACTTCCGGTCGGACCGGTCACCAGCACCATTCCGTAAGGTTCGCGGATGCGACTGCGCACCCGTTCCCGTTCGCGCTGCGCAAAACCGAGGACCTCAAGGGTCAGCCCCTTCATATCGGCGGCAATCGATTCTTTATCGAGAATCCGGATAACCGCATCTTCGCCAAAAATGGTCGGCATGATCGACACTCGGAAATCGATCGACTTATCTCCGAGGCGAACTTTGAAACGGCCGTCCTGAGGAATCCGCCGCTCGGAAATGTCGAGTTCGCTCATGACCTTGATCCGCGAAATGATCGGGCTCTGAAAGCGTCCATCGATGGTTTCGGTGGCCTGATAGAGAACCCCATCCACCCGATATTTGATCACTACCCCCTCATTGGTGGTTTCCATATGGATATCACTGGCCCGCTTATTGAGGGCATCGTAAAGGGTTGAATCGATCAAGCGGATGATCGGGCTGGTGTCCGCGGTCAGTTTTTCAATCGAGAGGACTTCGTCCCCTTTATCGGTCTCTTTGATCAATTGCAGTTTGAAATCTTCAGAGGCCTCACGCAAAACCCTTTGCGATCCCTCGCCACGCTCTATCATCCGTTCAATCTGCGATTTGGTGGCAATCTTGATATCGAGGGTCAGACCCAGCTGCAACTCCAGATTATCGATGGCGACAACATCGGTCGGATCAGCGATGGCAATGGCCAGAGCGTCCCCTTCCCGTTGCAAGGGCACCAAGCTGTGCTGCATCGGCAGGCCGGCCGGCAAAGAGGCCAGCAGTTCCTGGTCGAGAACAACATCTTGCAGATCAATGAATTCATATTGAAACTGAATCGCTAAAGCCCGAGCCAGGTCCTCTTCAGTAAACAGCCCCTCACTGATACCAGTAGCACCAAAACTTTTTCCACTGACCTGGACCTGTTCGAGCAGAACATCGATCTCAGTTGCCGTGATTGCACCCATTTCAACCAGGATGCGGCCGACCATTTTACGCTTATACATCATTCCCGAACTGACCTCAGGTTTAGTTAACGGTAGACGCCAACTGGAAGATTGGCACGTACATCGCGACCACGATAAAGGCGATCAGCATTCCCATGCTCATCATCAGCACCGGCTCGATCATAGTCGTCAATCGGGTCAAGCGCCGCTCGACTTCAGCTTCGTAAAATTCCGCGATATCACCGAGCATATCGGTCAGTGAACCGGAGGTTTCCCCGACCCCAACCATCCGCAAAGCCAATGGTGGAAAGAAACCGGTCCGCGTCAGTGAATCGGAGAGTGCTGTCCCCTCCTCCACCCGGCGGATAGCCTGCACCATCTCTTGTTCCAGGCTGCGATTGTTCAGGGTGCCGCGGGACATCTGCATCGCCGGAACCAGTGGCGTACCACTGGCGAGAGTGGTCCCCAGAGTACGGCAGAAACCGGACAGTGCATAATCGATTTTCAGCACCCCGAAAAACGGGATCTTGAGCAAGAAACGGTCCATCCGTAAACGTCCAGCGGATGAGCGCAGGAATAGTTTGAGAAAAACAACCAAGCCGCCAATGACGAGCAACAGCAGGTACCAATAATCTTGCAGCAGAGCGGCCGAACCGATCAAAAGTCGCGTCATCAGCGGCAGTTCGACTTTCGCATCAGCATAGATCTGCGTGAAACTCGGAACGACATACAGCAACAGAAAGACAATCACCAGGAACGCAGCAGAGGTCAACAGCAGGGGGTAAAATGAGGCGCTACGTACCTTGGCCCGGATCGCTTCGACACGTTTCTGGTATTCGAGAAACCGGGTCATGGTCACGGGCAGGTCTCCGGTTTTCTCACCGGCTTTGATCGATGCGACATACAGCGGCGAGAAGATTCGGGGAAATTTGGCGAAGGCCTCTGACATGACACTCCCCCCCTTGATATCCTCACGAATTTCGACCAGGGCATCGCGAAATAGCCCAGCCTCCATCTGACCAATCTGAGTATCAAGGATCTGTAACACCGGCAGACCGGAACGGAGCAAGACCAGCAGCTCTTGATTGAAAGAGAGGAAGCGCTGACCGCTCAGCCGGCCGGTTTGAGATCCCGCCTTGGACAAGAATTCCCAGGGCTTGCGGCGGATCTGAAAAACATAAAAACCCTGATCTTCCAGGTTTTCTTTCAATTGCTCTTTCGAGGTAGATTCAAAGAGCTTTTCGACCACCCGACCGTCGGCCGTTCCAATTTTACATAGATAGCTCGGCATAAGGGCGGATTTTAGCACAGAGGCAACAAAAAGAGAAACCTTTAACAGACCAAAAAAAATTTAAATTTCTAGTAAGTTAAGTGAGAACCAAAGAAAAGAGGGCGGCCTATTTGGCCGCCCTCAAACAAACTGTAGCAACGCTGATATCAGCCCTGCGCCTGCACCGCGGTAATCGCCGACACGCTAACGATATCATCGACTGAACAGCCGCGGGAAAGATCATTGACCGGTTTCGCCAACCCCTGAATAATCGGACCTACAGCCTCAGCTCCGGCCAACCGCTCAACCAGTTTGTAGCCGATATTTGCTGCATCCAGGTCGGGAAAAACCAGAGTGTTGGCCTGACCGGCCACTGTGGAACCGGGCGCCTTTTTGGCTCCAACCTTTGGCAGCAGAGCCGCATCGGCCTGCAGTTCACCATCGATGGCCAGCTCCGGGGCCAGTTCCTTAGCAATTTCCAGGGCCTTGAGGACCTTATCGCAATCCTCATGCTTGGCACTGCCCTTGGTTGAAAAACTGAGCATCGCCACCTTCGGCTCAACCCCAAGGAAACTTTTACAGCTGGCTGCGGTACTCACAGCGATTTCCGCCAGTGCCTGGGCATCCGGATTCGGATTGACAGCGCAATCAGCAAAACAGAGGGTGCCGTTTTCACCAAATTCTGGAGTCTTGGTGACCATCAGGAAAACCGAGGATACGGTCTTCATGCCTGGAGTCGATCCGATCACCTGAAGGGCGGCACGCAGCACATCGCCGGTGGTGTTATAGGCACCGGCAACTGCGCCGCCGGCATCGCCCTGACGCACCATCATGGAAGCAAAATAGAGATTATCATCGCCGGTCAGCAGCTCAACAGCCTGCTCACGGGTCAAACCTTTTTTCTTACGGATTTCAACAAGTTGATCCGCATACCCAGCAAGCAGTTCACTATTTTTCGGATCAATCAGCTCAACTCCCTCAAGGGAGACGCTCATTTCAGCAGCCTTGGTAGTGAGCGTATCAACATTGCCCAGCAGCGCGACCTTTGCTAAACCATCCGCAACAATCTTGGCCGAAGCTTCGATCATCCGATCATCATAACCTTCGGGCAACACAACGGTCTGCCTATTTTTCCGGGCTTTTGCTTTAATCTGATCAACGAGATGCATAAAATCCTCCTTCACTTTATGTGGTTATTTCTCCGAATATAACACTATTTCAAAAAAGAACCCTGAACAATTCAGGATTTACCCATGAATAGTCCCGTTTATAGCGAATGCCGGAACTCAGGGTCAATCGGTTTTTCATTCGAAAAAGCTAAGAGACGCTGGCGACTCTCGAAAACAACAGTTATAATCCATGGCCTATGAATGAATCAGAAATCCCCAGCAACAGATTCCGGAAAAACACCTCGCGACTGTTCTGGGTCTGCATCTCTATCTCGCTGCTGCTTCACCTGGGGATCGCGATACTGCTGAACTCAGAAAGCACCCTGAGGCCAACTGAAGACGCCCCGGCAAAACAACAGCCGACCATTGTTCGTCTAGTCGACAAGCCGCGGCAATTGGAATTGGACCCGTTGCCGAAACCCGTTAAAGAAGAGCAGCCAACCCAACCAGCCCGTTTAGCCGAGCGTAATCAGCGGGTAGAAAAAGAGCAGGCTCCAGAGGGGCAAGACAGTCGTGATCAGGCGGCCCAGCCAGCCACCACAGCCCAGCAGGCACAGCCTGCGCCCCGTCAAGCGAAGCCGCAGCCCAAAACCACCCAATCCACCCCAAGGCCTAAACCTAAACCAGCAGCCAAAACCACTCCAGCCCCAGCAAGCAAACCGAAATCAGCCAAGGGAACCTTGCCTCGCACCGCAGAAAAGCCTACACCCAAGACACCAGAACCCAGCGAGGCATTGCCAGAGGATCTTCCCAGTCTGGCCCAGTTGACACAACTCTCTCCCCAGACTATTGCGCGTAGCCAAAACCAGGGCCGGCGAGAAAAGATCAAAGAGCGCGAAGGGGTTGAAGAGGGCAATACCGTCTGGCTGAACCTGGAAAAAGGCCTGCTGATTTCGTTCTTCAGACGCTTTCGCAATCAGATCGAAGGGGTCTGGAACTACCCCATGGCCGCCGCCCGAAATGGCGTTGAGGGAATATTACTGCTAAAAATTAAAGTAAATCGGCAAGGCGAACTGCTGGATGTGGAACTCATCAAAACCAGCGGTTCCGATCTGCTCGATTACGAAGCGATTGAAGCCATCTACCGTAGCTCCCCGTTCGGTCCGCTGCCAAGACATTACCCCCACCCTGAGCTGAACATCTATGCTCACTTCCGCTATATTCTCAGCGGCAAATCTATTTACGGGCGGCAGTAATTAGCCTTGCGTCCAACGCAGTTTTGGTTTGCGAGCGGCAGTTGTTTCATCCAACCTCCTCACCCGAGCCCTTACCGGGGCTTGCTTGAGCGCTTCTGGAGCATTTTTAGCCTCCTCGGCAATCGCCAGCAAAGCATCACAGAATTCATCAATGACCTGCTTGCTCTCAGTTTCAGTCGGTTCGATCATCAGTGCGCCCTTGACCACCAACGGGAAATAGATGGTCGGTGGATGATAACCGTAGTCGATCAGCCGTTTGGCCACATCCAAGGTGTGGCAATCGTTCGCCAAATTCGCTTCGGAAAACACCACCTCGTGCAATGAGCGCTGCTTATAAGGCAGATCGTAGCTGCCCTCGAGGCGGGCGCGGATATAATTGGCATTGAGTACCGCCAGCTCAGTAGCCCGCCTTAGGCCTTCGCCGCCCATCGCCAGAATATAAGCATAGGCCCGCACCAAAATACCGAAGTGGCCGGCAAAACCTTTGACCCGGCCGATCGAGTGCGGGAGGTTAAAATCGAGACTAAAGCCATTATCAGTTTTTACTACTACCGGTACCGGCAGAAATGGCCGCAATTTTTCCACAACCCCCACCGGCCCAGCCCCTGGCCCACCGCCGCCGTGCGGGGTGGAAAAGGTTTTATGCAGGTTAAAATGCATAACATCGATGCCGATATCGCCAGGGCGACTAATCCCCATCAGGGCGTTCAGGTTGGCACCGTCACAATAGACCAACCCACCTTTGGCATGTACCAGCTCACAAATTTCACGGATATCCGACTCAAACAGGCCCAGCGTATTCGGGTTGGTGACCATCAGCGCCGCAACATCCTCATCCATAACCGCAGCCACCGCCTCTTTATTAAGCACGCCATCAGAAGCGACCGGCACCACCTCAAAACCACAGAGCGCAGCGGAAGCGGGATTGGTTCCATGGGCGGTATCAGGGATAATCACCTTGTGGCGGGATTGGCCATTCGCCTCCAGCCAGGCGCGGATCATCAGGATGCCGGCAAATTCTCCCTGGGCACCGGCCGCGGGCTGCAGGCTAATGGCCGGAAAACCCGAGACTTCGCCTAGATCCTGCTGCAGGACATACATCAGTTCCAGCGCCCCCTGACTTAAGTGATCCGGAGTCTGTGGATGCAGTTCAGCAAAACCAGGCAGACGGGCCGCCTGCTCGTTGACCTTAGGATTATATTTCATGGTGCAGCTGCCGAGGGGATAAAAGCCACTGTCGACGCCGTAATTCCAGGTCGACAAACGGGTGTAGTGGCGTACCACATCGACTTCAGAGAGTTCGGGAAAGCCCGTGATCTCATCGCGGCGAAACACTGCGGCCGGCAGAGTTTCCGGCACATCAAGTTGTGGCAAACTGTAACCAACCCGACCCGGATCAGTGAGCTCGAAGAGCAGTTTTTCATCCAGCACCAGCCCATGACTGTCTGTGCGACTCATAATTCACCTCCAGCCAGAGCAGTGACTAAACGATCGATCTGTTCGCGGCTGTTCTGCTCGGTCACGCACAGCAGCAGACCATCTGCTAGAGCAGGGTAATCTTTGACCAGTGGGATGCCGGCCAGAATTCCCTGTTGCTCAAGACGCAGCAATAGATCGGCCGGAGGCGTCCGGCTGGTCACGACAAATTCATTGAAACTTTCCCCGGTAAAGGCCAGCTCAAAGCCATCGAGTTGGGCAATCTGCTGTTTAGCATAGGCCGCTTTGGCATAGTTCATCTCCGCCAGCTTGCGCAACCCCTGCTTGCCGTGCAGGGCCAGGTAGATGCTGACGATCAGCACGCACATCCCCTGGTTCGAGCAGATATTCGAGGTCGCTTTTTCCCGGCGGATATGCTGTTCGCGGGTCGCCAGTGTCAGCACAAAACCACGTTTGCTATCCTGATCTAAAGTCTCGCCGACCAGCCTTCCGGGCAGCGCCCGCATATCTTTTTGGCGGACGGCAAAAAAACCGATTCCGGGACCACCGTAGGCAACCGGCACACCGAAACTTTGCCCTTCCCCAACCACCACATCGGCCCCAAGCTCGCCAGGTGATTTAAACAATGCCAACGCCAAGGGCTCGGCCACTGCAGCAATCAACCTGGCTCCAGCGGTATGGCTAAGTTCGGCTGCGGCAGCGAGATCTTCTACCTGTCCAAAATAGTTTGGATATCCGATCACCACGGCAGCGGTCTGTTCATCAAGTTGCTGTCTAAGCTGCTGCAGGTCGGTGACACCATTGTTGTGAGGCAGTTCCTGTAAATCGACATCCAGATAGCTGCAGTAGGTCGCGACAGTTGCCCGGTACTGCGGATGCAGTGCTTCGGAAAGGAGGATTTTCGTGCGTTTTTTGCCGGTGCGCAAAGCCAGCAAAACCGCCTCGGCGCAGGCGGACGCACCGTCATACATCGAGGCATTGGCAACATCCATGCCGGTCAGCTGGCAGATCAGCGTCTGAAATTCAAAGATCGCCTGCAGGGTGCCCTGGCTTATCTCCGGTTGATAGGGGGTATAAGCGGTATAGAATTCGCTGCGACTGGCCAGATGATCGACAACCGCCGGCACGAAATGATTATAGGCACCGCCGCCCAAGAAGGCATCCCAATCGGAGACCCGGGCATTCTGCTCTGCCATACCACGCAGCAACGCCATCAATTCCGATTCGGACATGGCTGCTGGCAAATCCAGTGGTTGTTGCAGGCGACAGGCTTCAGGGATGCCGGAAAACAACTCATCGATGTTCGCAACACCGATAGTCTCCAGCATCTGCCGCACATCATCGCTTGTATGGGGCAGATAGCGCATAATTATCCTTTCAGAGTTCAACCGTCGAGAAACAGGCTGATCAGTCCTGCTCGATAAAATCCTGATAATCAGCAGCGTTCAACAGCGTATCCAACTCAGCGGGATTAGAGAAGCGGATCTTGATCATCCAGCCATCTTCGTAGGCTGAATTATTCACCATTTCTGGCTCATCAGGCAGGTCACTGTTCACCTCAACCACCTCACCACTCAGTGGTGCGTAGACATCGGAAACCGCCTTGACCGATTCGACAACCCCAAAGGATTTGCCCGCCTCAAGCTGAGTACCAACCTCCGGTAATTCAACAAACACCACATCCCCCAGTTGATCCTGGGCAAAATCGGTGATCCCTACGGTGACGATCTCTTCTTCGATTAGAACCCACTCGTGCTCTTCGGTGTACTTCAACTCATCAGGAAAATCCATCTGCGCCTCCAATCTCAATTTTGGATAACCCCGCAAGGGGCGCTAGTGTTTATTTTACAAATGGCAAGCTGACTCGCTCAGCAGCTAGTTGACGTTTACGAATCCCAATCTGCAGCGACTGATCGCCATCGGCATAGGCGGTTTCAATTAAAGCCAGGGCAATCCCCTTTTTCAGACTCGGAGACATAGTCCCACTGGTCACATAGCCGACTTCGCGCCCATCAGCCAGCACCGGATAACCTTCGCGCGGCACTCCGGACTCGGTTAATTGCAGCCCGATCAGTTTGCGCTTTAGGCCGTTGTCCCGCGCCTGCTGCAAGGCGTGCGAACCGACAAACTGGCCTTTTTTCAACTTGGTGATCCAGGCGAGACGAGCTTCCAGCGGCAGAATATCGGCGGTAATCTCATGCCCATAAAGGGCATAAGCTTTTTCCAGGCGCAAGGTGTCGCGGGCCCCCAACCCGGTTGGCACCAAGCCCTCAGGTTCACCTGCTTGCATCAGTTGCCGCCAGAGGGCCACCGCGCCAGCAGTCGGACAGTAAAGCTCAAAGCCTGCTTCGCCGGTATAACCGGTACGGGAGATCAAAGTGTCGATGCCGGCGACCTGCCCTTCGGCAAAATGGTAGTAAGCTATGGCATCAAGGTCGGTTTCCGTCAATTTTGCGAGAATTTTATCGGCCACCGGCCCCTGCAAGGCAAGCTGAGCATACTGACTGCTTAAATTATCTATTTTCGGGGAGTTACCAGGGAACTCTTCAAGTAAACCCTGAAGCCAACTGAAATCTTTATCAGTATTTGCTGCATTGACACAAAGCAGGTATCGCTCGGCAGAAAACCGGTAGAGGGTAAGGTCATCTACCACACCACCCTCTGAATAACACATGGTCGTGTACTGGACCTGCCCATCTTCCAGGGTCGCAACATTGTTGGTCGTTGCATACTGAAGAAAATCGTAAGCGGTTGGGCCAGCGACCTCAATCTCACCCATGTGGGAGACATCAAACAGGCCGGCGGCTTCACGCACTGCCAGGTGTTCAGCAATGACCCCGGCATACTGAACCGGCATGTCCCAACCACCGAATTCAACCATGCGGGCGCCGAGATCCCGATGCACCTGATTAAGAACAGTTTTTTTCATCGCGAGGCTCCTTGGACAATAGAAGGTACAACGAATTTTTAATCGGCAAGAATTTGAGGAATCAGACCTTCATGGCCAAAGGTCATCAAGTGCACTCCATGGCAGAGTTCGCGGGCCCAGCCAACCATTTCCCGGGCGATCTGCACCCCCTCTTGCAAAGGATTCCTAGCGTCCTCAAGGCGTTGTAACAAATCTTGCGGTACCTGTACACCCGGAATATTGCGATTGAGAAATTCCGCCATGCGGACATTTTTCAGCAACAGCACACCAAACAGAATAGGGACCCGAAAAGCTGCCGCTTGCGCCATGAAAGAGTCCAGCTGCTGACGTTGGAAAACCGCCTGCGACTGAAAAAACTCAGCCCCGCAGGAAACTTTTTTGGCAAACTTCTTCAGTATCAGTTGCTGCGGCGCGGCCGCGGGAGCCACGGCCGCGCCGGAAAAAAACTTTGGCGAAGCACTGAGCTGCTGGCCGGCCATATCTGTTCCGGCACTCAACTCCCTGGCCGCTTCGAGCAACTGCACCGAATCCAGGTCGAAAACAGGCTTTGCCGCAGAGTGATCCCCAAAACGCGGATGATCACCAGTCAACAATAACAGGTTCTCAATACCCATGGCCGCCGCCCCGAGCAAATCGGATTGCAGTGCCATTCGATTGCGGTCGCGGCAGGTCAGTTGCAGGACCGGTTCGTAGCCCTGCTCAACCAGCAGCCGCGCCAGAGCCAGCGGCGCCATGCGCATGCAGGCACCCTGGTTATCGGTGACATTGATGGCATTGACGCAGTGCAGCAGCTCGGCTTTGCGCAGCGCTTTTGCGGGATCAGCCCCTTTTGGTGGTGCGATTTCAGCGGTCACCACAAATTGCCGGGCTCTCAACCTCTCGGCCAGCCGGCTCATTTCTCAGCCTCTCGATCCGCCGGTCGCGGCAGACAGTGCTGTCCCGGTTTGAACTTGCGACTCCAATCTTTCGGCGGAACGATTGTCTCCAGAACGCCCTGTCGCTGCTGTTTCTGCAGGCGTTGGTAGATCAGTGCCCAGGCGCAATCGCGGTCAGCATCGACCTCGCAGCAGCCATCTGCCATCCCGCCGCAGGGGCCGTTCAGCAACCCCTTGGCGCAATTGGTAACCGGGCAGATCCCGGCGGTGTCATTAAGGATACAATCGCCACAGAGTGAACACTTCTCCTCAAATTGTCCGTAACGCCGTATATTGCCGACAAACAACGAATTAACCCCAGCCAGAACCCGGGTTTCGCTACAGTCCGAAACCGACTGCACCCCGGCGCCGCAGGCCAGAACCAGCACCGCATCGGCCTCCGCAAGCTGCACCTTCAAGCGGCGCAATTCACGAGCAGCGCGCATGATATGGCAGGCCTCTTCAAGCAGCAGACTGCCGACCACTTCACGGCCAGCAGCTGTCAGCCACTCCTCGGTAGCAAAGAGCTCATCCTCGCCGCCGACCTTACAGGCACTGGCACAGGAGCCGCAACCGACCAGAAACAGGCGCTGGTGTTCAGCTAACAGACTCTCCAGTTCCTGGCGCCCCTTGGGGCTGCTGATAATCATGGTGACTCAGATCGACGACTGCGCCGCACGGCGTTTAGCGCTGACCAGCGTATTGAACAGCAGCATGGTGATAGTCATTGGTCCGACACCGCCAGGCACCGGGGTAATCGCTGCGGCATTTTCCAAGGCGGCGGTGAAATCGACATCCCCGACCAGCTTTTTATCACCAACGCGATTGACACCGACATCGATGACCACGGCACCCGGCTTGATCCAGTCGCCCTTGATCATTTCCGGACGCCCGACTGCAGCAATAACCACATCGGCCTGGCGCACCTTTTCAGGCAAATCGGCAGTGCGCGAATGGCAGATCGTCACAGTTGCATGTTCCGCAAGACACATCAAAGCCACCGGCTTGCCGACGATATTCGAACGGCCGACCACAACAACCTCCTTGCCTTTTAGCTCAACACCCGTCCGTTTGAGCATTTGCATCACACCATAGGGCGTACATGGCTGAAACAGGGGGTTACCAGTTACCAGCCGACCTACATTGTAGGGATGAAAACCATCAACATCTTTTTCCGGGGTGATCGCCTCGAGGACCTTAGCCTCATCGATATGTTCTGGCAGCGGCAACTGGACAAGAATTCCATCAATCCGCTCATCGGAATTCAGGCTGGCGATCAACTCCAACAAATCGGCCTCGCTGGTGCTGGCCAGCAGCTTATGCTCAGCAGAAAAAATCCCTGCTGCGGCACAGGCTTTTTCTTTCATCGAAACGTAAACCCGACTGGCAGGATCTTCACCCACCAGCACAACCGCCAGGCCAGGGGTAATTCCCTGTACCACCAACGCAGCCGTATCTCGAGAAATTTCTTCACGCATTTCTGCAGCAATAGCCTTACCATCAATAATTTCAGCCAACTTTAAACCTCCAAGACACTATTCACGAAAACCTAACCGTTGATTTCTACCCTGACTTTCTCATTTGGAAGTCAAAACTATACGTAAGCAGATTGGGAAAGTAAAGCGAGAGAAAGTCGCCTGTCAGTATACATTTTTCCTGCTATCCTCCGCAGTGACCTTGAAATACTGTTTAGCGTATAGCTTTGAACGCCAAACCAAACGTAAAAACCCCCGTCAGGATTTTTCCTGACGGGGGTTTTTACATTCCTATTGGCGCCAGCCCTTAACCGTTGGCTGCCTTAGGACAACCGGCGCAGCCTTCGCTCTTGGCAGCGGCACTGCCGCAAGACGGGGCAACATAGCCCTGCTGATACCAACCACCCCCCCTGAGGGCAAACCCTCCCTGGGAAATGAGCTTCTTAATTGTACCGCCACATTCACGGCACTCACTGAGCGGCTGATCAGAGAATTTCTGACGAACTTCAAACTGCAATCCACAGGCTTCACATTGATACTCGTACATCGGCATGGGTCAAACCTCCAAAATTTTTTTGATTCACAGTCCACAAATATAAAATGTCAGCCGAAGCCGTGTCAAGAGGATGGAGCAGAAGAGATCCGGCAGCTGTCTAAAGATAGGTCTCGAGCACAGTTGTCACTGTTTTTAAGTCGACATCCTGCAACAGTAGCCGCTTTTGTCGGGAACGCTCGCCGGCCAGCAGCTCAACCTGCCCTTTTGGCAACTTGAAGAGTTTTGCCAGATAGTCACGGCAGCAGCGATTCGCCGCACCATCAACCGGCGGCGAGCATATCTTAAGTTTAAGACGGTCACCATGCAGACCGACAATTTGATTGCGGCTGGAGCGCGGCTGAATATAGAGACTGAGAATCACCCCAGCTTCAGTTTGCTGCAGACAGGCCAGCGTCAAGGCAGCTCCAACCCGCCATTCAGCTCATCACTGGTGAGCGGCTCTTCGAGCAATGCGGTTTGCCGATCCTCTTCTTCAAGCTGCAGGATATCCATATCGAGCAGTTTCAAATGACCTTCCACCAGAGCCCGCAAACCGCACTCAAAGGAGATTTTCTGACGTTTGAGCTCCTGAATATCACTCAGCAATTGCAAACGGCGTTCTGCGGCATCCCTGACAACCTGCTCCCCTTCGATGTGCGCTTCAGCAATAACGATATCGGCCTCTTTGCGGGCATTGGATTTCAGTTCTTCAGTTATCTGCTGAGCGGTCATCAAAGTTTCCTGCAAAGCCTTTTCCCGATCACGCATCTGCTCCAGAGCAGATCGAGTACGCGCCAGCGACTCTTTGAGCTCATTATTCTGCTTGTGCAGGCGCTCCAACTCATCTGCCAGCATTTCCAGGAAGCTATCAACAGCGGACGTATCGTAGCCGAACAGGCGGGTTTTGAATTGCTGCTGCTGAACCTCTATCGGAGTAATTCGCATCGCTGCTCTCCGCTACATTAATAGGCAAGCTGAGTCAAAAACCCGACCAGCAACTGCTGGCAAACCGACAGCAAGATCAAGAGCACAATTGGCGAAAAATCAAAGGTTCCCGCCTGTAAAAACGGCAGCATAGATCGCAGTCGGTAGAGGACTGGATCAGTAGCACTGTGCAGAAATCGGACAATCGGATTATAAGGATCAGGGCTGACCCAGGAGATCAGCGCCCGGGCAATGATGATAAAGATATAAATATTGAAGGCCAGATCTAAAATTCTGGCGATGGCAATCAAAATAACTCCCATAAGGCTTCATTCTCCCTGGTTAGATTTAAAAATAACGTAATTCTTTGAATTTATACAGAAAGCCCCGGGCAGTGTCAAACGATTCTCCGGGCGGGAAACGACGTTGTAAGCTTTGACTTTCACTACCAAAACCGCTAAATTAGTTCGGATTTGACGATTTCATTAATCAGCAATAGAACCCGAGGAAAAAATGGTCCAGACCAACAACCTGAATGTCCGTGAAGTCACTCCGATTATTGCACCTGCTGACCTTAAGCAGGTTTTTCCGCTCACTGCGGAGGGCGCAGCCTTTGTCAGCCAGAGTCGCAACCAGATTAAATCGATCTTACGCGGCGAAGATAAGCGCCTGATGGTGGTGATCGGCCCCTGTTCAATCCACGACCCCAAGGCCGCCATGGAATATGCCCGCAAGCTCGCCGAACTTTCAACAAAGCTTGCCGATCAGCTTCTGCTGGTGATGCGGGTCTACTTTGAGAAACCCCGCACCACCGTTGGCTGGAAGGGTCTGATCAATGATCCTGACATGAACGGAACCCACAATATTTCCAAGGGTTTGGGGATTGCTCGCCAGCTGTTCTGTGCCATCACTGACCTGAGGCTGCCGCTCGCCTGTGAAATGCTCGATCCGATCACCCCGCAGTACCTGGCCGATATGATCAGCTGGGGCGCGATCGGCGCCCGGACCACCGAATCGCAAACCCATCGCGAAATGGCCAGCGGCCTGTCCTTTCCGGTCGGCTTTAAAAACGGCACCGACGGCGGCCTGAAGATCGCGACCGACGCCATGGCTGCCGCCTGCCGCCCGCACAGTTTCCTTGGTATCAACTACCAAGGCCGTAGCTCGATTGTCGAGACCACCGGCAACCCTGATGTGCATATTGTGTTACGCGGTGGCAACGACGGCCCGAACTACTCACCCGAGGATATTACTGCCACCATTGAGCTCTTGAAAAAAAACCAGCTGCCACCGGCAATCATGGTCGACTGCAGCCATGCCAACTCCTACAAAGACCATCTCCGTCAGGGGGAAGTGCTCGACAGCATCCTGGCGCAGCGCCTGGCTGGAACCAGGGCCATTAATAGTGTGATGATCGAAAGTAATCTGCATGCGGGCAATCAGGGCATCCCAGAGGATCTTTCCCAGCTGAAATACGGCGTTTCCGTCACCGACAAATGCGTTGACTGGGAAACCACAGCAGACATGCTGGTTAGAACCCACGCCAAGTTGGCCGCTCAGGGTAGCTGATTGTCATCGAGATGACCGATAACTCATCCAAATGCTGTCCAGATCAAACTTCCAGCAGCTGCTGCGCGCCGAAACAACCGCCCGAGCAGGCCGCCGCAAGTTGCTGCTCATCGCAAGCGGAATCTGAGACCAACGCCTGCTGTCCGCCGGTTGGCCAGGAGTTGCAGTTAGCCGGCTACAGTATCTACCCCTTCGTCAGTGCCTGGCGGGATACGAGTCTCGGCAAGGTTCCACAGGTGACCAGTAAATTATCCTGGCGTGACCGCCGTGGTCGTTGGGCCATGCGTTGGGGGCTGGGGCGCGATCGCTACTTGGTCAGTCCTGGTCTGTATGCCGTTGGCAAGCCTGATGCACAGTCACCGCTGCTGATCTCTGCGAACTATAAGCTCAGTTTTGACTGCCTGCGCGCGGCACTGAAAAAGGTTTCAGCCTGGATCCTGGTGATCGACACCAAGGGGATCAATGTCTGGTGCGCCGCGGGAAAAGGAACCTTCGGCACAGCTGAGATCATTCGGCGGGTCACGGGCTGCCGACTGTCCGAACTGGTCAGCCATCGTCAGCTGGTTGTTCCGCAGTTGGGAGCTCCTGGGATTGCCGCCCACACAATCAAACAGGAGACCGGCTTCACGGTTGTCTATGGCCCGGTCAGGGCAACCGATCTGATGGCGTTCTTATCTGCCGAAATGCAGGCGACCCCGGCCATGCGCCAGGTCAGCTTTAATTTCTGGGAGCGCTTGGTCCTGACACCGGTCGAGATCACAATTTTATATAAACAGATTCTGGTGGCGATTTTACTGCTGCTGGTTCTCAGCGGTATCGGACCAGAGGTCTTTTCAATTTCCGCCGTGCTGAATCGTGGGCTGGCCGCCGTTACCGCAGGTCTCGCTGGCGTGTTGACCGGATGTGTGCTGACACCAATTCTACTACCTTGGATCCCCGGTAGGGCGTTTGCCTTGAAAGGCGCGCTGCTCGGATTATTTACGGCGACAGCTCTGACGCTTGGCCTTTTTCGGGATGCTAGCCTCAGCGGCATGATGTCGCTCTACCTGCTCATGATTGCGATCGCCTCCTACACCGCCATGAATTTTACTGGTTCGACGACCTTCACTTCCCCTTCAGGGGTCGAAAAAGAGATGCGCGTCGCCATCCCCTGCCAGGCAGGAGCCCTGTTGCTGTTTGCCATAGGGTGGATTGCGGCAGCTTTTTGAGGAGAGCATACGGATGGCCGAATTCAGATACCTCGACAATGTTGTCAGTCTGAAACTGATCGCTGAAAAATGTGTCGGTTGCGGACTCTGTGCTATCGTTTGTCCACATCGGGTTTTCAAAGTTGCTGATAAGCTGGCACAGATAATCGATCGGGATCGTTGCATCGAGTGCGGCGCCTGCCTTCAAAACTGCCCGGTCGCTGCCATCGAGGTGAAAGCCGGAGTCGGCTGCGCCAGCGCAATTATCCATAGCTGGGTGACCGGAAATGAGCCAAGTTGTGACTGCAGCGGCTCAAACTGCTGTTAAATGCAGCGAGATTGAGTTTTTTCTTTACTTAGCTTCCGGGGAATATTAAAATCATCTTACCTCTCTCCATAGGCAGGCTATGACGCGCACCCTCTTGATCATCGATGATTCCAAAGCGATCCGCACCCAGGTGCTCCAGACCTTTGCAGACGGTGCGCTGTTCAGTCATATCCTGCAAGCTGCAGACGGAATCGAAGGTTTTAAGCTGCTGGTCAGTCACGATGTCGATATCATTCTCTGTGATATTGAAATGCCCGGGATCGATGGTTTGAAATTTCTCGCTATGCTGCAATCCCGCGAAGATCTGAAAGAAAAACCGGTGATAATGCTGACCAGCCATAAGGATATCGGCACCAAGGTCCGCGGACTGGAATCAGGCGCCAGCGATTACATTACCAAACCGTTTGAACCGGCAGAGCTGGTCGCCAGGCTCCGCGTCCACATGCAGATTAAATCGCTGCAGGATGAATTGCGCCGCAGTAATCAATTACTGCTCGAGCTGGCCCAGACCGATCCTCTCACCCGGTTGTACAATCGTCGCCACCTGCTGGAAAAGCTGGAGATTGAAGTCAACCGCTGCTTCCGCAGCACCAATCCGATTGCCCTGATCATGACTGATATCGATCACTTCAAACGGGTCAATGACAAGTTTGGCCACCAGGTCGGCGATAACGTTTTGGTTCGGGTTGCTGATCTACTGCAAGAAGAACTACGCACTTACGATCTGGCCGCCCGTTATGGCGGTGAGGAGTTCTGCCTGGTATTGCCGGAGACCGATTTGACCGCTGCTGTTGAGGTCGCGGAAAGAATCCGTTACAAATCTGAAAATATGGTTTTTGGTGGGGCGATGAAAGGTTCCCAACTGACCATGAGCTTCGGTGTCGCCGCCTATGACGGATCGGTTGAAGGGAGCATTGATGATTTGATCAAAAAAGCTGATGATGCTCTGTATCTAGCCAAACACTCGGGCCGGAATCAGGTCAAAACCACGGTTCCCTAATCTTCCGCCTGACAAAGCAGCACATCAAACCGGGCCTGTACCCTTCACCGATAATATATTTTTCAACGTTAAGCCAATTGAGGGAATTATCGGCGACTGGGGTCGATCTTTTTCAGCAGCGCGGAGCCTGCATTGCTGCTGAACGCAGAATGAACCTGATTCCCGTCAGGTTCATTCACAATTTCATCCTCTGCCTCAGCTTTTAAGGGCTCAATCTGCCAGCTTGCGGCGCCTCCCTCAAAGTCGTCCACCAGCCCCTCTTTGCAGCCAGGGCCGGAGCCATTCAGCGTAGGAGGAAGCCCCGCCAGCGCAGTTTAAATCAATCGATTCTGCTTGAGGAAATGCCGCGCCACGTCCTTGGCACTGCGCTTGTCCGCCTCGGTTTCCAGCCTGGCTATGGTAGCCGGATTAATTTTCCCACCCAGCTTATTGATTAATCGCGCCAAGGCAGGAAACTTTTTCAATACATCCTTACGAACCACTGGGGCAGCTTGGGCTGGAATATTGACACCCGCCACTTGGGCTTCAAACCCGAACGGCTTCAGCCAGACCAAGTTCAGCTCTTCATTATAGCGTTTTTTGACCTGCTGATAGAGTTCACCTGCATCCTGAACCGGATCGGCCCCAAGAATCTGTAGCTGGCCGACTCCGGTATATTCAACATACATATCGACCTCATCTTTTAATAATGCTTGATGAGCTTCGCTGCTTGAGTTATGCGCCACCACTTTAACCGAGGTTCCGGTCCGCTCGGTAATCAATTGTGCGAGCATATTGGCCAGCAATTCCTGCTGAACCCCTCCGGTTGAAGCAACCACCAGAGTCTTGCCGACACAAGCATAGGCCGGTAAACCCATGAGCACGGCCACAAGCAATAAGATGATAGTTTTCCAGAGTGAAAAGCCTTGCTTTAGCATAAAACGATCCTTTTCAAAAAGCGGTGAGACTTGAGCCATCCTTAGTGGACAGGATTATCGGTATCGTTCCCCTCAGCCTTTTTCACTGGGTCCTCAGCGAGATCGATAGCACCAAACTTCTGCTCGTAATTCTGCAAATTGTTATGTAAGGCCATCAGCAAACGCTTAGCATGCCGGGGCGAGGTAATCAAGCGGGACTGGACCTTGGCGCGAGGCACTTGCGGCTGAACATAGATGCAGTCGATAACGAATTCACTGTCGCTATGGTTCACCACCGCCATATTAATATATTGGCCGCTGGCAACATCATCATCGATCTGAATTTCCAGTTTTACATCTTGATCCTTTTTCTCTTCCACGAGTAACCCCTTTTTGATATCGGCTTCACAAAACACTATTCCAACCCGGCTCCTATAACCGGCTCGGACAACCAGGGGGTAAATGAAATCCGGTCGCGCAGAAACTGCCGACCACTGGCAGCATCGACCACCCACTGAGATTCTTCTCGATCATAAAACAGGGCTGTTCGGTAATTGTGGCTATTCAGATTTGCTGCCCTTCCCCACCAGTTTCCCCGCACATCAACAGCACCAGCAGCAGCTGAATATTCAGCGAACTTCCCCTGCCGCCCAGATTCCTGTAGATACTCTTCCATACCGTTCGGGACCACACCCTGTTGCTCTTTATCGGCACTTTGAAACTCACCCAGTTTAACAGCAAGCTGATTATCCTCAAAGTTATTCTGCTTAACGATTGGGTAGGACAGGTAATCGCAAAGCAGTGCTAAATGATTTTTATTGAACTGATTGCGCTTTACCACCGGCGCCGAGCGCCGTTCAGATTTTATGGCGATCCGATTATCGACAAACAGGTTCTGCTCAACTCGAGGACTGCCGAGTTGATTGTTCACCAACGCCTGTTGATTTTCGCTGAAAAAATTATTCCGGATCAACGGTTTTGAAGCCAGCAAACTGACAATCGCTTGCCGATTGTCAGAAAAGCGGTTTTCTACGATCCTTGGACTCTCCATGGTCTGATCGCAGAAAATACCCCGCTCGTTCTGGTGAAAATTATTCCTGGCCAGCTGCCCAAGAAACAAATGTTGCAGATGGACCCCGGTACCATTGTCGCTAAAATCATTGGCCAGGATATTTCCGCTGCTGTTATGGCTGGCCAGAATCGCCGTCTCATTGCCGGAAAAACGATTTTGATTCAGCATCACCTGCGAGCGCATCTCAATCGCAACAGCGATCCGATTGTCGATAAACACTGAATTCTCCACCAACGGAATCGATTGCCGGTGCAATTTGATCGCCGTATCGCAGCCTTCGAACCTGCTCTGGCTGACCCGGAAACGACTCATGCTGCTACTTATGGCGGTTTGTGCACCACTGAAAAAAACCTGCTCAAAGCGGCTTTCTCGATCCGATTGGGCCAGCACAACCCCTCGCCAGCCTTGCGGCGCCCTGAAACGGATCGGAGCAACCAGACTGCCCTGAGCCTGGATAGCCCCTTCAACGCGTATTTCAAAATCTGCCTGCTGGGGCTGGATCAGTGTACCTGGGGCAATCGTCAACTCAGCACCTGCGGCAACCAGAACCGCCTGGGTCAGCTCAACAGCCCCCTGCCAGAGCAGGTCTTCACCAATGACCTTATAGGTCGGCCCGGCAGCCATTGCCGAACTGGCTGAAACAACCAGGATCAGCAGCAGAGTTAATTTTTGAACAAAATTACGCAAAAGAACACCAGTCTGGCAAAAAACCGTCAAACAGAGAGGGCTGCTGGCGAAAATAACACTATCCCCGGACTTAGAAATCTGCCTTGAAGGCATGGACAGCACCATCCCGGGCGCCGACCAGCAGCAATCCTTGGTAAATCAGCGGCTGACTCTGAACAGGCTCCTGCAGGTCAATTTTTGCCAAGAGCTCTCCGCTGGACATTGATAATGCAAAAAGATGACCAGCGTTATCACCGCCAAATAAACGTCCCGCCAGCAACCGTGGGGTCGCGTAAACCGGCCCAGCGACCCGGCTTTCCCACTGCAGCTGACCGGTTTCAGCGTCCAAAGCATGCACGCTGCCTCCAGCTGTGGCAAAGTAGATGCTCCCGTCAGCAGCCACCGGAGCCGAGTAAAAACAGGCCTCAGCAGAGGCATAGCGCCAAACTTCTTGGCCTGCTGCGTCCAGAACAATCAGTTCTCCCGCCTTGGTCAACTGGCCAAGGGTATCACCAAGCGCAACCGGCGTAGTCAGCAGCGGTGCTCCAAGTTGGGTTTTCCAGAGCAGTCTCCCCTGCAGATCCAAACAGTGCAACTGACCATCACTGGCCGGCAGGTAAATCTTTTCCTGACGGAGCAAAGGCGCAGCGCGTAAAACTGAACCGGCCGAATATTCCCAGCGAAGCTTTCCGCTAGCGGGATCGAGAGCATATAGATTCCCGTTCCAGGCTGGCACCAGCAGGTGCGGTCCGGCAACCACCAAGCCCCCCTGACGATGGTCATCGGCTGGGGATTCCGGATAGCTGAAGCGCCAAGTTTCGCTGCCATCAGCCAGCTCCAACGCGACAACTTGGCGCTGCCAGGTTTGCAAAAAAACACGATGGCTATCGGTTGCCGGGATCGAATCGGCGATGTCACCCAGTTCAGCAGTCCAGACTGGCCGCCCAAAGCCATTGAGGGCATGCAGCCTGCCATCCCAGGAAGGATAAAGGATCAGTCCGGAGACGACCAGAGGGGCGGCATCAACAAACCCACCGGTCTGGTAACGCCACGCAGGAGCAAATTTAAATTTCTTGCGTGGACCAGCGCCAACCACGGCTGAGGGTAGCGGCGCCAGCTGCACAGCGCCGATTTCCGGATCGGTCTTCCGGTCGTAAATTTTAGTCCTTATGACCTGCGGATCTGCCGTTCCCCACCAGTTGCCCTGCAAACTGACATCATTGAGGTAAAAATCGCCCAGCCTTAGGTGAAACTGATTATCGATCAGGTTATTGCCGCTGATGCTGAAAACTTGATCATTTTCAAACAGAAAAATTCCGGCCGTATTGTTGCGGATCAGGTTGTTCTCGACCCTGACGCGCGAATTACGAAAATTGATCCCCTTGCCGGTCTGCTGCTCCACCAGGTTATGGCGCAGGGTAAAGGTCGCCTGGCCGATGCGACAGCCGTCGATATTGTGGTGGATATGACTGTCTTCGACGATTCCGCGGGTAAAATGGGCATGCAGGGTGTAGGCGGAGTCGCGGATTTCGCAATAGCGCAGGTGCACCTGCTTGGAGAAATCGACGGCGATCTCCAGCCAATCACCCGGTTCGGGATTGGCCCGGGCACTGCGGAAGCTGATCGGCTGATCGACATTGCCGATCGCCAGCAACTTACCCTTGACGATCAGGGTACCATCCCCCAGGCCATCACGGTCGGTATCGCGGTAGACGAACCTTATCACTGTCCCAGGAGCGATTTTCAGCGTAGCGTCGCGTAAGACCTCGACCTTGCCATCGATTAATACCTCTCCGCTCCAGAGGGTATCTTCACTGATCAGCTGATCCTGTAAAACCAGGGGCTCCGGAGATTGGGGACGAGCACAGGCAGAAACGAAGAAAGAACAGACCAGCAATAGCGTGGAAAAGCGCTTCATCGGGCCCTCCGAGTAAAAGCTTTAGCTGGTCAATTGCAGCAGCCAGCCAAGCAAAATGGATACAGCCAGAGAATGAAGAATAAACACCAGCACCAACCGCTTTTGAAACATCGCCCAAAGCGCCAGCATTGATGGCAGACTGGTCACCGGCCCGGCCAGTAGCAGGGTGAGACCGGCACCGAAATCGATGCCGCGTTCGAGCAGCCCGGCCATAATCGGAATGATCGGGATCTGGTTGGTCGGCAGTGGCAGACCGATCAGCGCAGCGGAAAACAGGGAGAAGACACTTTTTTGCCCAACCAGGAAGGTGATCCAGGAGACCGGCACCAGGGTGACGATAATCGCTTCGAGAATGATCGCCAGCAGCAGGTATTTGCCAACGAAGAGGCCAGCATCCAGGGTGCGATCAAAGATAAAGCGGACCTTACTGTCTCTGGGTACCACCTGCATCCGTTTGACTTTAATGCCGGCAGCAGCGCCGATTTCTGCTGCCGGAGCCAGGGAGCCGTCCTGGTTATAAACCGGTTGCAGGCGCACCATATCCTGCGCCAGATAACCGATCTTCTGCAGCCAAAGCACCATCAGTCCGGCGGAAAGCCCGAGCACTCCAGCGCCGATAAACTTCATCAGCGCCCAATCGCTTCCCAATCCACGATAGGTTAGCAGCAACGCATCCGGCCCCATCACTGGCGAAGTCACCAGCAGTGCCATCAGCGGCGCCAACGGGGTGCCCATCATTGCCAAAGAGATGACGATCGGCAGAATCCCACAGGCACAGAGGGGCGAGACCATGCCGACCCCGACCGCCACTGGAATCCCCCAGACCCCGGCCCGATTGACAGAATCACGGATACGCAGATCGAGCTTGTAGCCTTTGATGATGCCGACCAGGAGGATCGAGAGCAGGAAAAACCACCACATCTGCAGGATCTCTTCCTGAATCACGCTGAAGATCTGGCTGAGAACCGAGGCCTGCATCATTTATCCTTCGCTGATAGTGATCAATTGAGCAGCCGGAGTGGTCCGCAGCAGTTCAAGCTGGGCTAATTTCTGCTCCTCTGGCAGGTCACGATAGCTGGCCGCCAACTGCATAGCCTGCTCGGTCAGTTGCAAAGAAACCTGGGCAACATCACTCCGACACTGCAAGCGATGTTGCCCCTTTTGCTCGACCCGTAAATCGACACCAGGCTGGATTTGTTCAATAACGATGCGGATGCCGTCCACGGCACAGGTCCGAGCCAGGTAGCAGAGCTTCCAGTCCTGAGCCGGGCGGAGGGCCATTTGCTCATGGGCAGTTTCAGCCAAGCGAACGCCCAGCGTGCTCATCGGGCAATAATGGCCGTGCCGGTTTGCGAGTTGCTGATAAAGTTTATCTCCCACCACGCGAAGAGCCTAAAAAGCGTAATGGTGGGGGCAGTCGTTTTTGTAGATTTCGTGATAAACGCGGGTCATATCGGGAGTCAACCAGTAGCGGACCTCGTTCAGCGATTTCAGGAAATGCGCCATGGTTACTTGCGACGCATCCTCTTTGATGGCATTGACCGTAGCCCGTTTACAAAGGCTTTCGGCATCCCAACCGACATAACCTTCGGTCAACTCGGCCAGCTGCTCGCGATCGACATCGGTAGCCAGGTTCGGCATCTGATCCAGATAGATATCGAGCATACCGCGCCGATCGATCACCCGGGGTGGATGGACGAACACTTTACGATTAAACCGTTTCTTCTCTTTGATAATCGCCTGATCGACGGTATCGATCCGGTAACAGGAACCGACCAGCATGACATTGTCGACCTTGTTGATCCGATCGATCTGTTCGATAAACAGCCGGTTCAGGTCTTTGGTGGCAAAAGTCGGTGGAATGCCACGCAGATTGCCTGGACCCCACTCATAATCACAGCCAACCCGCGGCGCCAGCCATTCGCAGTCGGATATAAACAGTACGCTGGGTGCTTCGTGGATGGCAGTATCGAAGGCTTCGATCAACTCTTCACCCTTACCAAGCATTTCCTGGCCACTGATATAAACGAAGGATGCCCCCGCTTCTTTGGCGCAAGCTTCAGCAAGCATGGTGATACCAACCCCGAGCGGGCCCCACATCATTACGCCAGCCGGAATACCGAGTTGGTGCTTGGCGACCATCTCAGGCTTTTGCAGCGGCAGGCAGACCATCTCTTTGAGAATCTCTTTAACCTCCGTGAAACCACCGATATCATCCCAGTCAAGTTCCGGATCACGAACTTCGTAAAAAATCTTTTCCAGCTTTTTATGCATCGTAAATACCTGCTCCAGCAAGGGATGGACGACAGCAGGCTGCTGTACGCCCCGAGTGACAGAAGAAAAATCGTGAAATTACGAAGCAACGAACGTGCCAGGTCGCCCCAGGCACTCCGTCAAGCATTTCGTCGCTAAAGATCGTTCAACAGGCGGTAGATCAACTGCTCAAGCTCCCAGAGGATTTCCGCCTCTTTCTGGTGCTCGGCTGCTTCCAGCATCACCCGAGCCCGGTCCAGGTGGCCGTGGGCTTTCAGCAGAACCGGAGACAGCTTGGCATCTAGCTGCATCTGCGGAATCTCACCAACCGATTCGACCTCCTCCTGCAGCTCTTCAGCCGCCAGATCAACCTGTCGCAAGGCGTTTACGGTATCTTCCGGCAGCACCTCGTATAATCGATCCGATTCGGTATCGATCTGTTCTAAAATCTGCCGGTAGCGTTCCGAAATCGACATATTTCTGTCCTTTCACTAATTCAGTCATTCAGGTCCCGTTCAAGGGCAAGGTATCCTAATCGAAAGCGCTATCAAGATCAATCTCTGTAAGGAGAATAGCCGGTAAAGATATTGACTTTGGCCGCTGCTGGCTGCTAATTTCTATCGATAACCTACAAAGCCCTGGGGGAGTCCAGTTACTGAGAGTTCCGTATATAAATTCGGAACGACCCTTTGAACCTGATCCGGCTGATACCGGCGTAGGGAAGCGGCTGTCGACATCCAGCAGGGTTTGCTGGCGGCCGCCATTTGGTGGCTTTTTTATTTTGAGCATGTCTAACAATGCAAATTTTTATTAACGAGCAACCGGCTGAGTGCGGCGCCAAAACCAGTCTTTTCTGCCTGCGCGACCAACATAAACCGGCGGCGGACATTCTCATCGTTAACGGCTTTCCGGTGAACCAGGACCAGCAGCTACAGGATGGCGATCGCGTCAGTTTGATTCGTCGCGGCGAGCAACCCTCCGCGCAGGAACTCGAAGCTCTGATGATCGCCCGCCACACACCGGGAGTTCACGCCAAAATAAAAAATAGTTGTGTTGGCATTGCTGGCGTCGGCGGCCTGGGATCAAATATCGCCATCGCCCTGGCTCGGGTCGGCGTTGGTCGTATAATCATTGCCGATTTCGACCTGGTGGAACCATCCAATCTGAATCGCCAACAATATTTTATCGATCAAATCGGCCGGCCCAAAGTCGAGGCATTGTGGGACAATCTGCAGCGCATAAACCCAGGAGTTCAGGTTGAGATTCACAACTGTAGGATTACCGCAGAGAATTTACCGCGCATTTTCGCCCCGGTTGATGTGCTGGTCGAAGCCTTTGATGCGGCAGATCAAAAAGCGATGCTCACCAATACTTTTCTCCGCCTAGCGCGGTCAACGCCGCTGGTGGTCGCCTCAGGAATGGCTGGTTTCGAACCCTCGAACAGTATTCAAACCCAAAAAATGTCGGACCGCCTCTACCTGGTTGGTGACGGCGTCACCGCCGCAGGTCCGGGCTGCGGGCTGATGGCACCAAGAGTCGGCATTGCTGCCCATCATCAGGCCAACGCCGTGTTACGGTTATTGCTTGGCGAAACTCCAGAATGAGAACAAAGGAACTGAGGCAGATGCAACTGACAATCAACGGTCAAATTCGCACCATTAACGACGCCACCAACATCAGCGACCTGCTTGAGCAATTAAATCTGACAGCAGATCGGGTGGTGATTGAATTGAACCAGGAAATACTCGCTACGGAACGCCTTGCAGAAACCCCTCTTAAAGAGGGCGATAAACTGGAATTGATTCAATTCGTCGGCGGCGGTTGAAACCTGCGAAGCTGATCAATAAGCGTCTTCACTGACAGGATATCATCATGGACCAACTGATTATTGCCGGCCGCGCCTTTAATTCACGGCTGATGGTCGGCACCGGAAAATTTTCTTCCAACCAGGCGATGGTTGCAGCAATGGAAAATTCTGGCTGTGACATCGTTACTGTTGCTCTGCGCCGGGTCGACATCGACAATCCGCAGGACTCGTTGCTGGCGCACATCGATCGCCAGCGCTACCTACTGCTGCCGAACACCAGTGGTGCCCGGGATGCCGAAGAAGCCGTGCGCCTGGCTCGGCTGGCTCGCGCTGCCGGCTGTGAACCCTGGGTCAAGCTGGAGGTTACTCCCGACCCCTACTACCTGCTCCCCGACCCCATAGAAACCCTGAAGGCGGCGGAGATTCTAGTTAAGGAGGGATTTATTGTCCTGCCTTACATTCCCGCCGACCCGGTGCTGGCCAAGCATCTTGAAGAAGCCGGTACCGCCACGGTCATGCCGCTGGGAGCGCCGATCGGCACCAACAAGGGGCTACGCACCCGCGACCATATTGCCATCATTATCGAACAGGCGAACGTGCCAGTGGTAGTCGATGCCGGCCTCGGCGCCCCGTCGCACGCTGCCGAAGCAATGGAGATGGGCGCTGATGCCGTGTTGGTCAACACCGCCCTGGCCGACACCCCTGATCCAGCCGCCATGGGCCAGGCCTTCCGCAAAGGCGTCGAAGCTGGTCGGGAAGCCTTTCTCGCCGGCCTGGGTCCGCAACGTCAACAGGCCGAAGCCTCCAGTCCTTTGACCGGCTTCTTGAGGGACAACTGATGAGCTTTTTGCAACAACTTCAGCAGTATCCACAACAACAGCTACGCGAACAGATCCTCTCAGCGACTCCGCAACAGATCGATCAGGCGCTGTGCAAGCCAAAACTGGCCATGAGCGACTTTGCCAGCCTGCTTTCGCCGCAGATTAGTGATACTCAGCTGGAAATGCTGGCGCTGCAGGCGCATAAAATCACCAGTCAGCGTTTCGGGCGCACGATTCTGCTCTACGCCCCGCTCTACCTGTCGAACGAATGTCACAACGGCTGCAAGTATTGCGGCTTCAGCGCCGATAATGAGCTACCGCGCAAAACCCTGTCGCTGGATGAAATCGAACGGGACGCAAAAATCCTCCGCGAGCAAGGCTTTCGGCACATGCTGCTGCTGACCGGCGAAGCTCCTGAATCGGCCGGCATCAATTTTCTCGAAGCGGCGGTCAAGAAAGTCAAACCACTCTGTGGCTCAGTGTCAATCGAAGTTTTCCCCATGGACCGAGACGGCTATCGGCGCATGGTGGCCGCCGGGGTCGACGGGCTCACTCTATATCAGGAAACCTACGACGCTGAGCTCTACCCGGAACTGCATCCCTATGGGCCGAAAAGTGATTTCGAGTTCCGTCTGCAGGCGCCGGAAGCCGCAGGCGAAGCCGGGCTGCGCAGAATCGGCATCGGCTCCCTACTCGGTCTGGGCGATTGCCTGACCGATGTATTTTACACCGGCCTGCATGGTCTTTACCTGGCGCGCAAGTTCTGGCGGACCCAGGTGACCATTTCCTTCCCACGCCTGCGGCCAGCCGAAGGTGGTTTCCAACCACGCTCACTGGTCTCCGATCGACAGTTGACCCAGTTTATCTGCGCCCTGCGGTTGTTGATTCACGATGCCGGCTTGATCTTATCAACCCGTGAAAATGCCGATCTGCGTGACAATCTACTGCCACTTGGCATCACCCAGATGAGTGCCGGCTCCTGTACTGCACCAGGGGGCTATAGCGATGATTGCCATGAGGGCGAACAGTTTGCGATCAGCGACCAGCGGAGTCCAGCAGAAATAGCCGAGCTGCTGGCCGCCCGTGGCTACGAGGCGGTCTGGAAAGACTGGGACAACGCCTTTCTGACCAAGACCGGCTAGGCGGAGTTTTAAATATGCTCCTGCCGCCGGTTTACCTGATTAGCGACCGCCACCAGTTGCCCTCCCGGAAGCGTTTTCTGGCAGTGCTGGAGGAGTTGCTGGCCGCCGGGCTCAAACTGGTGCAACTGCGGGAAAAAGACCTCTCCGCCGCCGAACTTTGGCCGCTGGCCAAGGATATTCGTCAGTTAACCACTGACTACCGCTGCCGGCTGCTGATCAATGACCGGATCGATCTTGCTCTGGCGGTCGATGCTGATGGCGTGCAGCTCGGCGGCCATTCACTGCCGACCGCCATAGCGCGCCGCCTGCTCGGCCCGGAAAAGCTGATCGGCGTATCGACCCATCATCCCGTAGAGATTGCTCGGCACGCCCAAGCCGGGGCCAACTTTGTTACCTTCGGGCCGATTTTCCATACCCCTTCCAAAGCCCCCTTTGGCGAGCCGGTTGGCTTGCCAAGTCTGCAATCCGCCTGTCTGAAGAGCAGCATTCCCGTCTATGCCCTCGGCGGCATAAAACCTGACAACTGCAGGCAAATCGCTGCAACTGGTGCCTACGGGGTGGCGATGATTTCGGCCCTGCTTAGCACCGACAGTCCGGCTCAGACTTTCCAGCAGATCAACCAGCTATTCAAACCCTAGTCCATTCGGGCAGTGTCCATGCTGTTGTGTTATCAGCCGCATCGATTACAATTAGCAGAGTTGCAGCAATCATCTTCGATACCCTGGTGTTCAATGCAAGCAATCCTGGTCTTAACCATACTCGGGCTGGCAGTTTTGCTGTTTGCCACCGGCTGGATCCGCATGGATCTGGTCAGCCTGCTGGTTCTTGTCTCCCTGCCGCTGTTCGGCCTGCTTCCGGCAGAAGAAGCTTTTTCCGCCTTCAGCAATCCAGCAGTCATAACCGTTGCCGCGATGTTTGTCCTCAGTGGGGCGATTGCCAATACCGGGATTACCGCCCATTTGGGCCGCTGGATTCTGGGCTACGCGGAAAAAAGTGAAGTCAAATTGATTCTGGCCATTATGAGCCTAACTGCTGTGGCGTCTGCCTTTGTCAACAATATCGGTGCAGCTGCGGTCCTGTTACCGATGGTCACCGGAATCGCTAAAAAAACCGACATTCCCGCCTCGCGATTACTAATGCCACTAGCCTTTGGTTCCCTGGTCGGTGGCGTCTGCACCCTGATTGGCACCCCACCGAACATCCTGATTAATTCCCTGATGCAACAATACACTGGCATTAAATTCAGCATGTTCGACTTCACCCCCCTGGGAGTGCTGATGGTCGTTATCAGCCTGGCCTATATGGTTTTGATCGGCCGCCACCTATTGCCTAATCGGCCTTCTGCCTCCCTGAAAAAGCTCGCGCAGGTCAAAGCCTACATTTCTGAGGTGCTGATAAAAGAAGATTCTCCCTATATCGGCAAAACGATCCAGCAATCGGGGCTGGAGTCAAATCTACATCTCAAGGTGCGCTCGCTGATGCGTGAACATCTTAAAATCACCTCTCCGCGACGTTCGTTAATTTTAAAAGAAAAAGATACCCTGTTTATTGAAGGCGAACCGGAGCAGTTACTGAAATTAAAAAGCATCAAAGGCCTTCAGGTCGTTCCCGGCTCGGAAAAAGAACTCCTCAAAGAAAGCGAGGAACCGCATCGGGTGGTTGAGGTGGCTTTGTCGCCGAACAATGAACTGGTGGGGAGAACCTTGCGGGAGGTGCAGTTTCGCGACACGCACGGCCTAACAGTACTGGCAATCTGGCGCCGCGGCGAGCCGGTCGTGAAACGGGTTGACCATGTTATCTTAAAATTTGGCGATCTGCTGCTGGTTGAGGGGGCCGAGAGCAAAATTCTCCACTTGGCGGAGAAACACAATTTTCTCATCCTCGGTGGGATCACCCCAGAGCCCTACCTGCCGGATAAAGCACCTCTGGCACTATTGATCATGCTCGGCGTCATTGTCTCAACAACGACTGGCCTTCTCCCGATTATGCATGCGGCAACCCTTGGCGCCGTCTTGATGATTGTGACCCGCTGTATACATCTCACCAACGCTTACGAAAGTATCAATTGGCCGGTGATTATGTTGATTGCTGGCACCTTGCCGCTTGGCGCCGCTATGGAAATCAGCGGGGCGTCCAACATTCTTGCCCAACAACTTATCAACCTGGCGGGTCCTTATGGTGCCTGGATCACGCTTGGGGTGCTATTTCTTGTCACCATGCTTTTGACCGGCATCATGAGCAATGCCGCCACTGCCGTGTTGCTGGCGCCAATCGCCTATGATCTGTCGATCCGCTTTGCAGTCAACCCGCAACCCTTTTTCATGGCGGTTGCCCTGGCCTCATCAACCTGCTTCATGACCCCGGTCAGCCACCAATCCAACGCTCTGGTGGTCGGTCCGGGCGGCTATCATTTTGCCGATTATCTGAAGGTCGGCACCCCGTTGAACCTGTTAATCTGGATCGGCGCCACACTGACCATTCCACTGGTTTTTCCGTTTTAAGCGATCAATAGTCTTTGGGGGCATGATCAACCCCATGACACAGCAGAGCGCAGGAACCCTTGCGACTGGCGACCCCCTGAGCCTTGTACTCCAGCTGCCCGGCAGAATTTTCTTCAACCACATCGAGATTAAAATGGATCAGGTACTGATTTCTGGAACTACCGTGGGCATCGTGACAGGTATAGCAGGAAGTCCCGGGCAGATTCTTCCCTCGATTGCCAAGAATATGCAAGGAATGGAAAGGAAAACTTTCATCTCCAAGAATGCTGCTGCGCTCATGGCACTTGTAACAGAGTTCGTAAGCCAGGGTGCTCTCGCTGCTAGTCTCATGCATATCGTAATTCGCCACGAGCAATCCGCGATAGTTCGACCCATGTGGACCTTTGGGACCATTGGGATCATCATTGCCGTGACAGCTGCTACAAGTGATCACACTGATATCACCAGGTCGCCGGCGGCGCGCGGCATAGGGTTCTTTGAGGCTGATGACGTGGGCGTTGGCCCCCTCCCCCTCGATTGGATGGTAGGACTTATTGGTCAGCCGAAATTCAAGCTGTTTGTCTGTCGAGTCGGCCGGAAGATTGGCACTGCGACCATGACAACGGTAACAGAGTTCATATTCTTTGTTGATTTCCGTAACAAAACTCCCCACCCGTTTGCCACGAATCCCTCGAAAAGGTGCCTCCCGAGTCGCTTCATGCGCTTCGTGGCAATCAACACATTCGGCGTGACGCTTGGCGCTGATTTCGGTCTCGGGAAGTTCTTCACCCCTGTGATGGACATTACTGACACTGAGGACTGGATGGCTATACGGCTTGCGTAGCGCCGTCTCGATACTCTGTAGTTCAATGCGCCCGCTACGCAACAGATAGCCTTGCGCTTCCATATTTTGCCGCTGCGCAGGATTGCTGTGGCAGGTAAAGCAGACCCTTTCCTCGCCACGAATCGACATGTTCATGCCACGGTGGCAGGCTCGGCAGGATTTGGGCAGCAACTGCCGATCACCGTGAACACCGGTCAGCATTCCTTTATTGGCGGCCTGCAGCGTATCTGGAGTCAGTACCCCGCAGAGCAGCAGACTTAAAAAAATACTGAAAACGATTCGAGAAGAAAGAAATATTTTGCTGATTCCAGAGGACATAATAATTAAACCATGGGGATAAGAAGGATTCATCAAGGCAACAGGTGCGGTAGCTGCGGAGTCCCACCCCAGCTGCCTCCCCAGTCCGCTCCCAGGTGACAGGCCTGACAGGCATTGTCATAGTCAGCCAGTTCGTTACCGGTATAGTTTGACCAGAACGGCAGATCGTAGACCCCAGAATTTTTGGTATCATAATGCGGATCGTGACAGGTCGTACATTGCATACGATCGGCGGAGTCTGTGGTGACCTTGGTATTGGCCGACAGCTGATAATTGCTGCCGCCTTCAGCCACATTAATCGCATCTCTGACGGCAGCATTATAGACAAAGGAAATTGGGTGAGAGGTCGCTAGATCGATCGTGCCGCTACCAAAATCATTTAAGGTCGCGTGGGTCATACTGATGGTAGAGCCATTGACGATCTCGCCAATGGCCGTAACACCATCATGGCAAGAAAGACACATCCGCGAGGCCCCATTAGGATAATCGGTAGTATTATAACCGCTCAGACCGACAATACCCGGGTCATCAATATTCAACGTTGCCGAACTATAAAGCGGGAAGCTACCCATTGAATCGGGATCATTACGATTCCAAAGAGACGTTTGAGCAACGGCCCCATGCGGAGTGTGGCAAAAAACACAGATCCTGGTTTCGGTCGTTGCACGAACCGCATTGGTCGCAGTGGAAGACAGGTTATGGGCATTGCTCGGATCGGTCAGATTCCCGGCCAGGGCAAGGCTGCTTAATCCGCACAACACAACGCTGAGCAGACCGATGCTAATGATTTTCATCCTGCTACTCCTCTTTTCGCTCTTCAGTCTGAATCATCTCATGCAAAACAAATGCCTCCATAAGTAAAAGCTAATGGATTTTTTCAGCACCTGAAAGCAGCTGATAGATCATCAGCCGACGATTAAAAGTATCAGCGACGATTAATCGCCCGGCCGCATCTATGGTCATTCCAGCAGGCAGGGAAAGCGGCCAATGTTTGTCCCGGCCAAAAAACATCAGTAACTGCCCCTGGGAATTAAAAATCTGAACATTGTCAAACGCAGCATCGGAAACAAATACATTCCCGTCCTCATCGACCGCAAGCCCGCGCGGGCGGGAAAAGGTGCCGGGGACATCACCCAGCTCGCCAATCTGACCACGAGACTTCCCCTCGGGAGAAAGCTTTTCGACCCTGAAATTGAGAACATCGAGGACATATACCGTGCCATCATGACCAACACTCACCGCTGTTGGCCGACTGAAAAGGCCATTTTCTGTCAACGAGCTGCCGTACGACAAGAGAGTTTTGCCTTCGGGTGAGAGGCGATGGACAACGCCGGCCAGAACATCGGCTACCAGCAGATTCTGCTGCAAATCCAAAGCGAGGCCTGCCGGTCGTTGAAATATTTTTGAAGAGCCTATTTCAGCAATCAAGTTGCCATGCCGATCAAGTTTAAACACTCTTTTTGCCAGGGAATCAGCTATATAGAGGTGCTGCAACCGGGAGTCGAAAAAAATCCCTGTCGGCATTTCAAAGCGGGAGTTACCAACACCTGTCAAGTATTCGACACTGCCGGAGTTCAAGTCAAAAACATGGATGAGCTGTTGCCCGCTATCGGTAACCCAGATGGTCCCATGCCCGTCAGTGGCCACGGCATAAGGACTGATCAATGGTAAAATATCCGTGATTTCCCCGGCAACCCAGCGAAATAAACGATTCGAGGTTTCATTTGAATCGATCAACTGTTTGGGGCTAAGAGTGCGCAATAAGCGAATTCTAGGCTGTTCCGGTGGGACCGGCCAAATCTTATCTATCGCAGGGTCAGACCATTGCAGTGCCTTGCTCCCGGAACCGGCACAACCAGAAAGAAGAAAACCAAGGACCAGAAGTAGGAAAAAATAGTTTCGACTTGTCATCGTATTAGGACGAAATTTTAGCAACTTTACATTGTGACTCTAAGGGCGCTAGCCAATTTCGATAAAGTTCATCACGTTGTTGCTTGGTGAGTTGCTGGCGAATTTTGTCGGCGACTTCGTCAAATTCAAGCTGCCGGGCAGGATTCAATTCGGTCAGTTTTATAATATGGAAACCGAATCTGGTTTCGACCAGGTTGGAATGCTGGCCTATTTCCAGGCCGGCAAGTGCCGCTTCAAATTCGGGGACGGTTTGCCCGGCATGAAAAAACCCCAAATCACCACCCACGTATTTGGTCCGGTCATCGGAATTATAGTAAGCCAGCTGATAAAATTCTTCTCCGCCATTGAGCCGCGCAAGCAACCCGCTGGCTTTCTCTTTTAGCACCGCTTTTTCGCCTGGTGCCAGGGAAGGGTCCACCTTTATCAGGATATGGCTGGCCCGAAACTGCTCTGGCCGATAATAGGCCTGCAGATGTCGCCGGTAGTATTCCTCCAGCTGCGCATCGGTCACGGAAAGTTTCTCTTCAACGGCAATTTCTTCCGCTTTCAGGGCAAGCATAGCCCGATAAATCGACGCGCGAAGCCCAGCTAAGGTTTCGTTGGCAACCGCTCGATCAAACTCAGGCGCAGTTTTAAATTTACTTTTGATATCCTGAATGGCGTGATCTATCCGCTTTGTTGGCACTGAAATCTGATGATTCTGGGCATAACAGATCTTGTAACCACGCTCTATCAACTTACTGAAAGCTTCCTGCTCAATTTCGGCCATCTTCTCTCGGGAAATACCGCCGTGAAAAGCAACTCGATACGGAGCCAATTGATCAATTTCCCGTTGCAGCTCATATCGGGTAACCGGCACGGTACCAACTTTTGCGACCAGGTCCTCTTCAGCCAGACCAATCCCTGGCAGCAACAGGATCAGCGCGAACAATGAGGATATAGGCATCAGCGTTATCAGCATTTTCATAATCTCTCCTTTTTTCAAGTCGCTATACCCTACCACATTAGATTTTTTTTCACTATTCTTTTTAATTTACTTATTCAAAAAAAAGAGGCAACCAGTTTCCTGGTTACCTCTTCAATAGATTAATGGCGGGGCTGACGGGACTCGAACCCGCGACCTCCGGCGTGACAGGCCGGCGTTGTAACCGACTCTACTACAGCCCCCTGTTGGTGCGTTGTGTTGCTGTCAGGTGGCGGAATATACAGTAACTCCCTGGGGGGATCAACAAAAAA
>CAMYNC010000006.1 GCA_947259685.1 uncultured Desulfuromonadales bacterium | reverse complement strand
AAAAAAATATACAGATGAATGACGGAAAAAACCTGGAATTGGGGTTTGAAGCCCAACGGAACGAAAACGTACGCCAAGGAAACGATTGGGGCGTAGGGCGTTACCGAAACTTACGACATTTGAGTTGGGGGGGGCTTGGATACCGGCATCAGAATGACTGGGGCATTTTGCAACGCCAAGCACCATGGTTTTGGGCGGGCCAACAAGTTGCAGCTGGAGAGCCCGCGATTGCCACAACGTGGGATTTTGGGGTAGAACCAGAAACACGGGCAATCATTTTGGAAACAAACAGGAGGCTTTAAATATGAGGGGCCACAGCGTAAACCTCTCGAACAGATTGTTTTCCAGGAAAGATGGTTGGAGCAGCAGTAGCGACATTCTAGACATGCTTGATCGGGGCTACTTCCAGACCCATAATTCAATTTGGAGCGATTAGCGAGACGTTTCCGGATTGTCGCCTGATTTGAGCAAAAACACCTTCCAACGACGTCTGACAAGTGGACATCTTGCTCGACCAAGATGCCGGGTTCGCCTCAAAAAAACATCCATTAATCGAGGGCTGGATAGTCCGTGTAGCCATGCTCATCTCCACCGTAAAACGTGTCTTCGTCGTATTCGTTGAGTGGTGCGCCTTTCCGGAACCGTTCGGGCAAATCGGGATTGGAGATAAACAGACGCCCGAACGACACCAGATCACACTTTCCGGCCTCAATCCGTTGCTGTGCCTCTGCAGCGGAATAATTGCCGTTGGCAATATAGGCGCCCTTGAAATTCTCTCGAATCGCCTGGACCACGGCTTCTGGCCGCCCATCCGCTGCATTCCCTTGGAAAGAGTCCTCGACCACTTCGATAAAGGCAATCCCTTTGTTGTTGAGTTGTTTTGCGAAAGCGCCATAAGTCGCCACCGGATCATCGTCATGCATGTCATTGAAGGTACCTGTCGGTGAAATCCGGATCCCGGTTCGCGCAACGCCCCAGACGTCGACCACCGCATCGACCACCATCAGGGGAAAGCGCAGGCGGTTGTCGATGGAGCCGCCATATTCATCACTACGCCGGTTCGACTCGCTGCGAATGAACTGATCGAGCAAGTAGCCATTGGCTCCGTGTATCTCAACGCCGTCGAAGCCGGCCTGCTTGGCATTGATTGCCCCTTGGCGGAACTGTTCGACGACTTCCGGGATCTCCTCAGCCGAGAGGGCCCGCGGTTCCAGGACTTCGACCAGGCCGGATTGGCCATCGATGAACGTTTGTGCTCCTTCCGGTTTGATGGCCGAGGGGGCGACTGGCTGCTGACCATCCGGTTGCAGCTCGGGACGGGAAATGCGTCCGACGTGCCAGAGTTGCAAATAAATCCTCCCACCGGCCTCGTGGACCGCCTTGGTGACTTTGCGCCACCCCTCAACCTGGGCGTCGGAGTGGATCCCCGGGGTAAAAGCATAGCCCTTGCCTTGCGGTGAAACTTGGGTTGCTTCGCTAAAGATCAACCCGGCACCGGCCCGTTGCGCATAGTAAGTGGCATTGATTTCCCACGGGACATCCCCCGGCTGTTTCGAGCGCGACCGAGTCAACGGGGCCATCAGCAATCGATTGGGTAGCTGGAGGTCACCAAGGGTGAAGGAGCGATACAGGAGATCTCGTTCTTTAGACATATGGGCCTCTTTCTCGAAAACTTGATTCAACAAGCTTCATTACGTTGATGTGACAAGCTCCACCATTACAAAAATAGACCAAAAACCGAGGAAGGCCAGTCAGAAGACAAAAAAGCATGACCCAGCCTGGATCACGCCTTCTAAATTTTGGTCCCCCGAGCTGGACTTGAACCAGTTATTACCTCTTGGGGAGCAGGTCTTGCAGCGACATATTCCCACCTCTTCCCGCTGAACCATGCGCAGTGTAGTGCACTCCGAGAATCTTCCCAAGCTCCTTAAGAGGGCAACCCCATTCCGCATATGCCTGGTAGACAGCATTGGCCTGCTGTTGGCAAGCAATCGACCTGAACTCTATGACCTTTAAGTCATGGGCTTTAAACTGACATCCGTTTAGGGTGTAGCCTAATCTGACGGGGTCAATTGACATAATCAAACCTAATCACTATGCTACATAGGCAATCATCCCGATTGCCTATGTAGCGAATCAGGAGAAAGCAATGGCGCAAGCAAAAACTAAAGTGCTGACGGCACACATTCCATTACAGATGGCAGAAAAAGTCGATCAAATGGCTTCTCGGCTAGAACGATCCCGTGGCTGGATTATGAAGCAAGCCCTGTCGGCATGGATCGACCAAGAAGAGGAGCGCAGCCGCTTAACAAGAGAGGCGTTAGCTGATGTGGATGCTGGTCGTGTCATTGACCACCAGGCTATTCAGGCTTGGGCCGATAGTCTTGATACTGACAATCCTTTGGATGTGCCGCGCTGATGGAATTGAAGTGGACAAGCAAGGCCCTATCCGACCTGGCGCGACTCCATGAGTTTTTGGCCACAGTAGATAAACCTGCTGCGGCTCGCGCAGTCCGGATGCTGACCGCAGCCCCAACCAAACTACTGACAAACCGCCGTCTTGGCGAAAGACTTGAAGAATTTGATCCCCGTGAAGTCCGCCGAATTCTCGTTGGGCACTATGAAATGCGCTACGAAATTCAGCAATCGATTATTTATGTGCTACGGCTATGGCATACTCGCGAGGAACGATAATCGGTGCCAATTTTACCCTATCCAAAATTTCTATCCTGCTTCAGTTCGGACGTTATTTTGTTCGATCAAATATTTAGAAAGGCCGATCCGGCCCCATTGGTTAATCAGTTCCAGCTATCTGGTCGTTGGCGTTGTCAGCACGCGTACGATTTTTTCTGAATTCTGCGTTGGCTCCTTTTTAGTCTCTATGCCCTTGAGATGCATTGTATGTAGTGCAAACCAGTCTTGACGTTACAGAATGCATCATTTATGATGCATTCATGTTGTTTGAAATAGGCAAACATATCCGTCAGGAACGGAATAAGCGCAAGATGTCTCAGGCTACGCTGGCGAGTATGCTGGGGATGAGCAGAACAACAATTGGTCAGATTGAGAATGGAACCATTCAAGATGTTGGCATTCGAAAGCTGATACGGATTCTGGAAATCCTTGATCTTGAGCTTCGAGTCCGAATGGCTGGGGCTCCACCAACTCTCGATGAACTTCGGGAGGACGACTTGTTATGAGAGATCCAAAAACATTAAAAGTGTGGATTGATGGAATAAAGTCCGGGTCTTTGACGCAGGCAGAGAGAAAAAAGTATGTCTTTGGTTACGCTTCAACTGCAGAGGAAGCGGTTTCTCTGACAATGCCAATAAGGTTGGAAAGCTGGGTAAGTCCCGAGTTGCATCCAGTTTTTCAAATGAACTTGCCTGAAGGTGCTCTGCTGGAGGCAATCCGTCGTGCTATCGCAAAGATCTTGGGTGATGATGATCTTTCGATTCTTCAAGTCACCGGCGGGAATCAAATCGGTAGAAATAGGTTCAGTCTGGATGACGAAAGTTTGCCAGGCGGCGATCTTGAAAACGAGTCACTTGATAGCATCTTAACTTACCCCAATACCCGGGAGCTATTTCACGAACTCATCGAACGATACGCAATCCGCTCAGGGGTGTCTGGCGTACAGCCCAAAGTATTGCTTGATGCTACTGAAAGCGGCACCTTGTCTTCCAGTGGCTATATTGTCAAAACCTGGGGGGCTGATTACCCGCAACTGGCCGCAAACGAATATTTTTGTATGTTGGCAGCAAGGAACGCTGGCTTGAGCGTCCCGGAGTTTCATCTTGCTGAAAATGGCGGCATCTTTGTTATGAAACGCTTTGACAAAACCGCTGATGGCAGGTTCTTAGGGTTTGAAGATATGTGCAGTCTGCAGGCGCTTGGGACAGCGCAGAAGTACCGTGGAACATATGAGCGGGTTGCAAAAAGTCTGAAGAGTTTTGTTTCTGGAGAATGTTTGCCGGTTGCGAGACAACAATTCTTTTCTACGATTGTGCTTTCATCCATGGTCAGAAACGGAGATGCCCACCTGAAAAACTTTGGGGTTTTATATGCCTCTCCAGGGGGGAAAGTGTCAATTGCACCTGTGTATGATGTTGTCACAACAACGGCTTATATTGAACACGATGTTCCTGCTCTTTCTCTTTCAGGGAGTAAAAAGTGGTGGAGCCGTAAAGTGCTCGAAAAGTTCGCGACAGTATATTTATCCATGCCTAAAAATGAAATTGCTGAGACGATCTCCCGGTTGGCAGATGCTGTCATGGAAACGCGACAGTTGATTCCTGGTTATATCGCAGATCACCCTGAGTTTCGTGAGGTGGGGGAGAGAATGATGTCAATTTGGGAAGAGGGTGTTCAAGACTTCTCTTCGAACTAACCCCGCAGAGTCAGAAATTTTTCAGTCGAGAACGGATTTAAAAACTGCCGTCTCCAGAGCAGTTTGTTATCAATCTCACTGAGCTGTGCTTCCTGGCAAACTTCATCCCAATGTTTTTCAATAACCCCTTCCTGAAACTCGAAAACACCATGTGCCTCGTCTTGTGAGATGAGGAAATGGTGAGCCGCCACAAGGCAGCTTTTCAGCTGACTAAGATTGTTGTTACCTGAGATCCGCATGGCCTGAGAGGCTTCATTGCCCGACCGACCCTGTGGGCAGATATCGTAGGCTGGGGTCAGGGTGAGTTCCCGGCCATTCCAGAAGGCCGCATGATTGCGCGCATGGTCATCCGTATTGCCACACAGGATATTGAAAACAAGGCGTGAAAACAGCTCTTTGAGCGTCTTCTTCGGCTCAGTAAAACGATGCCGGATGATTTCTGCAAAAGTTTCGTAGCTGGCATAGCGCGCCATCATCTCATCAAGGCCAAACAGAGTGAGAGCAGACACCATGCCTTTGCGTGACCAGCCCTGGTCGTTGCTCTCGCGATCGAAACGTTCAATCAGCAAAACATCCTTACTGGCGACTTTGACCAATTTTACTAAGGGAACATCAAGCCCTGCAAGAGCGGCCAACCTCATGGCAATAAACTCGGCCTTGATGACGCTGTAGAGATCGCTGCCGGAAGAAAATTTGGCGACATATTTAATTCCTTTATCCTCGATCAAGGCTTTGGGGCGCGCCCCGCCAATCGAGCTGCCATGGAAGAGTGCCTGGTCCAGTTCTTGAGTCAGAGGGACGCCCTTTTCAACCCGTTCGGCGGATTGGAGCAATTCTTCTAAACTTGCGTTTTTGGCCAGACGTGCGACGTATTCGGATGGTGAACGTTGAAAGTCTAACGCTCCTATCCGGTCAGACCCCGATTCCAAAAGATAGGTTAACTCGTCAAGTTCGGCCGTATCTGTACCTGCCCCTTTTAACCCCAGGATTTTGTTGATAATCACCCGCCGACCCCAGGCATCGGGCGCAGCATCGCGGATACATCCGGGCATGCTTAGCCCTTCAAGCAGGGGGAGGGCCCCGGCTTCCAATGGAAGCTCCGGCTCATAAATGGGAATCGCCGGCTTTGTGTCGCCAATCCGCTCAAGATAACTCTTCCCATAGTTAAATAGAATGTGTCCGTTGTCAGCTTCGAGCCGGCCCGCAACCACGGGTTCGGTTTCATCCGGTAGCCATATCCAGACAAAGGCTTCCTTGTTGCTTCCGTTAGAAGTCATCATCCACCGCCTTTGTTTTGTCCCGAATTCGTTGGGGGAGCAGGGCCAGCTTGTCCCTTGTCTGCTCTATGTGCTTAGAAAGTGGAAGTTTGTCATGCTCAAACAGATTGACGCCGACCAGCGTTGCCACCTCAAAGACCAGGCCGATGGCGCAGCTCATTTCACCATTTTCAATCTTTTGCAGTGTCGTTCTGGAAATCCCTGCTCGTTCAGCCAGACTTGTTTCCGACCATTTCCGCTGCTTGCGGCCCAGTCTGATTTGCTCACCCATCAGGGTGGCGGCTTCTTGCGCGTATTTAGAATAAGTTCGTTGTTTTGTCATGACCAGAATCTAATGTGTAATGGTTGGTTTAATAGTCACTAGATAACATAATGCCCAATTAACTGACCATTAATAGCATGAAATTTCAAGTCAAACAACATGAATTAATATTTTGGAAGTACTAAAGGTCACTTTCTAAAAGCGCTTGGGGTCAAGTCATGCAACATCACAACACCATGTTTGTTTTAACCCAAGGCCTCGTGTTGTTTCATAAATAACACAAGGCAAGGTGCCTATGACCAAAGTCGATGCTACAATTAAGCCATTCGGCACCTATATGGTGGGCAATTCGATCCAGGCCTGGCTCCCTGATGCGAATTCGGTTGATACGTATTCTTCTCCACTCAGTAGTCATCCGGAACATCCGGATAACTACTGCAACCTTTCCAAATCAGAATGTGAGCTCAAATTCTTGTCAGATGATGACCCTATGGGGAGTGCATGGCTAAAAAATCGTTCATAAAATTTATTGCGATACTCATCGTTCTGGGTGTGATTCTGATTGCCTCTGCAACGGTTTACCTGGCAAAGCATCTGGATCAATTCAAGCAGGTGGTCATCACGAAAGTCGAAGCTAGCACCGGGCGTAAACTCAAGGTTGGCGACGTTCAAATGGCTCTGTCGCTTCATCCTGCGGTAACGATCACGGATGTCAGCTTTGCGAATGCAAAATGGGCTAAACAGCCGCAGATGCTGCGCGCTGCCAGTCTCAGACTGCAAGTCGACATCCAGTCCCTCTTCTCTGGAGTTGTCGCGATTGACCAAGTCACCTTGGACAACCCCGAAATCATTATTGAGACCAATCCTCAGGGGCGCAGCAATTGGGACTTTGACCACAAACCAGCCGCGCAGACCAAGGCAGCGCCGCACAGCCTGGATAAACCTGACATCCCGGCGTTTCATTTGCAAAAAGTAAAGATCAGCAATGGCAAACTCATCTACCGAAAAGGGAGCAGCGAGCAAAGCTACAGCCTGCAGATCGATCATCTTTCAGCACAGGCTGGCGAAGCCAATAAAAATCTAAAGCTTGAGCTGCAGGGCAGTTACGCAAAAACTCCCTTCAAAGTACGGGGCAGCGTAGACGCTCCGCACGGTTTTTTACAAAATAAACCTTATGGGCTTGATTTAACCGTTGAGAGCTCAGGACTCCAGCTTCACGGGAAAGGCAACATCGAGCGACCTATGGATTTAAAAGGGTTGGATCTGGCCTTGAATCTTAAAGCCGATAAGGCTTCGAGCATCTCCTGGCTTGCTGGCAGTGAATTGCCCTCCCTCGGCCCGCTGGAAGCTAGCGGTCAAATCCAGGATCAGAAGTCAGGCTATCGGGTGGAACAATTAAAGGCCAGGATCGGTCCATCAGATATTTCAGGTACCTTGACCTTAGATACCGGAGGTGGCAGGGCGAAAGTTATTGCGCAACTCACTTCGACACGGATATCCCTGGCAGAAAGTACCTCAGGTTCGGCCCTTGAAACTGATTCGAATTCGCCAACTGCTGTTCCAAAAGAGATCGAAAATCAGCAGCCAGGGCGTGTTTTCTCCGCTGAACCACTGCCGTTCGGCGTTTTGAATGTGTTTGATGCGGACATTTCACTCAACGCCGCTCAGGTCGACTTTTCCAGTATGCCGCTACAGAATCTGGATTTAAAACTCCTGCTTGCGGACGGACTGCTCACCATTAAGGATGCACGGGCCGAGGCCGCAGGTGGCTCGATGACTGCGGATCTAGTCATCAACAGCAAGTTGGACCCGGCCGAGGTCTCTGCCAGCGTACATGCTCGTCAGGTCGACTTGGAAGCGTTGCTCCAGCCTCTCACGCATGAAAACATTTTCAGTGGTGGTAAGACGGAAATGGATATAAAGCTCAGCGGGCAGGGCGGTTCGATCAGGGCGCTGGCGGCTGGTCTGAATGGGCAGGTGAGTATGCTCACCGGCACCGGGCTGCTGCACTATGATATCAATCTAATTGGCAGGAATCTGGCCTTAGAAATTTTAAAAACATTGAACCCGCTGATCAAGAAAAAGAAGGCAGATGTTAATGTGAAGTGTTTTATCATGCACTATGACATTAAAGACGGTATTGCCACCACCGATAAGGGGCTTGCCTTCGAGTCTGACAAACTGAAACTCCTGGGGAGCGGCCCGATCGATCTCAAAACCGAACAGCTGCAGATTTTTCTAAGTTCCAATTCGTCAGTTGCTGGCTTTTTGCAGGTTGGAGGGTCCCTGGCTAATCCGAAAGTGAGTATAAGTCCGACCGCGATTGCCAAAGATGGGGCATCTTTAGGCGTAGCGGTAATGACCGGTGGGGTTTCCATGGTTGCCGAGCGAATGTTTGATTGGGTCAAGGGACGCACAGGCCCCTGCGAAATTGCCAGGCGGCAGATTTCGATGCAGAAGTAGCTGTTTACCAAACCTATTTTTCACCTCCCCCCAAAACCACCCTTTTGGGGGGATTTTTTTTCTGCAGGTTCAGGGTTAGGCTGTTATCGTTAAATGAAAAGTTACCGGGTAAATGGCGTCCTCAAGCCGCATTGATTCTTTGAATAGATATTTGGGGAGGATTGAGATTGGCAGAAGGACCCAAAACATTAACCCTCGTAGCATGGAGGTACAGCATGAAACGTTACATTATCCCTATTTGTCTGCTGGTTTCCCTGACCTTTCCGCTGCTGGTTCAGGCAGTAGAAAAGGTTGATTTTGAGGTCAAGACCACCAAAAACCTGCTCAATTTGTGCACCGCCTCTCCCGAGGATAATTTTTATGCAGAAGCTGTCAACTTCTGCCACGGGTACCTCGTTGGGGCCTATCACTATCACAACGCGAGCAGAAGCGGGCCGAACGCCAAGCAGGAAATCTGTGTGCCTCAACCAGCTCCTAGTCGCAATGATACGATCAATAACTTTATCGCCTGGGCCAAGGCTCATCCCCAACACCATAACGAACTGCCGGTCGAGACGGAGTTCCGTTTTCTGATGACGACCTGGCCATGCAAATGATCGGGCATGGTTAGCAAAAAGTCTACATTGAGAAACTTGCAAAGGAGTAACTCATGAAAAATTTACTCATAGTTTTCATAATGATTCTGACCCTCAGCCTTTTCGGCTGCGCCGGGATGTCGGATACCGAACAGCGGACACTCAGTGGTAGTGCCATGGGTGCGGGAGCTGGCGCTGTGATTGGTGCTATTTCGGGGAATGCCGGCTGGGGTGCTGCGATCGGCGCGGCGGCCGGCGCGGCTGGCGGCTACTTGTACGATAAAAATGAAAAATCGAAGGAAGCGGCTTATCAGAAAGGCTACGAGCAAGGGCAACAGAGTCAATGATGAGGTTATAAGAAGGCATCATTTATGACTCAAGGATCCTTTGTCGGGGGTATTTTGTTGACTCTGCACAGTTTAATCCTGATCGCCCTGATCCTGAGGGTGTTGCTGCGGCCACACCGGGAGCCGGCCTCACGGATCGCCTGGATTGTGGTCATCCTCGCCATCCCGGTGCTGGGCATCTTCGCCTACCTGCTGTTTGGTGAAACGAACATCGGTCGCCGGCGCGTGGCGCGGATGCGTGAGGTGATTGCCCGACTGCCCGATCCGGCTGATGTTCCCGGAGCAGACGCGACCACTTTACAGGTCGAGGTCCCGCAAAACTACGCACATCTGTTTCAGGTCGGGAAGACGGTCAACGGCTTCGATCCCGTCGCTGGCAACAGTGCACAGTTGATGACGGACTCGAACGCGGCCATTGATTCCATGGTCGCCGATATTGATGCCGCAACCGAGCAGGTCCACCTGATCTTCTACATCTGGCTGCCGGACAACAACGGCAGCAAAATTGTCGCGGCTCTCAAGCGAGCTACATCGCGTGGTGTCAGCTGCCGCGCCATGGCGGACGGTCTGGGTTCGCGCAGCATGATCGATTCGGAGCACTGGCAAACCATGCGTAGCGCGGGTGTCCACCTGGCTGTCGCTCTGCCGATCGGCAACCCGCTGCTGCGCCCTCTGAAGGGGCGTATCGACCTGCGCAACCACCGAAAAATAGTCGTCATCGACAACCGGATCACCTATTGCGGCAGCCAGAACTGCGCCGACCCGGAGTTTCGTATCAAGGAAAAGTACGCCCCCTGGGTGGATGTCATGATGCGCTTCGAGGGGCCGATCGCCCGCCAGAACCAATACCTGTTCGCCAGCGACTGGGAAGCCGGAACGGCAGAAGATATCAGCGAGCTGCTCAAACAGCCTCTGCCGTCGACTCAGCCCGGCTTTGCTGCGCAGGTGATCGGAACCGGTCCGACAATCCGTTACTCCGCCATGCCCGAGATCTTCGAAACGCTGATGTACGCCGCCCGCCGCGAGCTGGTTATCACGACCCCTTACTATGTACCAGGCGAGTCGATGCAGGCGGCCCTCTGTGCGAGCGCTCGCCGCGGGGTCGCTACGACGATCACCTTTCCGGCTAGGAATGACTCATGGATCGTCGGGGCGGCAAGTCGCAGTTATTACTCTGATCTTCTCGCTGCTGGAGTCCGTATCTTCGAATACCGGGGTGGACTCTTACATGCCAAATCCCTGACGCTGGATGGCGAGGTCACGCTGATCGGTTCGGCGAACATGGACCGTCGAAGCTTCGAACTCAACTACGAAAACAACATCCTGTTCTGTGATCGGTCACTGACCGCCGAGATGCGCAGGCGGCAGGACAGCTATCTTGAAAATTCCAGCCCGGTCACTGCCGAAATGGTCGCGCAATGGACCTGGCAGCACCGGCTCGGTAACAACGCCGTTGCCATGTTCGGGCCGGTTTTGTAAGTGCGCGCCCGTCAGTCATTTGTTCAATGATCCCTTCACTCCCGTTTCCGTTTGAATTGCCAAGCGGAAAAACGGTGATTTTAACAACACCTGAGAACCAGGAAGAGGAGACAGGAGCATGAACATCAATCTCGACGAATTGGGTAAAAAACTGCACGGCAAACTCGACCGTGGAATTGATCAGTTAAAAGCGGTGAAAGCCCAGGTGGAGGACGTTCAAAAGGAGACTGAGGCTGCTATCCAAAGCAAATTGAATACAGCAAAAGCAGCTGTAGAGGCGAAGAAACAAGCGGCCGCCGCTGCCAAGGCAAGGTTAGAAGAGCTCGTAGCAGACAAAAAGAACGAAACCGAATCAGCTGTGGCCGAGTGGAAGGTGGATCGCAACCGATCAAAACTACAAAAACGGGCAGAGCGTGATGAAAAATATGCTGAGGCCCTTATCGAACTGGCACTCTGTGCTGCTGAAGAGGCCCAGGTGGCCATCCTTGAGGCTGTTGCAGCCCGTAAGGATGCAGACGACGCCTGATATGAGTTGAACAAAATTTGACATAATGCCTTCGGCTTTGCCGGGGGATAATTTACAGGTGGGGGTTGACGTCATGACAGACCAAGATATGAGCGGAAAAACCATCGATTCTTTGCCCCTTACAGAGGGCACAGACGACCGTCGGGGGATGGCCGCCGCTGATCTGAAGCAGGCGATTCTTAACCACCTCAACTTCACCCAGGCGAAGAACGTCGAGCTGGCGACCCGCAACGACTGGTACATGGCGGTCGCTCACGCGGTCCGTGACCGGATGCTCGACGACTGGCTGATCTCGCTAAGGAACCTGTACCGCAAGGATGTGAAGATCGTCAGCTACCTGTCGGCCGAGTTCCTGATGGGACCGCACCTGGGGAACAACCTGGTGAACCTGGGCATCATGGAACCGGTGCGCCAGGCGGTGGCCGAACTGGGGCAGGATCTGGACGTACTGTTCTCTCAGGAGGAGGAGCCTGGGTTGGGCAACGGCGGGCTCGGCCGGCTGGCCGCCTGTTACATGGATTCGCTGGCGACGCTAAGGGTTCCCGCCATCGGTTACGGCATCCGCTACGAGTTCGGCATCTTCGATCAACAATTGAGTGACGGCTGGCAGGTGGAGGTGACCGACAAGTGGCTGCACCTCGGCAACCCCTGGGAAATCTGCCGGCCGGAGTTTTCTTACCAGGTCGGCTTCGGCGGTCGTACAGAATCCTGGCATGACGAGCAAGGGCATTATCGCGTCCGCTGGATTCCCCACCGGGTTGTCAAGGGGATCGCCTACGACACCCCGGTGGCCGGCTACGACTCCGGAATGACCGACCTGCTCCGGCTCTGGAAATCGGAGGCAGTGGAATCATTCGATTTTCAGGCATTCAACCAGGGGGACTACTACCAGGCGGTTGACGAAAAGGTGATCTCCGAGACCATCTCCAAGGTCCTTTACCCCAACGACGAACCGGCCGTCGGCAAAAAGCTGCGCTTGGCCCAGCAGTATTTCTTTGTCAGTTGCTCGCTACAGGACATGCTCCGGATTCAGCAGCTGCGTGAAGGCAGCATCGATTCCTTTGCCGAGCGGTTTGCCGTGCAGCTCAATGACACCCACCCGGCCATCGCGGTAGCTGAACTGATGCGGTTGCTGGTCGATGAGCACCGGCTGAGCTGGGATGACGCCTGGCAGATGACCCGCAAAGCGCTCGCCTACACCAACCACACCCTGCTGCCCGAGGCGCTGGAAAAATGGCCACTGGCGCTGTTTGCCGAACTGCTTCCGCGGCACCTGGAAATCATCTACGAGATCAACCGGCATTTTCTGGATGAGGTCCGGCAGCGCTTCCCCGGCGACGAGGAGCGTTGCATCCGTCTCTCCATCATCGACGAAAGCGGTGAAAAATACGTGCGGATGGCCCATCTGGCGAGTGTCGGCAGCCACGCCATCAACGGTGTCGCGGCGCTCCATACTGAACTCCTGAAAAAGACCGTGCTGCGGGATTTCCACGACTACATTCCGGAAAAGTTCCACAATGTCACCAACGGCGTCACACCCCGCCGCTGGGTGCTGCTGAGCAATCCCGGCCTGGCCCGGCTGATCAGCGAGCGGATCGGCTCCGACTGGGTGAGCAGCCCGGAAGAACTGAGCGGACTGGAGCCGTTTGCCAGGGACCGCAGCTTTCAGGCCGCCTGGAAACAGGTGAAGGACGCGAATAAACGGACCCTGGCCGCAGCGATTGCCGAGCGGACCGGGATCGCCGTCGACCCGGACTCGCTCTTCGACGTGTTGGTGAAGCGGATTCACGAGTACAAGCGGCAGCATCTCAATGTCCTGCACATCATCACCCTTTACAACCGGATTAAACAGGATCCGCAGGCGGAGGTGACTCCGCGCACCTTCATCTTCGGCGGCAAGGCGGCACCGGGTTATGCCATGGCCAAGTTGATCATCAAGCTGATCACCTCGGTGGGAGAGGTGGTCAACGATGATCCCGACGTGGCCGGCCGCTTAAAGGTGGTTTTCTTTCCTGACTTCAACGTGACCAACGGTCAGCTGATCTATCCTGCGGCCGATCTCTCAGAACAGATCTCTACGGCCGGCAAAGAGGCTTCGGGAACCGGCAACATGAAATTCTCCCTCAACGGTGCTTTGACCATCGGCACCCTGGATGGCGCCAACGTTGAGATCCGCGAGGAGGTGGGGGCGGAGAACTTCTTCCTGTTCGGGCTGACCGCCGCCGAAGTGAGCGAGCGCAAGGCAATCGGCTACGTCCCGGGGTTCTTTTACGAAACCAATCCCCAGCTGCGTGAAGCTCTCGACCAGCTCGCCGCCGGGGTCTTCTCCCGCGGCGATCGGGCGCTGTTCCAGCCACTGGTGGAACAGTTGCGGCAGCGCGATGACTACCTGCTGCTGGCCGATTACCAAGCCTATATCGATGCCCAGGAGCGGGTTTCCGCGGCCTATCGCAACCAACGCCGTTGGACTGAGATGGCGATTTTGAATGTGGCGCGGATGGGCAAATTCTCCTCGGACCGCTCGATTCGCGATTACTGCGATAAAATATGGAAGGCCGGACCGCTGGCCGGGTGAGGGCAGGGGAGTCGCTCGTAAGAGGATGCCGGGAAAAGACTACGGAGCTTGCATCATGATGGCTGACAGCCAGGTAAAAGGCAGCATAGATACGACGGACAGCTTCCGGGGGCGGAGTCATCCCCTCGGTGCTACGCTTTTTCCTGGCGGGGTGAATTTCAGCCTCTTTTCGCGGGACTGCAGGAGTGTCGAGCTGCTGCTCTTTGACCGGGTCGACGACTCCAGGCCATCCAGAACCGTCAGGCTCGATCCGAAGCACAATCGCAGCTACCACTACTGGCACAGCTTCGTTCCCGGCATCGGCCCTGGCCAGCTGTATGCATATCGGGTCTCCGGTCCGGAGAACGTGACCGGGCTGCACTTCGATCCGGACAAACTACTGATTGACCCTTACGGCCGGGCGGTGGCGGTTCCTCCTGGGTACTGTCGTCAAGCCGCCGTCGTGCCCGGTGACAACGCCGCGCTGGCAATGAAGAGCGTGGTGGCCGATCCCCGGGGCTATGACTGGGAGGGGGACGCTCCGCTCAAGCGTCCTTTCTCGCAGACGGTGATCTATGAGCTGCACGTGGCCGGATTCACCAAACACCCTTCTTCGGGGGTTGCCGCAGACAAGCGCGGCACCTACGCCGGGCTGATCGAGAAGATCCCCTACCTGCAGCAGTTGGGGATTACCGCGGTCGAACTGTTGCCGGTTTTCCAGTTCGATCCCCAGGATGCGCCGCAGGGTTTTACCAACTACTGGGGATATAGCCCAGTTTCGTTCTTTGCCCCTCATGCGGCTTACAGCTCCGGCACGGATCCGCTCGGCCCCATCGACGAGTTCCGCGACATGGTCAAGGCGCTCCACCGGGCCGGCATCGAGGTGATTCTTGACGTGGTTTTCAACCATACCGCCGAAGGGGACCAACGGGGGCCAACCCTCTGCTATCGTGGACTGGCGAATAATTTTTACTACATGCTGGAAGAGGATGGTGTCAGCTACGCCAACTATTCCGGTTGCGGCAATACACTCAACGCCAACAACCCCATCGTCCGGCGGCTGATCATCGACAGTCTCCACCACTGGGTGCAGGTCATGCATGTCGATGGCTTCCGCTTCGACCTGGCCTCGATCCTCTCCCGCGACGAACAGGGGGAGCCTCTGGAGAATCCGCCGCTGCTCTGGGACATCGAAACCGACCCGGCCCTGGCGGGGATCAAGCTGATCGCTGAGGCCTGGGATGCCGCTGGGCTCTATCAGGTTGGCAACTTCATCGGCGACAGTTGGAAAGAATGGAACGGCAGATTTCGTGACGATGTGCGCAGCTTTCTCAGAGGTGACCAGGGAGCGGTATCGCGGTTCGCCTCACGGCTGCTGGCCAGTCCTGACATCTATGGTCACGAGGAGCGCGAAGCGGAGCAGAGCATCAACTTCATCACCTGCCATGACGGCTTCACCCTCAACGATCTGGTGTCCTACGAGCACAAACACAATCTGGATAACGGTGAGGACAACCGGGACGGCTGCGATCACAACCTGAGCTGGAACTGCGGGGTGGAGGGCCCCAGCGAGGATCCGCTGGTCGAGACGCTGCGCCACCGCCAGGTGAAGAATTTTTTAGCATTAACCCTGCTTTCCCTGGGTACGCCGATGCTGCTGATGGGGGACGAGACACGACGGACGCAAGGCGGCAACAACAACGCCTATTGCCAGGACAACGAGATCAGCTGGTTTGACTGGGAGATGTCTTCACACCACCCCGACCTTCCCCGTTTCGTGCGCCTGCTGATTGCCGCAAGACTCCAGCGCGACATCGCGCTGGAGGACCCCGACCTGACCCTCAACCAGCTCCTCGGCCAGGCACGGCTGGAGTGGCACGGCGTAAGGCTGGGGCAGCCCGACTGGGGGGATGATTCGCACTGCATCGCCCTCAGCGTCTGGAGCATGTCGGGACGGGTGGTCTTCCATTTTATGGTCAATGCCTGGAAGCAACCGCTCGAGTTTGAACTGCCGCCAGCAGAAGAATTGCCGGGTGGCCATTGGCGCCGCTGGCTCGACACTTCGTTGCCGTCGCCGGCCGACATCGTGTCGCTGGATGAAGCCCCGATCGTCGCAGGTGCAAGCTATCCGCTGCCGCCACATTCGGTAGCGGTTATGGTTGCCCGGCCAGACACAGAACTGCCCTTGCGGACATGACGCGCAGCCTGGAGGATGAAGTATGATCGAGCAGAAACTTGACTTCAACATTGAGCGGCTTGGCGAGTGCCGCATCCCCTCTCCGATGCAGGGTGGCCGCTTCACCGTTGACAGCGAGCGGATTCTCTATCACTCCCGTTTCGATGAGATTAAAGCGTACCTCGACGCGGGGAGCGAACCCCCGACGCTGGAACTGGCAGGTCCGCGGGAGCGGCTCTTCTTCGATCCGGCAGCAACCAGCTGCGGCATTGTCACCTGCGGCGGCCTCTGCCCGGGGATCAACGACGTAATCCGGGCGATCACCCTGAGTTTGCACCACCACTATGGCGTGCGCAGAATTCTCGGCTTCCGCTATGGCTATGAAGGGCTGGTGAAACGTCTTGGGCACAGGCCCATGGAACTGAACCCCGAAGCGGTGAGAGAGATCTGCGATCTTGGCGGGACGATCCTCGCCTCTTCCCGGGGACCGCAGGATCCCGCCGAGATGGTCGATTACCTGCAGGAGCTGGGTGTCGCCATCCTGTTCGCCATCGGCGGCGATGGGACGTTGAAAGGGGCTGATAAGATCGCCGCAGAGGCCGCCCGGCGAGGGCTGTCGCTCAGCGTCATCGGCATCCCCAAGACCATCGACAACGACATTTCTTTTGTCCAGAAAACCTTCGGTTTCGAAACTGCCGTGGCCGAGGCCCGCAGGGCCATTTATGCCGCCCACACTGAGGCCTCTGGCGCCCGTAACGGCATCGGCCTGGTGAAGTTGATGGGCCGCGACTCAGGCTTCATTGCCGCCCATTCGGTTCTGGTCGACAGTCAGGTAAACTATTGCCTGGTGCCGGAGGTTCCTTTCACTACCGAAGGGTTCCTGAATAGCCTTGAGACGCGTCTGGCGCAGCGTGGGCATGCGGTAATCGTGGTGGCCGAGGGCGCCGGGCAGGAGCTGCTGGCGGCCACGGCGACGCGCGACGCGTCGGGAAATATCAGGTTCGGCGATATTGGCACCTTTCTGCGCGACACCATCATCGGGCATTTCGAGCAAATCGAAAGGCAGGTCACTCTGAAATATATCGACCCGAGCTACATCATCCGCAGCCAGCCGGCAAATCCCCACGATTCGGCCCTCTGCCTGCTGCTCGGCCACAACGCAGTGCACGCCGGCATGACTGGCCGCAGCAATATGCTGGTGGGATTCTGGAACCACCAGTTTACCCACCTTCCGATCCGCCTTGCCACCGGGCAGCGAAAAAAAATCGATCCTGAGGGGTGGATCTGGAACAGCGTCCTGGCTTCCACCGGACAGCCAAGGGAGATGTAGTGAACCTGGAAGTCGCAGAAATGGCTGCCTATGAGGAGAAAATGCGCGGGACCTAATCGGTTTATTACATTAATATACTGATTAGCATCAATCTTCCGCTGGATCCTTCTCCCTGAGGGAGAAGGTGGCCGAAGGCCGGATGAGGGGGATATAGCTGGCAATTGCCACGACGTTCCCCCTCACCCTGACCATCTCCCTCAGGGAGAGGGGACAGTCATCAACGACTGATCACAGATTGTTGACTATGAAATGATCAACTTCGGCCCTTCCTGGAAACCCTTAAGCTTTGACCAAATCAGAATATCCAATGGCTAAGGTGAAGTAATTCATACGAAAAAAATACTCTTAGCTGATTTCTTTTTGCAAATCGCTGCTAGACTCTGATCATGTGGAAAAATACTGCAGGCGTATCGCAAGGGCCCTGTCAGCATGAGGCTGGGAACTGTATTCCTCAGTGGAACTGAATGATAAATGAACCTGACCAAAACGTTCTCAGTACCGATGTACGGTATAACGGCGGTTCTTCTTTTGGGCTGCCAGCTGGCGGCCCTGGAACCTGAACCGGAGGCATCCCGCTCTGCCGAAGACCCCTTGAACGCGACCTACGCCATCGAGGGGAAGGGGATGACCCTGCAGGATGGTCGTTGGGAGAAGTCGATCGAGCCCGGCTCGGCCACCAAACTGCGGACTGAGGTGTTCGGTGCGCCGGCCTTCGGAGATCTGGACGGTGACGGTGATGAAGATGTAGCACTTTTTCTCGTACATGATCCGGGCGGCAGCGGCACTTTCTATTATGTTGCCGCGGCGCTGAATCAAGACGGGCGTTACCAGGGGACTCAGGCGGTGCTACTCGGCGACCGGATCCTTCCTCAGGATCTGGAGATACGCAACAACCTCATCCTGGCGCGCTACCAAGACCGCAAGCCCCAGGAACCGATGAGCGCCGAGCCCAGGGTGGAGACCCTGCTCACCTTGAGTCTGAAAGGCGATCGATTGTCGGCGCTGGAACCCTTGGCTGCTGGCGAGCAGGTGATGGAGGGCTGGGTGACGCTGGGGCATGAAGTCCGCTCTTTTCAAGGCTGCGCCCCAGGGGTCGAATACTGGCTTGCGGGAGAGTCACCGGCGCTGCCAGAGATCAAGGAGGAATACCGCAGGGCGAGGGCTGCTGCGAAGCCATACACGCCACTATTTATGCTTCTTGCCGGCAGCGCTACAAAACTTCCGGCAGGTGGCTTCGGAGCCGATTACCCGGCGACATTTCTCGCCAGCCAGCTTGTGGCGGTGCGTCCCGCGGGCAGCTGCCTGAGCGATCGTATCGTTGTGACGGCCCCTTTGCCGGGGGAGTCGATTCGCTCTCCGCTGACAATCCGGGGGCGGGCACGAGGAACCTGGTTTTTCGAAGGCGACTTCCCTGTCGTCCTGCAGGACAGATCGGGAACTGTCATCGCCAGGGGATTTGTGAAGGCAACCGGCAAATGGATGACCAGGGCGTTCGTGCCTTTTACGGGAACGCTGGAATTTACCAAGCCCAAAGCTTTCGACAGGGGGCTGCTGGTGTTTAAGAAAGACAACCCCAGCGACCGTAAGGACCTTGATGCAGAGATGTCGTTCAGGGTTTTTCTGGAATGAGACAGCTGCCCAATATGGCGCCCTGATCGGTGCCGTTGAAAACTTACTCAGTGCTTCAATGTTCAGCTGATAGGGAGATTTATGCTTCGCCACTTCTTCAGATTCATTGTAAAAGCCGTTCTGGTTTGCGCGCTTCTCGCTATTACGCTGTTGCTGGCCTGGGCCTTCCAGTCCCGCAGTATGCCGGCGCTGCAGATCTGGCACACGGCTGTTTTGGAGAACGAGTTTACCGCCAGCGACGCGACCCCGCAGAGCACACTGCAGAGCTACCTTGAGCAGGAAGAGCGGCTGTTCGCTGAACTTCATGAAAAAGTTTACCAGCAGCTAGGGTCGACAGCCGAATTCACCTACAGTCGCTATCGCATTGCTGGAGCGCAGGATCCAGCCTGGCCAGAGCAGAACTGGAATCGGAGCTTCGAGCTGGTCCCGGAGAAGGTCCAAGGTGGCGCGCTGCTGCTGCACGGTCTGACCGACTCACCATACAGCCTGCGCCGCATCGGCGAAATCCTCCACGCCAGAGGGTTTTACGTTCTCGGCCTGCGGCTTCCCGGGCATGGGACGATACCGGGCGCCCTGACTCAGGTGCGTTGGGAAGACTGGGTGGCGGCGAGCCGGATCGGGGCGCGCCATGTCCGCGAACAGATCGGCCCGGCACAACCACTGGTCATCGCCGGCTACTCTAATGGTGGCGGTCTGGCGGTCAAATACGCCCTCGATGCGTTGAACGACCCGAACCTGCCGGCACCAACGCAGCTGCTGCTGTTCTCGCCTGAAATCGGCATTGCACCGGTCGCCCGCATTGCCAACTCCCATCAACTGCTGAGCTTTTTGCCCTACTTCGCGAAGTTCAAGTGGCTATCGATCGGGCCAGAGTACGACCCTTTTAAATACAATTCATTTCCCAAAAACGCCGCGCAGGAAGCCTGGGAGGTGACAGCTGATTTGCATAAACAACTGCAAGAGGCTCAGGCCAGCGGACAGTTCAAAAACTTCTCGCGGGTCCTGACTTTTTTGTCGTGGACCGATTCCACAGTCAAGACCTCAGAGACTGTCCAGCGGCTCTATGATCGGTTGGAAAACCTCGGGAGTGAGCTGGTCATTTTCGACGTGAACCGCTTCGACCAGCTCCGCTACTTTATCCCGGAACCGAACGAGTCATTGCGCCAGCGACTTGAAACCAGCGCCGAGCTGCCTTATCGGCTGACGGCTATAACCAATCTCACCAGCAGTTCGACCCAGTTGGCGCAGAAAACCAAGGCTTCAGGTTCGAGCAGGATAGATTCCAAGCCGTTGGCTATGAGCTGGCCGCGCGGGGTTTATTCGCTGGCTCATGTGGCTATTCCGTTTGCGCCCGATGATCCGGTTTACGGTGCCGGCGCTGGCCCGCAAGGCAGCTACCAGGGGCTGCCGCTCGGTTCGCTGCAGCCGCGGGGTGAGACTCACCTTCTGAGTGCGCCCCTGGGACAACTTATGCGCCTCAGGCACAATCCGTTTTTTGCATATTTAGAGCAGCGCCTTGAAGGTGAGATTAGTGAAATGCTGTCTCCTGATCGGGAGGGAAACTCAGACTGAGGGATGCTGATGAACCATGCTAACAACCCTGAACCATCCGTAAAGCGTGCAGGCGCCCTTAGCGGATCTCGTTGCGCTGGCCTTACGGCTTGTATTTGCCTCGTCTGTCTGATCCTGCTGAACGCCGGCTGCTCCTACCGCAGTGCCGTTGACAAGCCCCTGGCGCAATGGACTCCGGAGTTAAACCAGAGTACCCGCAAACAACTAAAAGGTGACCGGTCACCGGAGTTCGGGGTGCTGCTGGCTTTCTCAGGCGGCGGGAGCCGTGCCTCTACTTTTGCCTACGGGGTCCTCAAAGAACTTGCCGACACCGAGATCAAAACAGCCAAGGGAGCCCGCCCCCTGCTGCACGAAGTTGACGCGATCTCCTCGGTTTCGGGAGGCAGTTTCACCTCCGCCTACTACGGGCTGTACGGCGAGAAGATCTTTACAGACTTCGAAGGGCGTTTTCTGCGTAAGGATGTGGAAGGCGTTCTGTTGTGGAAACTGTTCAACCCGTACAACTGGGTTCGTTTGTTGAGCAACGCCTACGGCAGGGCTGATCTGGCCGCTGAGTACTATAACAAGGAACTGTTTGCCGGCGCGACCTTCGCCGATCTTCAGCGGCCGGAGGCACCGCTGATCATCATCAACTCAACCGATCTCGCGACCGGGAACCGCTTCCCGTTTCTGCAGGCGACCTTCAATCTACTCTGTGCTGACTTCAGTTCGTACCCCCTGGCAAGCGCGGTCGCTGCATCGTCGGCGGTCCCGGTCATCTTCTCACCGATCACTCTGGAAAACTTTGCTGGAAGCTGTGACTTTGAAAAACCCGCCTGGCTGGCAGAGGCTATGAAGGATCAGGCGCTGACGCCCCGAAAAACCGAGGCGCGGCGGTACCTGGACTACCTCGATCGTAAAAAACGACCCTGGCTGCATTTGGTTGATGGCGGTATTTCTGACAACCTGGGCTTGCGTGCGTTTTACAGCGCCTTGAACATTGCTTCTGAGCCCGGGACCCATATCGCCGATTTGCAGCAACAGGGCGCAGAGCATATCCTGATTATTTCCGTAAATGCGCGCGCGCAACATAAAACTAAGTGGGTCCTGGAGCGCTTTACCCCATCGCTTTTCGAGGTGATCGGCAGCGTGAGTGCCGACCAGATCGGTCGCTACAGTGAGGACACCATCCAGCTGGTGCGCTACACCTTTGAAAAGTGGGTGAAGAACAAATCGACATCAGAACGACCGGTCACCTTTCATTTTGTCGAAGTCAGTTTCGATCAGGTTCACGATGACGGCGAACGGGATTTTCTCAACGGTATAGGCACAAATTTTGATCTCAACGACGAACAGGTCGATCGGCTCATCGAAGCGGCGCGTAAAGTGCTTCGAGAATCTAAGGAGCTTCAGTCTTTTCTCAAGCTTAGCCGGGCCACTGCTGAACCCGCGGGTCTGAAGACAACAGAAGGCCACGATTAGTTTTTACCGGAAGCTATGGATGGGGTATTGGCAATTATTTGACAGGAATTGATGATTCATTAGCTGCATTGACAGGTAGTTTTTCGGCTAGCAGTCTGTTGGAAGGAATGCCTCAAGCACCGAAGCGCTACCGCACAAAAGCTATTTCCTGTCATTTCTAGCTGATAACTCGGATTTTTGGCGAGGGCCATCGATGAAGAGATTCGCGAAACGTCTGAGAGCCGTGTTCGTTCTGCTGCTTGCCCTCTTCGTGGTGGGGGTTGCTGGTGCGGGACTCTACCTCGTTACTCTGGATGACGACGGCTGGCGGCGGATCCTTACCTACTGGGTGGAACGGGAGACCGGAAAGCGATTGACAATCGCCGGCGACTTCTCGTTCACGCTTTCGTGGCACCCGGCGCTCGCCGCAGAGGATGTTCGATTAGAAGGCGGCGAGCCGGGCAAACCGACGCCGATCCTGAGCCTCGGTCATTTCGAGGTCACCGCGGACCTGCCGGACCTCTTCCGGGGCGTCGTTCACATCGAGCGGTTGCGGCTTCAGGACGGGACTATCCACATCCGGCCTCCGCCAGAAGAAGGCAAACCCGAGGCGTCCGCAGCCTCCGAACGCCGTCCTATCCCCCTTCTGCTAAACGACGCCGAGCTGGATCAGGTGCGCGTGATCGTTCACCCGGACGGGGGACGACGAAGCACGAGACTCTCGCTGGACCGCTTCACCATAAAGGAGGAGAGCGCCGGAGACCCTCTGTCCTTAACCGGGAAAGGCCTTCTGAACGGTTACCCGCTCTCGCTCAACGGCCGTTTGGGCCCCGTGGAAGAGTTTCTGAACCCGACCCGGCCCTACGACGTCGAGCTCTCGGCTGAGCTTGCGGGAGCCACCTCCACCCTCATCGGCACCCTGTCCGACCCGGTCAACGGGAAGGGGGCGAACCTTGGGTTCTCCGTTCACCTCGAAGAGCTTTCAGAGATTCTCAGCATCTTCTATCACAATCTACCTCAACTCGGCCCCCTCGAGGGCAAAGGGCAGCTGGTCGGCGACTTCGACAGGCTTGGCCTGCGGGACTTCTCCCTCTCCGTCGGAGACGACCAACGAGGCCGGTCCCATCTCAGCGGGAAGGTCGCGGATCTCACCCACGGAAAAGGGGTGGATCTCGACGTCGAGGCCGATCTTCGCGATGGAGAACGCTGGCGGCCGGTTCTCGGCCCGAAACTTCCGTCGATCCACACGGTCTCCGTTAAGGGGCATCTGACCGATACGGAGGGCCGTCTTGGGGTCGAGGGTCTCGACCTTCGCGTTCATGGTGAGAAGTTCGCGGCTGACCTCACCGGGAAGATCGGGGATCTCCAAGCCAAAGGCGCCCTGCCTATTGCCGGCCTCGACCTCGCGGTATCCGCGCAAACCGAAGATCTTTCGGTCTGGTCGGAATTGGTGGGCCACTCTCTCCCGCCGGCAGGGCCTCTCGCTCTTCAAGCCCGTCTCCACGATCTTGCTGGAGCACCCGCGCTGGAGGATGTGGATCTCCATTTGGGTCGCGGCAAGACGAGCTTTGCACGGCTCACGGGTCACATCGGCCGGATCTCCCCAGAGGCCCGTCCTCCTGTTTCTAGCGTGGAGATGAACCTCGTCCTGAATGCCCCGCGGCTTTCGGATCTTACAGGCTTTGCCGTCAAAGGCGATCCAAATCTCGGTCCGGTGGTCGGGACCGCGAACCTCTCGGACACGGGCGGGAGCCTGGGCCTCAAGACCATCGACATAACCCTGGGAAAAGGACAGGAAATCGTTCGGGTGACCGGACGCGTGGATGACCTGGTCGGCCTTCGGAATGTGGATCTCGCAGCCGACATCGCCCTCGGGAACCTCTCAGTACTGAATCCTCTCGTTGGACGCGAGCTGCCGGCCCTGGGTCCCGTGAAAGGGACCCTGCGCCTCGATGATCGCGACGGGACCCTCCAGGCCGACCCGATCGACGTCCGTATCGGCAGCCGGAAGACCACGTGGATCGAGCTGAAGGGGCACATTGCCGACGTGGTTCACTTTCGAAAACTTGATTTTAGCGCAGACGTCAGCCTGCAAAACTTGACCGATGTCGCCTCCCTGATCGGGCGGGAGCTTCCCTCCATCGGACCGGTTCGCGGCGTCGCTAGGCTGACCGGATCCGAAAAGACCGTGGAGCTGTCGCAACTCCAGCTCACCCTGGGCCGTGCCGGCCACGACCGGGTCGAAGTGACCGGCACGGTGGGAGACCTCGCGGCCTGGCGCGATGTGGATATCGAGGGCCAGGTCCGCCTCCGGCGCCTTCCGCTTCTGACGCCCCTGGTCGGCCACGACCTGCCCGACGTCGGCCCGGTGGAAGGACACTTCAAGGTCGAGGACCCCGCGGGTGTTCTCACCGCGAGCGACATTAACGTCACCCTCGGAACACGCAAAACCGCCTGGCTGAACCTGACGGGCCGCATCGGCAAGCTGCGCGAATTCCGCGATGTCGACCTCAAAGCGGAAGCGGGAGCCACGGCCCTTCCCCTGCTCGACCCCCTGGTCGGGCACCCCCTTCCGGACCTGGGCCCCGTCACGGCGTCGGCAACCATCGCTGACAACGACGCCAGCCTTGGAATCGACGAGCTTCGGATCGAAGGAGGCCAGCCGGGGCGTTTCACGGTGAGCGTGGCGGGTGGAGTCGGCGACATCCGAGACCTTCGTGATATCGAGGTCGACCTTGCGCTCTCCGCAAAGGATCTCTCCGACCTGTCCAAGATCCTCGATCGGCCCCTTCAGCCCGTTGGACCGGTGGATCTCAAGGCTCGGTTGACCGGGTCCAGGCAGGATCTTCGTCTCAACGGGCTGGAGCTCAGCGTCGACCGGTCGCGGATCGCGGGCGATGTTCACTACCTCGCCTCCGGCCCCCGTCCTCGCCTCACGGCAAAGCTGCAATCCCCATTCTTGGCACTGAAGGATCTGGGACTCGGCGGGAAGGAGGCCCCGCCCGGCGACCCGCAAGGGCCTGAAGCTCCTGAGGGAAACAACGGAGAACCAGGAAACCCCGTGGAAAAGAGGCGCTGGATTTTCGGAAACGAGCTATTGCCCCTCGACTCCTTGAGGAGGCTCGATCTCGACTGCGAGGTTCAGGTTGATCATGTGGACGCTTTTGGCGAAGATCTGGACGAACTGGCCGCCCGGGCTCAGCTCGAGGACGGGCGACTGGAGGCCAACCTGACCGGCAAGGGGATGGCCGGTGGCAGCCAGACGACGAAGGTGGTGGTCGATGCGCGGGATGAAGAGGCCGTCGTGGCATTCACTCTCGACGCGGCCGACTGGGACGTCGGAACCTTCTCCCAGAAGCGCGGCGTGGAGGGTATTCAAGAGGGCCGTCTCGACGCCAAGATGGATCTTTCCGCGCGTGGAGACTCCCTACGGCAATTTGCCGCCTCGCTGAATGGCGAGGCCACTTTGGCGGTTAGGGATGGTCAGCTCAAGGGCAGGATGATCAACCTGCTGGCCCAGGGGCTGGTGACCAAGTTGTTTGAAGAGAAGCTGTTGACCCGATTGTTCCTCAATCCGCGGCGCATGTCGACCCCTGTACCCTGTGCCGTCGCCCACTTCAAAGCGGCGAGTGGGCATGTGGCAAGTCCCGCCCTCGCAATGGAAACGGACAAGGTGAAAATTGTAGGGCGGGGATTCATCGATTTTCGGGACGAGAAACTTCACCTCGTTTTTGACCCCAAGCCCAAACACTCCTCGCTCTTCTCCCTTCAGGTACCTATCATGATCACGGGCACCTTCGCGAAACCGTCCGTCGAGACGGGGGCTTTGAAGACGCTACTGGGAAAAGTGGCCGAAGCAGCTGGCCTCGCCCTCATCAATCCACTCGCGGCGCTCGTTCCCTTCGGGGACCTCGGTCTCGGAGGTCACCACGCCTGCGAAAAACTCCTGCACGAGAGCGGACTTCCGCTACCTGAAACAGAAGAGTAAGCAGGGCTCGGCGCTTTGCGGATTTGGCGGCCTGCCTCCACCTGAAGTAGTCATCGCTGAAACAATAGGCTGTGAAGCATTTGACGACTGCTGGGGTCGCAGTGATGGCCCGGACGTCACAATGCATTGACTCGGATCTTTCATAAGTCACCATTTCCAGCACATCAGAGAGCCCAATCGAACGTTTCGGTTGGGCTTTTCCTGAAAGTTGAAGCTGAAAACGGAAACAGAGACAAATTTCAGTACATCATCTTCCAAGGAAAAAGCTTACGGACATGTCTGGGACGGGATCGTCGGGGTGCGGGGGTCGGTCTTTCTAGACGATCTCTGGTATCCGCCTTTTTATGCAGATGTGGGGACCGGTGATTCGGATATTACCTGGCAGGTTTTTGGCGCGGTTGGCTATAGATTCAGCAAGTTGGACCTGATCGCGGGTTATCGTCATTTGAGATGGGATTTTGATGAAGGAGAATCCCTTTGGTAAGGCGATGAAACATCTCTATGTCACTGGTCCAATTGTCGGGGTCGAGTATAAGTTCTGAGGTAAAACCCAGCGTTCTTTTTGCATGCTGTCTCTGAGACGTTTTCTTTCTGATAACTTTATGGCCACCTGGGTCGATTGCCGGGTGGCCTTTCTCTTTCCTGCCGCTTGATTGTCACCTCTCTTATGGCAATATTAAGGAATTACGGATGATTTAGGCTTTTATGCGCTTTTTACCAGCCGGAGAAGAGGGAACGCCCGGTCGCCTTTCATGATGCCAGGTGCAACGAAATCCCCCGGAAATCCCCCTTAAAGGGTGATTCATCTTTACATACCCAGGGTTAGACTTTGTTTTCTGGAAAAGGATGGCGCCATAGGCGCCAACTATTCCGGTTGCGGCAACCATGTCGGGACGGGTGGTCTTTTATCTCATGGTCAATGCCTGGAAACAACACACAGTGCACTGTTGCTGCTTTTCTGGTGTTATAAATTTTAAGTTTAAAAGGTTTTTGTCATTCAAAAGAGAAATTCTTTCTCGATAACAACTTTGGGAGGAAATTATGACTGCAAAAGACAAGGATTTGCTGGGAACAAACATCTACGATGACCTCTACGGGCGTCAAGTTTCTAGCTCTGGAATGCCCAAAAGCGAATTTCCCTTATCTGAACAAAACCCGCGGCTCATTTATGCGGCTATCCACGATGAACTGATGCTCGACGGTAATTCACGGCAGAACCTGGCGACCTTTTGTCAGACCTGGGCGGAGCCGGAGGTGCACAGGCTGATGAACGAGTGCATCGACAAAAACATGGTCGATAAAGACGAGTATCCACAGACTGCCGAGATCGAAGCGCGTTGTGTGCGCATGCTGGCCGATCTCTGGCACTCCCCTGCGACCGGTGAGAATGCCGTAGGAACCTCGACCACCGGCTCCAGTGAAGCGGCCATGCTTGGTGGCATGGGGATGAAGCGTCGTTGGGAGGCAAAGCGCAAAGCCGCAGGTAAATCGATTGATAAACCGAACCTGATCACCGGGCCGGTGCAGATCTGCTGGCACAAGTTCACCCGCTACTGGGACATCGAGCATCGCGAGATCCCGATGGAGGATGGTCGTCTGCTGATGACGCCGGAAGAGGTTTTGAAGCGTTGCGATGAGAACACTATCGGCGTGGTGCCGACCCTGGGCGTCACCTTTACCGGTCAATTCGAACCGGTCAAGGCGGTCTCTGAGGCCTTGGATAAATTTCAAAAAGAAACCGGCATCGATATCCCGATTCATGTTGATGGCGCCAGTGGTGGCTTCCTGGCGCCGTTCTGTGCACCGGATCTGGAATGGGATTTTCGTTTGCCGCGAGTCAAGTCGATCAACGCGTCTGGCCACAAGTTCGGTCTTTCCCCGCTGGGGGTTGGCTGGGCGCTCTGGCGTGAGCCACAGGATCTGCCTGAGGACCTGGTCTTCTGGGTGAACTATCTCGGCGGCAACATGCGCGACATCGCGCTGAACTTCTCCCGTCCGGGAGGACAGGTGGTCTGCCAGTACTATAATTTCCTGCGTCTTGGCCGGGAAGGGTATACCAAGATCCACGGCGCCTGTTACCAGACGGCACAATTTCTTGCTGCAGAAATTGAAAAGCTGGGGCCGTTCGAGATCATCTATAACGGTGATGAGGATGGTGGTATTCCTGCGTTATGCTGGAAGATGAAAGATGTTGTTGACCCCGGCTTCAGCCTGTTTGATTTTGCCGATCGACTGTGCGCCCGTGGTTGGCAGGTGCCGGCCTATTCGTTGCCTGCAGATTGTGAGAATCAGGCGATACAGCGGATCCTGGTGCGCCACGGAGTGAGTCGTGACCTTGCGACTCTGCTGCTTGGGGATATGAAAACTGCACTTGTTTACCTCGAGAAGCATCCGCTGCAGAAGTCCTTGACCGGCGAAGAAGCCTCAGGGTTCCATCATTGACGGCAGCTCAAAAACAATGCAGATGGAGGGCCAGGTTGTGAATCCGCCTGACGAAACGAACAATCGACCAAAGCATGTTGAGTCGACTGGGCCTTGGCCTTTTATCTCTCGACATGTTTTGGTGCGTTCAGACGGCAAGCGGATCGTTCTGCGTTCCCGCCATCATCGCAAAGGATTGCACGCAGCTGCGAAGATTGACCGTTTACTGCATTGCCTGTGGATGCCAGGAGAGCTGAACTGGTGGATCGGCAGCGTGTTTGCGCTTGGGGCATTGCTCTTCATGCTGGGGAGCGCTCTTGTTCTGGCTCCAGCGCTTGCCAGCGCTTGGGCGCTCGATACCAATGCCGTCAATATGATCTTTTTTGCCGGTTCGATACCCTTTACGACTGCGGCATATCTCCAACTGTTTCAGGCGGCCAACGCGGGGGAGTTCTCGGCACAGGTCAAACCGACTCCAGGCCGCAGGATAATCTTTGGCTGGCAGCCGCACCAGATTGGCTGGCTGAGCTGCGCTCTTCAGTTTGCGGGAACCCTGCTGTTCAACCTCAACACCTTCGACGCGATGCTTCCCGGGCTGACCTGGTTGCAGCAGGATCTGGAAATCTGGGTTCCGAATTTTGCCGGATCAATCCTGTTTCTGGCCTCTGGATATTTGGCTTTTATCGAAACCTGTCATGCGCATTGGGCGTGGAAACCGGACAGTTTGTCGTGGTGGGTGACCTTCGTTAATTTTCTTGGCTGCATAGCCTTCATGATCTCCGCGGTGTTTGCCTTCGTACCGCCCAGCGCCCCCAAATTCGATGCGGCAACCATTTCGGTCCTGTTCACCTTCATCGGCGGTGTCTGCTTCCTGGCGGGATCACTGCTGATGTTGCCGGAAACTGAGATGGCAAAGGGCTCCGAGGTTCTGGGGAGTGCGCAATGTGACAATCCGGAAACTTAAGGACATAACACATATTTTATGATCCTATTCCGGATAGGGCCCTTTGATTTAGTCATTCAGGAGGAGGGAATGAGATACCAACGAACGACATGTATTCTACTGTTCGGACTTTTTCTGGCAACCCAGGGGTGCTTTCCTGGACATGCAATGGCCGAGCAGGTCATGGTCGACTCGAAAAAGCTTGAGCGGCTGGAAAACCTGGTTAACGCTCAACAGAAGCAGCTGGAACAGTTACAACAAGAGGTCAACCACCTCAAGCAAACAACCATGGCAGCGCAAAGCGATGCCAAAGAGGCCAAATCGGTTGCTGAAGCGGTCAAAACAACGGTGCAGTCACCAGTTGAAAAAACCGTCACCTCAGGACAGGAAAGGATAAAACTTGCCATCTCAGGGCAGATCAACCGGGCGATGAATGTTATCGATGATGGGGACAAGACCGATGCCTATTTCGTCGATAACGACGCCAGCAACAGCCGGGTCCGCTTGGTGGGAACGGCCAAATTGAATAAAGACCTGACCCTCGGCTCACGCCTGGAGGTTGCCTTGGCTCCGAACGAATCCTCAGAGGTTAGCCAGGACAATCAGGAAAGCGGCGATTTTTTTGATCAGCGCTATGCGGATCTTACCCTGACGAGCAAGCGTTTCGGAAAAATTTACCTTGGCAAGGGGGATACGGCATCCAACAACAGCGCCGAGGTCGACCTGTCCGGCACCGATGTGATTCAGTATGCGTCCATTGCTGACATCGTCGGAGGGATCGAATTCCGGCGGTCCGGCGACGATATGCTCACGGGGTTGAGCGTATCAGATGCGTTCAAGGACTTCGATGGGTTGAGCCGGAAAAGCCGCTTGCGTTACGATACACCCATTTTTTATGGTTTCAGCCTGGCTGGTTCGGTCGTCAGCGATCGGCGCTGGGACACCTCCCTCTGGTGGAATGGTGAAGGTTCCGGTTTCAAGGCTGGAGCTGCCGCAGCGATCGCCTATCTCCATGAGGATGATGCCAATTATCAATACGATGGCTCATTTTCTGTGTTGCACCAGGCGACGGGTCTCAGCTTCACCTTCTCCGCCGGAACGAAGAACACCGACTCCCAGGACAACCCCTATAACCTGTATGGCAAGATCGGCTGGCAGACCGATTTGACTCCTCTCGGCAGAACCGCATTCGGGTTCGACTATGGCCACTCCGAGAATGTCTCGGCTGAAAACGATAAAGGTGATTCCTTTGGTCTGGCTGTTGTGCAGAATTTTGCGGATTTTGGAACTCAAGTTTACGGTCAGTACCGTTATTTTTCCCTTGATCGCGCGTCCGATCCAAATGTCAGCGACATCAACGTTGGCACCATTGGTGCTCGGGTGAAGTTCTGATGAGTCAGAAGATGAAAAGCAGCGCTCTGGCGGCACGACGGGGCTGTTTGGCCCGTACTGGGATTTCATGCCTGGCAGGCGACAGTGAATATATAGCGTCTGGCGGTTGTTGATACTTTTGGTGGAAAACCTGAAAGAATCTAAATAGATGGTAAAGTTTATAGGTGCACGCCGTCATCATTTCATTCTGTTGTTTGACAGTGCTTAGAGTCGTGTTGAATTTGGAATTTCAGCGCTGCAGTTGACGAAAAATGGTTCTCTTGGCCGGAACTGTTCTTCAGCAAAAGGAGAAATTACTATGGCAAAGGAAAAGGTTCGTAAATTGTCGGGAATTTTTGCTTCGGTTTTTGCTCATGCGGGGCATATTTCTAAAGAGGACGCAAAAGAGATCAGTGGCCTGGATGACCACACGTTTGAAGAAGCCTATTCGGAGGCCTCCAGCATTGCAGATAAATTCATGGATGCCGAAGGTCAGAAGATGGATAAGTTTATGGAGCATTTTGGGGAAAAGATGGAGGAGTACATGAAGGGCTATGGTGGAAATCTGTTCAAGTAAGCATTGCTTGACCGGTTCTGGAAAAATGATTTTGGCCAGAAGTTGTTGAATTGACCACAGGGGGGAGAGGTAGAAAAATAGCATCTGGCCTTGGACAAGATCGGGTGATGCCCAGTTCTGCTTTAGCCAAGCAACGTTCAGGGGCTGCAATGTAAGTTGGAGGGTTAGCTATGTATGAAAATCTGGCAATTTTGGCGGCGTTTGTTTTTCTCTACAGCCTTGTCAGCGGGGGGCTGGAAAAGACTCCTTTTAACGGCGCGGTTATTTTTACCGCTTTCGGCCTGATCCTGGGCCCTTTGGGCCTTGGTTTCCTGACCCTGGAAGTCGACGCAGAGCTCCTGAGTACCCTTGCCGAGCTGACCCTCGCCATGGTCCTGTTCACGGATGCCTCCAACGCGAATCTCCGTGAACTTAAACACTCTTTCAAAATACCCCAAAAACTTTTGCTGATCGGTCTGCCGCTCACCATCCTGTTAGGGTTCGTAACAGGCTACCTCCTGTTCGACGGACTGTCCCTGCTGGAAATAGCACTTATTGCGACCATGCTGGCTCCCACCGATGCAGCGTTAGGCAAGGCTGTGGTTACCAATGAAGCCGTGCCGAGCAACATCCGCGAGAGTTTGAACGTAGAAAGCGGCCTGAATGACGGCATCTGCGTGCCGATTCTCTTCATTTTCCTGGCCTTAGCCACCAGTATTGGCGGAGAAGGGGGAACCTCGACTCTCGCACTGAAGCTGGTGCTCGAAGCGATAGGCATTGGTGCCGCCATTGGCGCTGGCCTGACCTTCCTGGCCGTACGTCTGTTTCCACACTGTGCCGATCGAGGCTGGGTTACAGAGACTTGGCAGCAACTCTCAGTCCCGGCGCTGGCGGTCACCTGTTTTGCTGTGGCGCAGTGGCTCGGTGGCAGTGGTTTTATCGCCTGTTTTGTCGGAGGCATGTTTTATGGCAAGCTTGCAGATCGGCACAAACACAAATTTCTGCTTGCTGCTGAAGGGACAGGTGACACGCTGGGCTTGATCACCTGGGTGGTCTTCGGCACTGCTGTTGTCGGGCAGTCGATCGATTCGTTCAGCTGGCAGGTCGTCGTCTATGCGCTGCTCAGTCTCACCGTAGTCCGAATGCTACCGGTCTTCCTGGTGCTCGCCGGCATGAATCTGCGTGCTGATGAAAAGCTGTTCATTGGTTGGTTCGGCCCGAGGGGCCTGGCCAGTATCGTCTTTGCCGTGATTGTTCTTAACGAGCAACTGCCCGGTGGCCATACGATTTCGATGACCGTGGTCTGTACCATTATCTTGAGTGTCGTTGGGCATGGCCTGAGCGCCAACCCCCTGGTTGCTGCACTTGGGGCGAGGATAAAGGCAAGGGAAAGTGCAGGATGAACCTTTCCACCAAGGCAAAAGAATCGATCAAGACCGCTTTGGCGATGACCATCGCCTACGGAATTGCTCTGTCCTTGAATTGGGAGAACCCTTATTGGGCAGGTTTTGCGGTGGCGTTCATCAGCCTGGCCTCGGTCGGTCAATCTCTGAACAAGGCTGCCTTGCGCATGTGCGGTACGCTGCTGGCGATGGTCGCCTCGTTGACTCTCATCGCTCTGTTTGCCCAGGATCGCTGGGCTTTTATGTTTGCCCTCTCCCTCGTGACCGGCGTTTGCTGCTATATGATGAGTGGCAAGAAACATCAGTATTTCTGGCAGGCCAGCGGTTTTATTACCGTGATCATCTGCATGGACGCTGGCCCGGATGCAGTCAATGCTTTCCAGACCGCGATGTTGCGTGCCGAGGAGACCGGCTTGGGGATCCTGGTCTACAGCCTGATCGCACTCTTTCTCTGGCCCAGCAGCAGTCGCACCGGCTTTGATGCCGTAGTCGTTAACCTGGCCTCACTCCAGCATCAGCTTTATCAGGCATATTTTGATTTGGCCTGCGGGCAGGGAAATCCACAGGACGCTTCTCGATTGAAGACCCAGACGGTTCAGGCTAAAACCGGTTTCGATCAACTTTTGAATGCGGCACAGACCGACAGCTATGAGGTTTGGGAGTCAAGAGACGCGTGGCGAAATTATCAATCCCAGGCGGCGGAACTGATGGAGGCGATGGAACGCTGGAGGGTGAGCATCGCCGAAGCAAAGGGTCTGGATCTGCAGCGGTTGCTGCCAGGGCTTGAGGCATTCGACGCCGAAATCGATAGACGTCTGACGCTGGTCGACCAGAAGATGGCGGATCATTCTCCTGAGGGGTTGCCACAAACCGTGGAATTGTCTTACGACATGGCTGCGATCAGGGGTTTGGGCCATTTTGACCGGGCCGCCTTTGCAGTTCTACGCGCTCAGATGCAGCAGCTGGAGAAATTGACTCGTTCCCTGTTCGATTCGGTCGGTGCGATCAAAGGGTTTGGCAAATCAGTGCCTCCGGTCGCACAGCTCCGCAAACCAAAGGCTGTTTTTTGGCCGGACCCGGACCGCCTGGTGAACACCTGCCGTTTCATGGTGGTCTTGTGGGTCGCTTTTCTCGCCCTGATCTATGTTGCAGATATTCCGGGTGGAGCCGGCTTCGTGACGATGTGCGGAGCACTGGGACTCGCCCTTGTCAATATGCCGCAGATCCCCGTCTCAAAGCTTTTCAAGCCGGCGGCCGCCAGCGTTTCGTTCGCCGGTGCCCTCTACATCTTCGTGATGCCTCAGCTCTCGTCCTTCTTTGGCCTAGGACTGCTGATTTTTGCTGTAACCTTCGCCATCTGTTACCTGTTTGCCGCCCCCCAGCAAGGTCTGGGCAGAGCACTGGGTCTGGCCATGTTCGTTACCGTCGCCTCGATTTCCAACCAACAGACCTACAGCTTCCTCAGTGTCGCCACGACTGCGCTGATGTTCCCCTTGCTTTTCCTGATCCTGGTAGTCACGTCATATTTCCCCTTTGATCTGCGCCCGGAACGAGTCTCTCTGCGGCTGCTCGGTCGCTTCTTTCGCAGCGGCGAGTATCTTATCTCAACTACCGGTTGGAGGTCACCAGACAGGGCAACGCGACTGGAGCGTTGCCGCAAAGCCTTTCATGCCCGTGAAGTTGCGACTCTACCAGCGAAGCTTGGCACCTGGCTGCCGCATATCGATACCGGACGATTATTGGGTACCACGCCCGAACAGTTACAGGATCTGGTGGCCCGTATGCAGGCATTGAACAATCGGCTGCAACAATTGCTTGAGGGGCGGGGTGGTCCGCAAGCGGAGTTTCTTATGCAGGAGTTGCGTGAGGAGTTCAAAATCTGGCGGCAGGGAATCCAGGAGGTTTTTCAAGGCCTGTCTGAAGATCCGGCTGTTGGAGAAGGGCAAGCGCTGCGTGCCAGGCTGGAAGGGTTCACACGGCACTTGGAACTACGGATAAAGGAGAGTCTGGACAAGGCAGACGAAAAGCAACTCAATGGGCAGGATGCAGTGAACTTCTACCTCCTGCTCGGTGCTTGCCAGGGCGTGTCAGAGGCTCTGGTTGATTATGCCGGCAGTTCCGATAACGTCGACTGGGCAGGTTGGCGCGAGGAAAGGTTTTAAGGATGCCACACGAATTTGCCATCGGTGGGGTCTTCTTACCACCGTTACTGATTGCGAGTTTTTTGGGGGTTGTTGTCGCCCTGGTGACGGCGCGTTTACTCAATCGCTATCGGTTGTCGAAATACTTTTATTATCCGCCGCTGGTCTTCCTGGCGCTTATGGTTATCTACACCGTCCTGATCGGGACGTTCGTTATCAAGGGGTAATGAGTGAAGATCTTTTTGAAATATCTGCTGACAGCAGTTGTAGTTCTGGTTGCGGTGGTGCTGGTCCTTTTCAAATATTGGGATTACGTCACCAACCCCTGGACCCGGGATGGACAGGTCCGGGCCGAGGTCATTCAGATCACGCCGCGCGTTTCCGGCCCGATCGTCAAGCTCGCGGTGAAGGATAACCAGCTGGTCAAGGCCGGTGATCTGCTCTTCGAGATCGATCCACGCACCTACGTCGCCAGCCTGGAGCAAGCGCGGGCGCAGTACGATATGACCGGCGACAGTTATCTCGGTCAGGAACAGCAGGTCGAGGCCGCTAGGGCACAAGTCGAGGCCGCCCGGGCCGCTGTGCGACAGGCACAAAGCGGGATCAATCAGCTCGATTCCACGATCGAAAAGAACAAGGCGGAGTTTGGGCGCCAGCAGGAGATGTTGCCAAAGAAGGCGACCTCCCAAAAGTCGGTAGAGCGAGCCAAGGCCAATTACGAAGTCTCGGTGGAAAAGCGCAAAGGTGCTGTAGCCGGCCTGGCTCAAGCCCGCGCCACTTTAAATCAGGCGGAAGCGACCCTGGCGGAGACCCAGGCCAATCTCGGGGCGGCAGGGGATGCCAATGCCAGTATCCGCGAGGCGAGGGCAGCGGTTCGGCAAGCAGAGTTGAACCTGGAATTCACCCAGGTCCGGGCCCCTGTGGATGGCTATGTGACCAACCTGAACCTGAGGTTGGGAAGCCAGAGCGTTGCCAACCAGCCGGTGCTGGCGCTGGTCGATATCAACAGTTACTGGATTGTTGGTTTTTTCCGGGAGAATTATATCGAGAATATTCGTCACGGAAACCCGGCACTGATCACCCTGATGGCCTACCCGGATAAACCGATCGAAGGGGCTGTCGACAGCCTCGGCTGGGGGATTGCCCAACAGGACGGCAGCACCGGTTTTGAGCTGCTACCCAATGTCAGTCCGACCTTCGAGTGGATCCGCCTGGCTCAGCGGGTGCCGGTGAGGATTCATCTGGATGAGGTGCCGGAAGGGGTTGCGCTGCGCGTCGGGACGACCGCCTCGGTCCTGATCAGAACCGGCACTGCGGACTCCGAGGCACAGGAATGAGAGGCCTGCTCTGTTTTATAGCGAAAGGCGCCATCGGCCTGTTATTGCTGCTGGCCGGCGGTTGCATCAATCTTGGCCCTGATTACCAACCTCCGAAGGCTGTGGTCGAAGCCGATTGGCTCGAAATTAACGACCCGCTTTTGACCAGCGAGCCAGCTGTCGAGCCGAAATGGTGGAAAACAGCCTTTCAGGATCCTGAGCTTGATCAACTGGTCGAGACAGCTCTCCAACAGAACCTGACGCTAAGATCCGCGGGCCTTCGTGTGCTGCAGTCACAACAACAGCTGGCTATTGCTATCGGCAACCAGTTTCCACAACAACAGCAGGTCTCTGGAGCCGCCACAAGGGAGAAGTCGAGCGACGTCATCTTCAATGAGTACAGTCTTGGTTTCAATCTCAGCTGGGAGGCTGATTTCTGGGGGCGCTTCAGACGCCAGGTGGAATCGGCTTCAGCCGAACTTGATGCCAGCGTGGCCAGTTATGATGGTGCCCTTGTGTCACTGGTGTCTCAGGTGGCCCAGAACTACATCCTGATCCGGACCTTCCAAGCTCGGCTCAAGGTGACACTGACCAACATTAAGGCCCAGGCGGAGAGCCTGCGGGTTGCCAAGGCAAAGTTCGACGCCGGCGAGGTCAGCGAGCTGGACGTGGATCAGGCCGAGTCATTGCTGTACAACACCAAGGCTTCGGTCTCCTCGCTGGAGATTTCTCTGCAACAATTCAAGAATTCATTGGCCTTCCTGCTGGGAACACCGCCCCACAGCTTCAATAGCTTGCTCAGTGAGAAGTCTGGGATTCCGTCTGTGCCGGCCAATGTCGCCCTGGGCATGCCGCAGGATCTGATCAGGCGACGGCCTGATATCCGCGCTGCCGAGCGCCAACTTGCCGCCCAGAGTGCCCAAATCGGCTTTGCGGTAACCGAACTCTACCCGCATCTGTCGATCGGTGGCGGCATCGGCACCAGCGCCATGGAGACCGGCGACCTGTTCGAGAGTACCAGCGAGACCTGGAACCTGTTCGGCATGTTCCAGTGGAACATCTTCAATTACGGGCGACTGCAGAGCAACGTCAGGCTGCAGGACGCGCTCTTCCAGCAGTTACTGGTCGATTACCGGAACACCTTGCTGCAGGCTCAGGGCGATGTCGAAAACGCCATCGTTGCTTACCTCAAGTCCCATGAACAGTTTAAGTCTTACTCTTCGGCTGCTGCCGCGTCTCAGCGGGCAGTGGATGTTGCGACCATCCAGTACCAGGAGGGGGCGATCGATTTCAATACCCTGATCAACACCTTGAATGCCAATGTTCAGCAACAGGACTTACTGACCTCGACCCAGGGGAGTGTTGCGACCAACCTGGTTCAGGTTTACCTGGCGCTCGGTGGTGGTTGGGAGATCCGCAACGACCGAGACCCGGTAGAACTATTGCCTGCGACAATGAAGGACGAGATGCGGGAAAGAACCGAGGCCTGGGATGATGTGCTGAAGTAGCTCACCAAGGGAGCAAATGGATGATTTAAGCTGTGCCGGATTCAAACGAACGACCCCGCAGCAAGCAGCGGGGTCGTTCATTCCGTCAGGTGCCCTGGGAACCTGAAAGAACAAAGAGAGGTGCTGTTCTATGTTGGTTAATGTTGCTATAGCGGCCTTGATGATGGTGGTGACAACCGGCATCCACGCCGGAGGAATGGTGCTGGTGCTGCATGATTTCAAGCAGCATAGAACAGGCCTGAGGGCGTTGTTACGCAGGACGCGCATCTACTGGGTTGCTACTACCATTCTGATCTTGTTTGTTGTCGCGCTGCTGGAGACCCTGGCCTGGGCAGCGGCCTATCTGGCTCTGGGCGCGTTAAAAGACTTGGAACAGGCACTCTATTTTTCGACCGTCACCTTTACCACCCTGGGATACGGAGAGATCGTTCTCGATGAGCGCTGGCGCCTGCTCGCCTCCTTCGAGGCGGCCAACGGGATCATCATGTTCGGCTGGACGACCGCAATCGTGGTCGCCACCGTACAACGCGTTTACTTTAAAGTTAAAAGTTAAGGGTGAGAGCCTAAGACTCTTTAACACCGAGAAAAAGCAGCCAACAATTTTGCTATGCGGGTGTTGTTTAGGTTAGAGGGTTTCATAAAACGATGGCTTGACATACTTGAAGGTACTGGCAAAGGCATCGAATACCTCGAATTCGCTCGGATTAAAGTCATTATCCTTGGAGCGCCATTGGTTCATAAAAAACGCTTCTACCCGTTCACCCCGTTTGACAAAAATCAATCTGCTTCTCACTCGATGCCCGCGGGCGGGTTCTGTGCCTTGGATATTAACCAGTAAGGCCGGGAGGCCGGCGAACTTGGTTTCAACCAATTCCGGTTCGGAGAATTTCAGGCGGGAGGCCCATAAAAAACGTTTGAAAAATTCTTTTTGCCGCTGCCTGAGGTCCTGTGAATAACCGAAGGGTTCTCCAGCATAGGCGATGGTCGCCTCACAGGGAAAGGTTCCTGGATCGTCACCTGTACAGGATTTGAAAAATGCTAAAGAAAAATCGTCTTCACTTATATCAAGGATGTGCCAGGGTTTGGGTGGGGGAGTGAAATTGATCTCTTCCATCCAGGTGACTGTCCCATCGGCCTGGCGCATGCCCTCCCACGGGTCTTTGGGCGGTTGGGCTGCCAGACAAGCGGTCAAGGACAGCAGCGTGCAAAGCAGGAGGCTAAATCTCAGAAGTGTTGATAGCATTATTTATCCTCCTCCTCATGCAACTGTTTTATTGTGAGAAGAATTTCCCGAAAGTCGGGAGTGCCATTTTGGCCATAGCGGATCACGCCATACTTGTCGATGATGATGGTCCGCCGGCGGAACATGGGATACCCTTCTTCCAGAGATCCGAACCAGATACCCAGATGGCCGACCGGGTTGGAAAAAATAGGAAAGGTCAATCCCAGGTCTTCGGTCCAATACTTCAAGGTGGGGATGGTGTCACGACTGACACCCGCAACGCGGGTGTTGTAGCGCTCATAGAGATACAAATTTCTCTGATGAGCCTCCATTTCACCCGTTCAGACTGGGGTGAACGCCGCCGGGAAAAACGTCAGGATCAGGTGATGTTTACCATAGTAGTCACGATCGTAACTGGCCAGGTAGTCCTGAGAGGTGGCTACCGAAAAAATCGGCGAACGATCGCCGATTTTTTTTGAGAGATCTGGTCGTTCTTGGGCAGCGAATACGCTGGTTGAGAAGACAATTCCCAGCAGCATAGTCGCCATGGCAAGGAACAGAATCGATTTCGATTTCAGCATCTCATACCCCTTTCAAATCAATAGTTTTAAATATATACCCACCCCCCAAATAATAGATGAAGTATGTCGCATTGCAACTTGTAATATTAGATATTTATGGATTTTTGCGCAAAACTGCTTGTTGGTTTTTTTGCTTGATTGACAGACAACCTTGAACTGATAGCTTGTTTCACTGTTGCAGCACTGATGAACAGTGACCGGCGGTCCACACAGCTGAGTTATGTCATCTATCCCTTCGGAAAGGTTTCCGTGCACTTACAGGCAACAATACGCTAAGATACCCGGCATCTCATTAGTAGCCATCCGGAAAATTCGGATGGCTACGGTAACGTTTCTGATTTGGAAACGAGCCATTTTTTGTAAGGCCAAGAAAATCACGGACTGGGTTCTAAAGAAAACGGAGAGAAGGATGGCGATTGACATCTGTTCCTGTCAAAACCGAACGGGACTTTTAGGTTGGTTGTTGCTGGTCATCCTGCTAAGCGGTTTTCCGACCATCGTTTGTGGACAGCTACCGGTAAAAAACCTTGCCGCTCCAACTGCCAAATCGGGGCAAGAAACAGCCGAAAACCCAGACCAGCGTTTAGAGCGCCTGCAGCAACTTCAGGCTAAGGCTCGCCAGAGTCTAAGCAACGCCCAACCCGTACTGGAAACCACTCCTCCCGAACAATTAGGCGCAACTTCTGAAGAGGTTAAAGAAAAGCTGTATCTCCTTAATGCCCGCACATTTTTCTATGGCAAGCATATCGAAAATCTGCGCAGCCTCAATGAAACCCACCTGACCCTTGAGGATCTGGCGGCAAAAAGTGAAGCTTGGCAAGGTTTTGATCAAGCCCCACCGTATCCGATCAGCCTGGTGGATGAGCTGCGCGATGGCATTCATGCCCAAGCTCTGGCCATTGCAAAGGAAAAGATCAGGAAAACTTTGACCGAGGAGGAAAAAAGTGAGGCTCGTCAAGTCCTGATTGCCTCGGAAAAAAGTTTGCGACAGGTCAATGAATCCCTCGAAAAACCTTCGGCAGGGGAGGGGCAGATCCGAGCGCATTGGCTGCATGAACTGGCCGAGCTGAAAAACGAGGTGGCGGAGGCAAGGGTCCTTGCCAGCAAGGCTCAACTGAGGGCTATTGAAGAATCTCTCTCTTTATACAATAAGCAAAAAGCATTTCTTGAGCGGCAGCTGCAGGTTGCAGTGACCAATGCCTCCTTCAGTAAAGAGGAATTCGATAAAAAACTCGCGGCCCTTACGGAACAGGTGAAATCCCTCGAGAAAGATCGGAAGATTGCGACCAGAAGCAACAGTCGAAACCAGGAGCAGCTGCATCAGGCCAGACTTGCCTTGCAGCAAGCCCGTGAAGCCACGGTTCAACAAAAAGACCAGGAGCAGCACACTAAGGAGATTGCTTATCTTCAGCAGGTCGTCGAAACGCGTAAGGTTCAGGCCGATTCCAGTGCGGAAATGGTCGAATTGCTGAAACTCTCCGAGATGGCAATAAATGGCGAGATATTTCATTGGCAAGAGCGCTACCGGCTGGCAAACAATCGCGATGAAACAGAGCTGGAGCAAGCTGCAGTACTGCTTTCCAAGCGCCTTGATAAAATCCATGAGCATCAAGTCTATATCGAATCAAATCTCAAGCTGGCACAGAATCTGATTTCGAATGAAGAACAAAAGTTGGCCGCAGGGACACTTACCGAAAGAGAGCGCAACCTGGTCCAGCAGAGAATAACAGCGTATAAAAACCAGTCAGAGTTTAGAAACCAACTGCTTGCAGAGAGCGACGTTCTGGTCAGAAACGCGCAACGCTTTCAAGAGGAGATCTCCTCTTCTATCCAGCACCTCTCGACTGGTGCGCGGGTGCAAGGATTCTTTAAGCAAGGTTTGGAATTTGTTGACACAATCTGGACCTTCGAACTCTTTGTCGTTGAGGATACCATCTCCGTCGATGGTCAGCTGGTCACTGCCGAGCGTCCGGTAACCATCAGCAAGGTTGTCAGAGCCCTGATTATTCTCGTCCTCGGGCTTTGGCTGACAACTTTATTGAAACATCGCCTCAGTGGGCTGGTGGCAAAACTCTTGAAGCTTGAAGCGGGTGCTGCACTGCTGGTTGAGAAGTTTCTGCAGAGCATCGCTATATTTATCCTGCTGATTGTTACCTTGATTACAGTCAAAATCCCCTTAACCGCCTTTGCCTTTATGGGTGGCGCGCTGGCCATCGGGATCGGCTTTGGAGCCCAGGCGCTGATTAATAATTTTATCAGTGGCATCATTCTCCTCTTTGAAAGATCGATCAAGGCAGGCGATCGGGTCGAGATTGAGGGAACCAAGGGGCGGGTCGTCAATATCGGCCTGCGTTGTTCGCAGGTCAGGCGCTATGATGGGGTCGATATTCTAGTCCCGAACAGTGATTTTTTGCAGAAGAGTGTCGTCAACTGGACCCTTACCGACCAACTGATCCGTCTGGAAGTGAGGCTTGGTGTCGCCTATGGATCCCCCACCCGCGAGGTCGCCAAGATCGTTGCCAAGGCTTTAGACGAACATGGACAAATTCTCGAAAACCCTGAACCGATCATCTTATTCGAAGATTTCGGTGACAGCGCACTGATCTTTTGTGTCTATTTTTGGGTTGAGGTTCAGGAGTCTTTCGATTATCGGATTATTGCCAGCGATTTACGCCACATGCTCGTCAAACGATTTGATGAGGCGAACATCACCATTGCCTTTCCACAGCTGGATGTTCACATCAAGAACTCAAACCCGCTGCAATTTCAGCAACTGGAGGTTCCGGTTGCATCGTCAAAAGGGGCCGCAAAAAACGGTGCACCAGTGGAGGAAAAGGGCTGAGTCTGGTGAAGGGCAGGGGAGGGGAAATTTTTACCCCTTGGCTTGCTTGCGTTGTTCCAGATATTTCAACAACTTACTTCCAGTCAGTTTGGTGCTGGAAGGGCCACTGCGGATATAGAATTCCTCATCGTTTTTGGTTTTTAAAAATACCGGCGTCCGGGATTTTTCGCATTGCACCACGGCAAGCTGTTTTTCCGCATGGGTAATAAGTTCCAAATGGATGTAGCGCGAATATTCCAGGCCGATATGCTGATTGAGCAGGTTTTTGAAATGCAGACGGCACTTGTCCTCGTTGGCGAAATTATCGGCAGCAAGCCCGAGGATTTCGCCATCGTCGGCAACACCGACAAACAGCGTTCCGCCTTCGCTGTTCAGGAAGGCGACAACTGTCTTCAAAAAGGCCATTTCAATCCCTTTGTCCGGCTTGTCCTCGCGTAGATTGTGCCGCATCGTTGACTTGAATTCCTGGCGATAGTTCTCGCCCTCGGCGATCAAACCCGGTAACTTTTCCGCGAGCTGCGAAGCATCATAAATAGCCTGTTGCAGCTGTTTGCTATGTCGCCGGACAATCTGCAGAATCAGCAAGCCACCAGCGATGACCAGCAGAGCCAGAACGATGGATAACAGGGTCCGTCGCTGACTGACATCTCCAAGGAAATCGCTTTCAGGAATGGCAATGCCCATCCAGAACGGCGGCTGTTCTTTGTCGCCCAGTGGTTTGAACCCTGCCCACCAGCCCTTGTTGTCGACGCTGAAAAAATAGGGTTCATCGGGAGGAGCGGTCTGCTGTTGCCAGGTTGAGGCGGCCGCGGTGATGACCTGATTCGTTACCTGGGAAGGGGGGACGAAAAACTGGCTGCTCTCAGTCGGGGTTGTCACCTGTGAAAGTGGCGAGAGGACCCGTCCGTCATTTGTCACGATGAAGGAGAGTCCGTTGGCGGTGGGTTTCAGCTGGGATATCGTGCGATGGATTTCCCTTAACGGGATATCGAAGGCAACGACAAAAAGTGTTTCGCCATGCCGCCAATGGCTTGATCCGGTGATACTCGGCTGCTGCTCAATCGGATGCTTCTGGGGTTCATTCCAGACAGGTTGTGCGGAATCCGCAGACGATGCTTTGAGATACCAGAATTCTTTGCGCGGATCATAGCTTTCTTCTGTCCACCAATCTTCGACGAGCTCACCTGATAGCTTCCAGCGTTGCCATCTTTGCCGAGCTCCCCATTCGGCAATATTCACTGAGCGGGTCAACCAGTGCCGGTCTTTGCGGTAGAGAAGGTATTCTGTTCCGAGGGAGGTCGCCAGGTGGAAGAAACTCTGGTGCCCCAGGTTTTCCAGAATCGGAATCAGCCGATTGTTCAACAGTTCAGTTTTGAGAGACAGGGCCTTTTCCGAAGTCGGCAGTTCGCTCTGCCCCCATTTTTGCAGAATGTTTAAACTCTTATTGAAGGGCTCAAGTCGGCTGGTAAATTCTGATGAAACCTTTTCACTCGACTGCGCGATAATGACTTCGGAATATTCTTTACGGCTGGTATTGCTGAGGTAAACCACCAGCAGGATAATTAGGCCGATAACGACCAAAGCAGCCAGCAGCAGGTCACGTAACAATCTGATTTGGGCAGGAGTTAATGTGTTCATAAGACTCAGTTCACTTCGCTTTCAGGAGGATCAAGGTCAGATCATCCTCTTTGGGGGCTTCGCCGCGGAATTCTTCCACTGCAAACAGGATAGCAGCAATTATCTCTTCGGCCGACTGTTGCGCCAGCTCGATTAACAGCTGTCCAAACCGCTCTTCACCGAACAATTCTCCTGCGGCATTGCTGGTTTCCCAGATTCCATCAGTTCCGATAGCGAAAATGTCACCACTGGCCAACTGTGTCTGCTGAACCGGTCTGAATTCAACATCATCCATCACGCCCAAAGGCATGGTTGTCGCTGTCAACTCCTCAACCGATGCGCTGCATGCGCGATAAAGGAACATCGGCCCGTGACCGGCAGAAAGCCAGTGAAAAGAACGCTCAGCGGGATCAACCAGGGCGAAAAAAAGTGTCATGAAACGAGTGTCGCCGACATCCTGTTCGAGAAAAGTGTTCAAGCTGGAAAACAGGTTTTCCAGGTTCTCTTCCCCATTGGCGATAGCGGCATGCAGGATGCCAGCAGCAGACGCCATCAGCAGCGCTGCCCCAACTCCGTGACCGACCACATCACCAACCGCCAGGCCCCATCTGCCAGAGCCTGTTTTGAAGTAATCGTAATAATCACCACCGGTTTCATCACAGTAGTCAAGCCTACCAGCCAGTTCAAAATTATCCAGTTGTGGCGCTTCAGTCGGCAATATCCGTTGCTGGATATCCTTGGCGATGGCAAGTGACTGTTTGATCTGCTGTTTCTCTTTAAGTTGCGGGCCGATACGATTAAAAGCCTTTCCCAAGGCCTCAAACTCATCCTTACTGCGGATGTCTACTTGGGTGGCAAAGTCACCTTGAGATAATTGCTCCGCGGCCTGGGCAAGCTGAGTTAACGGCTCGGTGACCGCCCGGGCGCGGAAAACCGCTGTGATAATCACCCAGAGCAGAACTCCGATGGATAGCAGCGCGGTCCACTTTAGACCGCTGATGAATTGCCCCTCAACATAATCGGCGGCCTGCTTGGCCGGCAAGCTGACCAGCTCACGCGGAATAATCAACAAGGGGAAGGGTTCATCTGTCGCCTCAGCGGCATAAACCCAGAGCGACTCTTGGTTCGCAAAGCGATGCGTAAGGACGCCAGCGCGGTTTTGTTGCATCGTTTCGATGAGCGCGTTCACCGTGTCTGTTGTTACCGCCGCATCAAAAACTGTTTGTGGGCTTAAAGCAGACGCCTGCTCTTTCTCTGGGGAAATGATCTTAAGAAGAGCTTTTAATTTGCCTGGTGTGCTGGTGGTTAAGGGATCGATACTGACGATAAACAGTCTGCCCTGATCTTGCCAGGGCTGCGGAAGTTGCCAGTCTTTAAACAGTTGCTGGTATTTCACAGCGATTGCCGTGACCCCGGCAAAATCCCCGTTTTGCCAACTGATCGGTTTCGCAACGATAAACTGCAACTGCGCGTTTTCAAGGGCGAGCTGCCAACTTACAGCATGGTTCTTTTTGCTGCTGAGATACCAGGAGGGCAGCTCGTCCACTGAGAACGCATCTGCAGGAGAAACCGATTTTAGTCCCGACTCAAGGTAGGTGGCATGCCAGTGAAAGAGTTCCGGCCGTTGCTGCTGAATATAAAGATATGTCTCCGGCAGTTTGTCGACAGCCGTTATCTCCTGCCTGGCGAGAAGCCTTTCGGCTTCTCGAGCCTGGAGCTCTAAGGCCTGCGATAGAAAAGCTCGATCTCGCTTCAAAAGCAGGGCTTGGTGGTTGACCAACGCCTGCAGCTGTTGCGTCGCGTTGTCCTGCAGCACATTTCTGGTTTCGGAGGTCAGCTGTTGGCTTATTTTGCGCAAGGTGATCCGATGGAACAGGCCATTGATCAGCAGAGGCACAAGGGCTGCCACTAGCAGCAGGATAAGAAGTTTCCGCCGAAAGCTCATGGGCCTCTGTCCTTTTCCAACCCGCTCAGGTTAATCGGAGGGGAGGGGACTTGGTGGGAGTTGTCGACTAGCGATCTAAAATGATTTACTCGCGATGTTTGTCCTGCATATGTGCCAGATAGGTATCCAGTTCTTCGATGCTGCTGAACACCGCCGCCTCGGGCAGTGCCTTGATGATATCGAACACCTTACGGATCTGCGGCTGCAGGTTCACCATCATGACAGTGCCACCTTTTGACTTCAACTCTTTTTGCGCCATCAAGACCACCCGAATGCCGGCGCTGCTGATAAAATCCAACAGTTCAAAATCGAATATCAGCCCTCGTGGCGAATTGCTCAGTAAACTTGTGACTTCAGTTTGCAGTTCGGAAGAGGTGTTGGCATCGAGAGACCCTCCGACAGAGAGAATCATAACCCCTGGTGATTTTACTGAACGATTGAATGATAGCGACATGCCTTACTCCTTTTTTTCTCTGTGAAGGGAAAGGTTCTTCCTCATTGATAAAATATTTCTTTTTTCAAGCCTGCGATAGTGCACTTCATCCATTAATTTCTTGATCAGGTAGATGCCTAGTCCACCCAGCTTTCTGTCTTCGGGAGGAACCTCCAGGTCGGGATCATTAAGGCTCAAAGGATTAAAAGCCATGCCGGTATCTATGACCTCAGCCTCAAGCGATTCGGCGTCAACCTTCAGCCGTATACTTATTCTGTCGGCTTGCCGTCTTTTCAGTCCATATTTGATGATATTGGTGAAAACTTCTTCAATCGCAACATTGAAGTCGAAAAGGGTGTCCGCATCGAGTTGCTCGTTTGCCAGTTGGGCGGCAAGAAATTCTTTAACCTTAGCCAAACTTTCCAGGCGAGCGTCAAATTCGCAGTAACTTTTCATTTCGTGGGCAACAATCTTTCTATTTGTGGGAATCACCAGCCGATTCTATTGATCACTTACAAAACGCAGGCAGGTTGCAACCTCTTCAGTTATAATCGACGCGCCTTACATTGCAACCGATTCGGACCTTCGAGTTTATTTGGTTTTGAAGTAATCATTATGACATGGTGTAGCAAAGAAACAATCGTTATGGAAAGGCGTACAGTGCATTCGAACAATAGACTTTCCTGGTTATCTACTTCGCTCCACCAATAACCAGAGAACAGATAATCACCTCACGCCCGTTCGCGGATGCTCACTCGCCAGAAGTAGGCGCCTTGAGGCGAGACGCAGAGAACGCTGAGAAACCATAAGGCTTGATGGTGGATTTTTCTCTGTGGGCTCTGCGACCTCTGCGTGAGAGGCTTTTGCAAGTGGAACGAAGGAGCGTCCTGGTAATCCCAGGTAAGGATCGCAACTGCTAAACTTTGACAAAGTCGCGAGTATCTGGGGTATTGGGTTCGATTCATTCGAAAAAGAGAGCAATTCTATGAACGATAATCCGAAACTTTCTGTCGGCCAGATATTCCTGACATTTTTAAAACTTGGACTTACCTCTTTCGGAGGACCTGTCGCCCACCTGGGATATTTTCGTGACGAATTTGTCACGAGACGGAATTGTTTAAAAGAAGAGACATATGCGGATCTGGTAGCGCTATGTCAGTTTTTACCTGGACCGGCCAGTAGCCAGATTGGAATCGGCATTGGCATATCTCAGGCAGGGCTGCGCGGAGGACTTGCAGCTTGGACCGGTTTTACTCTCCCTTCCGCGTTGGCACTGATCCTTTTCGCCTACGGAATCAAAACGCTACAGGCATCTGTCGTCGAAGTTGGCTGGTTGCATGGACTCAAAGTCGTGGCGGTTGCGGTCGTCGCCCAGGCGATATGGGGAATGGCCAAAGCGCTGTGTCCGGATAAACCTCGCGGAACGGTTGCTATCCTGGCTGCAATGCTTACTTTGGCTTGGCCTGGTGTCCCAGGGCAAATGGCAGTGATCATCGGTGGGGCGATTCTTGGTTTGCTCTTCCTTCGCTACGAACAGTCGACTGCTCATGATCCTCATCTTTTCGCGCCCAGTAAATTTATTGCAGTCAGCAGTCTCTGCCTCTTTTTCGGATTGTTGATGATTCTACCGGTATTGGCAGTGGGAAGCTCACAGGCGCTCGCTCTTGCTGACAGCTTCTATCGATCAGGCTCACTGGTCTTCGGTGGTGGGCATGTTGTCCTGCCTTTACTTCAGGCAGAAGTCGTCGACTCAGGCTGGATCAGTAAGGATCTGTTTTTGGCTGGATATGGTGCCGCCCAGGCTGTGCCAGGGCCACTCTTTACCTTTTCCGCCTATTTGGGAGCAGCTATGGAGGCTGTGCCCAACGGCTGGGTCGGCGGACTGCTCTGCTTGTTCGCAATCTTTGTTCCCTCTTTTTTGCTAGTCGTTGGCATCCTCCCGTTTTGGGAAGGATTGCGGAGGAAACTTCGAGTAAGACAGGCACTGGTAGGGATTAATGCAGCAGTTGTCGGCTTATTATTGGCTGCTTTCTACGATCCAGTCTGGAGCAGCGGGATTCTCTCAGCGGGAGATTTCGTTCTTGCCTTAGCCGCATTCGGGCTTTTAACGTTGTGGAAAATGCCGCCATGGATTGTCGTTGGAGCGACAGGATTGGGGGGCGCTATCATTGCTTTGCTCTGAAAGGAAATACTCCTGCCGCTCAGGCCTGAGTGCTGTCCTCTTGCGTGGCGTGCAGTCCCGCGGCGCACCAGGCCAGGTCCTCCATTTCATAGAGGGTTGAACTGCGCTCCCCGGTCGGGGTGAGGAAGGCGAAATGGCCGCTTTGCTCGCCATCCTCCTCGATGGCATAGCCATGGGTCCTGGCTCTTTCTATCGACTGGTCGATGGTTATTGCGACCCATTCCCAATACTGCAGCGTGGTGTCGTTACCGTAGACCGCCTCGCGCCAGTCCTGGCGGGACAGGAGAGGAAACTCTCCCCGATCTCCACCACACATCTGGATCAGTGACTGGACGAAACCTTGCCATTCGGCGGTCTGGTATTTTTCGTCCAGCGCCTCCGGCACTGACTTGGACAACTCTGGCGCGCCAGAGGCCTCATTTGAACCCGCCACTTCCTCATCGTCGCCGAGCAGGTTCTGCAACCGGATGAGCTCCTGGCTCATGCCGGTCAGCTTATCCGTCAAGCTGCGCAGTTCGGTCTGGACGCCCAAGACGTGTTGCTGCGTTTCAGCCGCAGCCTTCAGGATCGGTTCCCTGCTTTGCGGAGGAAGCTGCACCTGTTTTGCTGTAACTCCGCCGGCCTCAAGAGCCAGTTCCCAGTAGCAGAAGCGAATGTCCTCTCCGACCCTGGTGTCGGCGAACGCCTTGGCCGTGGTAAACGACTCGGGGTCAGCCTCATCGCTGGCACAGTATTCCGCAAAATCGGCTGCGCGATGCTCGCGAACCAGAGCGATGAAGGCCGCCTGGGCGCAGGTTTGGTCGGCCAAGACCCGCGGCGGGGCAACCGTTCCGGAGATGATCAGTTGGACGATATAGAGCACACAACCCTCCTTTGAGGATGACAAAACAGCTACCCCTGATCCCTACAAAATCAAGCCTTTCGCTGGATAATGATACGGTACTCCGACTGCAGCGCGCAGCACAAACCTTCTTCGCCGCTGCCGAGAGATCCCTGGCAGGCGATCTTGCCCTGGGCCCGTTGCTCACTGCTGCGGATCAGCTCATCGATAAACGGCTCATAGTCAAAGCCTCCAGCGACACATTCTTCCCGAGAGCATTCCAGACGGAAGGCCGCGGCGGAATTCTCCGTAAAGATAATTTGCTGGTAGTTCGGTTCGGCCTCTGCATCCGCCTCCTCGAAGGCGACAAACAGCATGAGCCTTTCGATATCGGGGTAAAGGTCGTAGAGTCTCATCTGGACGGTTTCGTTAGGATTCATATGACCTTCTTATTTTGTTGGATTCAGCAGTGCAGTTTTTTGAGAACCGAAGTC
>CAMYNC010000005.1 GCA_947259685.1 uncultured Desulfuromonadales bacterium | reverse complement strand
CGCGTTGACCACTGAATCTGTGGTAGTCACCTGGACATCATCGGCAGTAAATAGCTCAGCCAGTTGCGTGCGTGCTTGTTGATCGGCATTTGCGATGAGCAGACCCTGCATGACTCCACCCTTTCTGAACCGCCTCAGCGGCTCCTTAATCCTAGTTCGTCTAGCTCAGGTGCTTTTCAGCTTCTTTTGCCTCTTCAGAACTGAGGCCTTTCAGCATGTCGACTAAATGCTTTAGCGCTGGCAACACCTGGCACCAGATAATCAGGGCGAGGAAACCGAGGAACAGGCAGGTGAGAAAACTTGCCCCGCCCCCCCCAGGATCACCAGCGGCATAAGCAGATGACGAGAAAACGGTCAGCAGGATCATGGTGTTGCGTACGATGTGTTTCATAACGATCTCCTTGGCAGTTAGTGTGTCTTTCTGGTCAGTTAATAGAGCAGCAGCCGTGCCAGAAAGCGAAAATAATCACATAAAGTTTACAAGATGCTGGTTTTACAGGGTAAATTATTTGTCCCTCCCCGCCTCTCTGGGTTCTTCACGGCCCGGAGACGTATAAGTGAATCATACGTCCACGCCTTGTGAAAACCTTGTCTAAAGTCAGCCGAACAGGACAAGAGACTGTTTTTACAATGGTTTCACTGTGTGTATGGCGTTTTAATAAAACAATATGCGCTGAATATTTTATTTATCGACTGGATTTTCCCCGGCAGCACAGGTAACGGGGTCAGGTCTTGTAATGCCATGTTTTTGGGATAAACTTTCCCGGCCCCCTCACCAAGGAGAATCCCAATGGCTCGCCCCCTCCGAATCGAATTTCCCGGCGCTCTCTATCACCTCACTTCCCGTGGCAATGCCCGAAAGTCTATTGGTGAATGGGAAATTTATAGTATAGTGATAAAAAGTACTACCTATCAATAATGAGGTATCGACATGGCGACATCCGTAAAACTTGATGACGATCTGAAAAGCCGGATTCAGCGTCTGGCTGACGCACGACATCGCTCATCGCACTGGATCATGCGCGAAGCGATCCGCGAATATGTTGAGCGCGAAGAAGCACGAGAGGGTTTCAAGCAGGAGGCCTTGGCGTCTTGGACAGCCTATAAGGAAACCGGGCGGCACCTGACAGGCCAGGAAGTACGTCACTGGTTGAATACCTGGGGTACGGATGAAGAAAAAGAGATCCCTCCGTGCCACGAGTAATTATTACGGAAATCGCAGCGCAAGGGTTGGAACGCTGTCGGCGGTTTCTGGCAGAAAAAAATCCGCAGGCGGCGATGCGTGCCGGTCAAGCGATAGAGCGCCAATTTGCGCATCTGGAAACGGAACCAGAGGTCGGTAGGCCGTTTGAAGATCTTCCAGAACTTCGCGAGTTAATCATTTCCTTCGGAGACTCTGGTTATGTGGCGCTTTATCACCACGATTTCAATGCCGATTCGGTGTATGTGCTGGCCTTCCGGCATCAAAAAGAAGCAGGCTACTGATAATTACGATAATCCATGAAAGCGAACCAAAACCGCCTTTCCATACTCACCCAATCTGAAATACAGAATTATGTGGTTAATTTGGGTATTTATCCTGGACATCCTGCCCATCCCTGTAAGAATGGCTTTCGGTGTCTGCCGTATAGACTCATTCACTTGACTGAAGTGCATAACCAGGCAGAATTATTTCGGCATTCCGCGATTGACCCAGGAAGACAGGGAATATTATTTCGAGCTCGCGGATAACGAAATCAACCTCATTGCCGCCAATGGTCATTGCTGGGGTCAGGTCTTGCAATGCCATGTTTTTGCGATAACTGTCCCCGGCCCCCTCGCCGAGGAGAACCCCCATGGCTCGTCCCCTGCGAATCGAATATCTCGGCGCTCTCTACCACCTCACTTTCCCCCATCTTGACGAATCAACCCTACTGTTTTAACATTGTATAAACAGTGTGGTAACGAAAAGAAAGGTGCTACCTATATGATTAAGACTCTGACCAAACATGGAAACAGTCTGGCGTTGGTGATTGAAAAGCCTGTTTTGGAACTCCTCGGAGCGAACGCTGATACACCCTTTGATGTAACAACCGATGGCCAGGTCCTCATCCTTTCTCCTGTCAGGGATACCGGTCGCCAAGAATCCTTCAAGGCCGCGCTTAGCAAGGTCAATGCTCGTTATCCGAAGGCACTGAAGAAATTAGCGGAGTAACTGGTGGAGCCAAACTTTCTTTCCTTAGCGGAAATTCTGGCAATCCATCAGGACCTGGTGAGCCGCTACGGAGGTGATCCGGGTATCCGTGATATTGATCTGCTCAAGGGTGCCGCCGGAATGCCATCAGCCACTTATGGAGGAGAATTTCTCCATACCGATATCTTTGAAATGGCGGCGGCCTATCTGTTCCATTTAGTTAAAAACCATCCTTTTTTGGATGGGAATAAACGAACAGGGGCAGCGGCATCTCTGGTCTTTCTGTTCCTGAATGGTTACGATTTTATCGCTCCCGAAGACGACTTTGCAGATTTGGTCTTGGCCGTTGCCCAAAGCAAAATCGACAAGGCTGAGGTCGCTGTTTTTATTCATCGATGGTCGAGAGAAAATTAGTTAGGACGTTTTTTAAAAATCGCAATTCTCTATCTCCGGCCCCTACTAGTCTCAAATATTGTAAATACCACGTTGCAAAATGCTCCAGAAAAATTGGGCGAAAGAAGAGATTGTTATCTCCTTAAAAAAATGTACAATTCAACATAGTATGGCTATTGTTTATTGACTTACTGTGTCGAAAGGTTCTCTTTGTGGATTTTTTCACAAAGCTTCGCAAAATTATTCCGCAGGCCGAATTTGACTACCAGGCTCTCGTTGGGGCACTGGACGATTATGCCCGTCCAAGGGCCAAGATATCCGATCTGCTGGCCAAAGGAATTATCGTCCGTGTCAAAAAAGGGCTTTATGTCTACGGCGATGACTACCGCAACAAGCCCTTTTCCCGGGCGATTCTTGCCAATCTGATTTACGGACCTTCTTGTGTTTCTCTAGAATATGCCCTGCATTATTATGGGCTGATCCCGGAACGCGTGGAAACAGTCACTTCCGTAGCCCCCAAAAGGGCGAAGAGTTTCAGCACACCCGTCGGACTGTTTACCTATCTCAATGTGCCTGCGAATGGTTTCTCGATCGGTGTTGATCGTATCGAACTGGATGACGGCCGGGCTTTTCTAATTGCTCGGCCGGAAAAAGCCCTGGCAGACAAATTGCGGCATGACCGTGGATTGTCCCTGCGAACCCAGAAAGAGTGCCTGGAGTACCTAGTTTCATCCCTGCGAATCGACCAGAACGATTTGCGGAACATGGATCCAAACCTGTTGGATTGTCTGGCCCGAGGATACCGCTCCCAGAGGATTCAAATTCTCGCGAAGCTGATTCGAAAGGCGAAAAAACAGGGATTTCCATTATGAATGCCGCCATCGAAAAAATGTTAGCAAAGTACGACTGCCATCGCGCTGAAGATACGGTTCAGGCCCTGCGGGAGATCATGCAGGAGATCGCCTTGCTGGGACTTTGGCGCAGCAAGTTTTTTGAACGGGCAGCATTTTACGGTGACACGGCCCTGCGCATTCTCTACGGGTTGGATCGCTTCTCCGAGGATCTGGATTTTTCCCTCCTCGAACCCGGCCCGAATTTCGATTTGAAGACATATAGCCAGGCACTTGAGAAAGAACTGGCGGCATTCGGTTTTGATGTCAGGGTCGAAGAGAGAAATAAGGTTATTGAAACGGCTGTGCAATCTGCATTTCTCAAGGCCGACACGGTCAATCAACTCTTGGTTATTCAGGCACACGAGGATGTTGTGCGACAGATACCTTCTGGTCTGATCATCCGTATCAAGGTGGAAGTCGACACCGATCCGCCCGGAGGGTTTGAAACGGAAAGTAAATATCTCTTGCAGCCGATCCCCTTCAGCGTCAGGTCCTACACATTACCAGATCTGTTTGCCGGGAAAATGCACGCCCTGCTCTGTCGGCGCTGGAAAAACCTGGTGAAAGGGCGCGATTGGTATGACTTGGTCTGGTATTGCACTCACCATCCTCAATTGCATTTGGCGCACCTGGAAGAACGAATGCGTCAAAGCGGGCATTATTCTCTGGAAAAAAAACTTTCTCAGGTGGACTTTGTGGGCTTTATTGAACAGTGCATCGTGGATGTTGATATTGATCAGGCCAAAAAAGAAGTCCTGCCATTTGTCGAGCAGCCCGAGGCACTTGACGTCTGGTCAAAAGAATTTTTCATGGACATCGTCAAACGGATTGAACTTTGTTGACATAAGAGCCTTTTTCAAGAGGCTTCTGCACTGTTTATTGGGGTCAGGTTGTGAGACGAAACCCAGGCGGGAAAAGCAAAAAAAGCCGACTCCTCATAAAGGAATCGGCTTTCGCATTGTAATGGTCGGGATGAGAGGATTTGAACCTCCGGCCCCTTGACCCCCAGTCAAGTGCGCTACCAGACTGCGCCACATCCCGTCAACCTCAATGCGTGGCGGATTATGTTGGATTCACCGCTGGTTGTCAAGAATAAATCCCTGGCTAAGACTACATCTTACGCCGGTCTATCACCCGGTTGGCTTTGCCTTCATGGCGCTTGATCCTGGCCGGTTCAACCAGTTTGACTTTCGCGCTTACACCCAGCACAGAGGCAAGCTTTTTCTCGGCTTCGGTGACGAAGGCGCGTTGCTGCTTCATCTCGTCAAAGAAGATCTTTTCGTTAACTTCAACCTGAATCTCAAGGGTGTCGCTGTTGTTGACCCGGTCGATAATTAACAGGTAATGCGGCTCACAACCTTCGATCTGGAACAGCACCTCTTCGATCTGGGTTGGGAAGACATTCACCCCTTTGATGATCAACATATCATCGTTACGGCCGCGGGTTTTTTCCATCCTAGCCAGGGTGCGGCCGCAATCGCAAGCATCGTAATGCAGCCGGGTGATGTCGCGGGTGCGATAACGGATCATCGGGAAGGCCTGCTTGGTCAGACTGGTCAGCACCAGTTCGCCGATGGAACCTTCCGGGAGCACTTCACCGGTATCTGGATCGATTATCTCAGCAATAAAATGATCTTCGGCAATATGCATCCCCTGGCGACAAAGACACTCACCTGCCACACCCGGCCCCATTATCTCGGAAAGACCATAGTTGTCGGTGGCGATAACACCGAGCCGGGTTTCCAGTTCGCGGCGCATCTGCTCGCTCCAGGGTTCAGCACCGAACAACCCGACCCGGAGTGCCAGGGAGCTTGGTTCTATCCCCTGCTTCTCCATCCGATCGGCCAGAGTCAGGCCGTAGGAAGGAGTGCAAACCAGCGCCGAGGAACGGTAATCCTGCATGATCATCAGCTGTTTGTCGGTATTGCCGCCGGAGATCGGAATCACCGAGGCGCCGATGGCTTCGGAACCGTAATGCAGCCCAAATGCGCCAGTAAACAAACCGTAGCCAAAGGCAATATGAACAATATCCTCGTCGGTCACCCCGGCAGCGGTCATAAAGCGAGCGACCAGCTCCGTCCAAATACGAATGTCATCTTTGGTATAACCGACCACTGTGGGTTTGCCAGTGGTGCCGGATGAGGAATGGATGCGCACCACATCGCGCATGGGGACAGCGAACATGCCGTAGGGGTAGTTCAGACGCAGATCTTCCTTACTGGTAAATGGCAGCTTGCTGAGATCGTCAAGCGTATTGAAACCCTCTGGCTGAAAACCGATCTCTTTGAATTTGGCCTGATAGCAGGGGACCTTGTCGGCGACCCTGGTCAGCGTCTGCTTTAACCGTTCAAGTTGATGATGGCGCAAATCTTCCCGTGGCAGACATTCAGCCTCAGCGTTCCAGATTCTTCCGGCGGCTCTCACAGACTCATCTATTACATTAACAATAGACATTCAATTCTCCGTCCCTATTGAGCTTAGAGGGTTGTGATCTGCTCACCTTCAAGGATTTTAACGCCGCTTTTGGTGAGGGCCTGAATCGCCTCATCGGTATCATCAAAACGGAAGATGATCACTGCGTTGTCACCGCAGCGGTCGGCAAATGCGTACATATATTCAACATTGACATTGTTCTGGTCGAGGATCTGCAGGATCGAAGACAGGCCGCCAGGAGAATCGGGAACCTCGACACCGATAACCTCGGTCTTACTGACGGTAAAATGTTGTTCGCGCAGCACCTGCAGGGCCTTTTCCGCGTCGTTAACGATCAGCCGCAGGATGCCGAAATCGGAGGTGTCGGCCAGCGACAGGGCGCGGATATTGACCCCGGCTTTGCCGAGAATGCCGGAAACTTCAGCCAGCCGGCCCGATTTGTTCTCAATAAAAATCGAAATCTGTTCAACTTTCACTGTCAGTCCCCTTTTCTCTCAGGAATTTTTCGGTCGGTTGTCGATCACGCGCTTCGCTTTGCCTTCGCTGCGGGCAATGCTCTTCGGCTCAACGAGGCGAACTTTGCAGGTGACTCCAAGCAGGTCCTTGATCTCTTTTTGAATCTTACTGGAAAGCCCCTGCAGCACTTTGATTTCATCGGAAAAGGTCTGTTCGTTGACTTCTACTTGAACCTCCAGGGTATCGAGGTTGCCATCACGATCGACGATCAGTTGATAGTGTGGCTCGACCCCTTCGATGTTGAACAACACCGATTCGATCTGACTCGGGAAAACATTGACGCCACGGATGATCAGCATATCGTCGCTGCGGCCACTGAGGCGTTCGATTCGGGCATGGGTACGGCCGCAGATACAGGGCTCCATGATTAAGCGGGTGATGTCGCGGGTGCGGTAACGAATCAGCGGGATCCCCTCTTTGGTGATGGTGGTAATCACCAGTTCACCCTTTTCGCCCGGGGGCAGCACTTCGCCTGTTTCCGGGTTGATAATTTCTGGGATGAAGTGATCCTCCCAGATATGCAGGCCGTTTTGCGCCTCGAGGCATTCGATGGCGACACCGGGGCCAAGGATCTCAGACAATCCATAGATATCTATCGCTTTAAGGTTGAGCTTCGCTTCAATCTCCTGGCGCATGGTTTCGCTCCAGGGTTCGGCGCCGAAAATACCAACTTTCAGCTTCAAAGCACGGATGTCTATCCCCTCCTCTGTCGCCACCTCGGCCAGAAAAAGACTGTAGGACGGGGTACAGGTGATTACGGTGGACCCGAAATCCTGCATGATCATCAACTGTTTCTTAGTGTTGCCGCCTGACATCGGGATGACCGAAGCGCCAAGCCGTTCTGCGCCGTAGTGGGCGCCCAGGCCGCCGGTGAACAGCCCGTAGCCGTAGGCGTTATGGATAACATCGCCCTTGTGGGCACCGGCGGCAACAAAGGAACGGGCCATCAACTCGGACCAGGTATCGATATCACGCTTGGTGTAGCCGACCACCGTCGGTTTACCGGTGGTTCCGGAGGACGCGTGGATGCGAACAATCTGTTCCAGTGGCACGGCGAACAAACCATAGGGGTAGTTGTCGCGCATGTCCTGCTTTAAAGTGAATGGCAGGCGCTGCAGGTCGTTAAGCGATTTGATCTGGCCCGGTTCGATGCCGGCATTTTTAAAGGACTGCTGATAATAGGGCACTGTCGCATGGACCCGCTCAAGGGTTTGCTGCAACCGCTTTAACTGCAGTGACTCGATCGCTTCCCGCGGCAGAGTTTCAAAATCATCATTCCAGATCATCACCAGATCTCCTGTCGAAGAGATTAAACCAGAGTATTACCACTAAGGCCCTAAGTCACCAAATTGCCAGCAATATTCTGGTGAAAAACAAGATTCCACAATTTACGCAGTTGAGTTTAAGCTCGACCCAATTCGAATGCTTTCAGATTGATCTCGAGCAGTCGCTCGGGAACCATTTTTTTCAGCGCCTGGAGCCAAAGATCCTGGTTGATGTCAAGAACCTTGGACAATGCCCCAAGAAGAACCGTATTGACAGTTTTCGGATTTCCAGCCTCAAGTGCTAAATCAAGACCGTCAACCACGGTCGTCGCCGGAAACTTCTTGGCAATCTCTTCAGTGAGATTTTCCGGATACTGCTGTTTTCCCAGAGCAACAGATGGCGGTGCAATTTTCAAATTATTAACAATGACCTGGCCATTATCGCGCAGCAGTGGCAGATAGCGACAGGTTTCCAGTAGTTCAAAGCTAAACAGAATGTCGACCTCCCCTTCCGGAATGATCGAGGAATAGACTTTTTCACCATAGCGAACATGCGAGACAACACTGCCGCCCCGCTGCGACATCCCATGGATTTCATTCTTTTTAACGTCCATCCCGGCCAACATCATTACCTCGGAGAGAACTTCGCTGGCGAGCAGGATCCCCTGCCCGCCGACACCCGCCAGCAGAATATTTTTCACATCATTCATTATCATCCACCATACGCAATAAAGGCATCAAATCCACAGGTCTGCTGGCAGACCTTACAACCGACACAGATGATCTTGTCGATATTCGACTTTTTATTCTCCTCATCCCAGGCAATCGCCGGGCAACCCAGCCGCAGACAGGCTTTACAGCCGGTGCACTTGTCATGCTCGACATACAGCGGCATCCGCTTGTCCAGATTATCCCGTGGCACCAGCATACAAGGGCGGGTGGTGATAATCACCGAGGTTTCGGGACGGGCCATTTCCTCCCGGATGGTCTGCCGGGTCAGCTTGATGTTGTAGGGATCTAGTACCTTGACATGCTCGACCCCGACGGAACGGCATAGCTGTTCCATATCGACCCGGTAGGTTTCCTGCTCATTGAGCTGATAGCCGGAAGTCGGATTCTCCTGGCGACCGGTCATTGCGGTGATCCGGTTATCAAGGATAATCACCGTTGCGGCCGACTTGTTGTAGACCATGTCCATTAAGCCATTGATGCCGGTATGCAAAAAGGTCGAATCGCCGATCACCGCAACCACCTTGCGCTGCTCCTCGACAGAGAGGACCTTGCTGATGCCGGTGGCGTTGCCGATACTGGCGCCCATGCAGACACAGGTATCCATCGCTGAAAGCGGCGGCATAAAGCCGAGGGTGTAGCAACCGATATCGCCGGTGACAAAGGCCTTGGCGCGGTTCAGCTCCATGAAGACGCCCCGATGCGGACAACCGGGACACATATTGGGCGGGCGCGGCGGCAGCTCGGAGGAATTATCTTCACTCGGTGAGGTTTTATCGAAAAGCGCCTGTTGGATCCGACCCGGCGTCAATTCACCGCAGATCGGCAGCATGTCTTTGCCGATGACATTGATCCCCATGGCCCGAACCTGCTCTTCGATAAAGGGGTCGAGCTCTTCAACCACATAAAGGGTTTGGTAGCTGGCGGCAAACTCTCGGATCAGCTGTTTCGGCAGCGGATGCACCAGGCCGATCTTCAGCACATCAGCCTCCGGCATCACCTCTTTGACATACTGGTAAGCCACGCCGGCGGTAATCACCCCAACCTTGCCAGCCCCCTTCTCAACGCGATTAAACCCTTGCTGGCAGGACCAGTCGGCCATTTCCTGCAGACGAGCTTCGACAGCGTAGTGGCGCTTGCGGGCATTGCCAGGCAGCATCACCAGCTTGGCCGAATTGCGCTCCAGGCTGGGTTGAGGAATATCGCTTGGTCGTTGACCGAGGGCAACAATCGACTTCGAATGGGAGATCCGGGTCGTGCTGCGCAAGAAAATCGGCGTATCGAACTGTTCACTGGCGGCGAAACCGAGCTTGGTGAATTCCAGTGCTTCCTGACTGTCGGCCGGCTCAAACATCGGCACTTTGGAGAACTTGGCGTAATTGCGGCTATCCTGTTCGTTTTGTGAAGAATGCAGCTCGGGATCGTCAGCCACCACCAGCACCAGACCACCGCGGACGCCGGTATACGAGAGGGTGAACAGTGGATCGGCTGCAACGTTGACACCAACGTGTTTCATGGTCACCAAGGAGCGGGCACCACCGAAGCAGGCTCCAATACCGACTTCGAGGGCCACCTTTTCATTCGGGGCCCAGGAGGAATCGATCTCGCGATATTGCGTGGTATTTTCCAGGATTTCGGTGCTCGGTGTGCCCGGATAGGCTGAAGCAACCAGCACGCCAGCCTCATACGCACCTCGGGCGATGGCTTCATTGCCGGAGAGGAGAACTTTCTGCATAAGAATCCTTGTGATTTTATTTATTTGAGATGAGGTGAAACGAGCCCGAATAATAGGGCAACTGAAACAAATCTGTCAAACCATTCAATAACATTGGGCCAGGTCGAGAAGTAGGCCTTCAAGCAGCCCTGAATCGGCAACCTTTAACTGATCGCAGCCAAGCCGCTGGCAAAGCGCGAGCAGGATCTCCAGACCGGGAATGATCAGATCAGCACGCCCGGATTCCAGGCCAGGAAAACGTTCCCGCTGGCTGATTGGCATCGGCAGGAGTTCGGCTCTCGTGACCTGCAGCCAGTCCGCGGATAACAGCTGATTATTAATCCGCCGCCAGTCGTAATCAACCATTTGCATCTGCATCGCCGCGAGGGTGGTGACCGTCCCTGCGGTGCCGATCAATTGACAGGCCGGTAATAAATCACTCAACCCCTGCCCTGCCAGTTCGGCCCATAAACGGTCCAAGGTCTGCTGAATTTCCAGCTGGCGCCATTCGGAGCCGTTGGATTCTTCACACAACCGCACCACCCCTAGCGGGTAGCTTTGCTGAAACAGCACCTGCTGGCCCTGGCAAAGAACAAATTCGCTACTGCCACCACCGATATCGACAATCAGACTGATCGGTGGCAGTGGATCGATGACTGCAAGCACCCCGGCCGCAGAAAGTCGTGCTTCTTCGATCCCGCTGATGATCTCCAGGGTCAAGCCGGTTTTACTCTTAATCTGACTTATGAAGTTCTGGCGGTTTTCTGCCCGCCGCAGGGCTGCTGTTCCGACAACTCTGACCGATTTGACCGAGACTTCTGCCAGGGTTGCAGAAAAGCTCGTTAACGCAGAAAGGGTCCGCTCCATACTTTCCGGAGCCAGACCCTTTCCTGGCTTGAAGCCACCACCCAGCCGGGTGGTTCGGCGGTGATAGGAAATCGGCTGAACGCGACCAGCGGCGACCCTGCCGATCAGCATCCGCAGGGTGTTGCTGCCAACATCGATCGCCGCCAGCATGCTATTTCTCTCCCAGCACCGCCTCGGAGAGATTGAAGGTGTGATCGCCGATCTTTTCAAAATTATGCAGGATGTCAATAAAGATCAGGCCCGGCTGCACAGCACATTCGCCGGTATTGAGCCGGCTGATGTGATTCATCCGCAAAGTGCGTTCGAGATCATCAATTCCATCCTCGAATTCTATCGATTTCGGACCGATTGACTGGTCCTGGGACTCCATGGCGTCAATAACGAATTGCAGAAATTCACGAGCCCGCTCGGCAATGTTATTGATTTCGCTATCACCAACTTCAGAAAAGGATATTTTCCCATCCACTTTGCGCATCCCGAGGCCCCAGAGGTTTTCACAATGATCACCAATCCGCTCCAGGTCATTGACCATATGCATCAGCGAACCGAGAGATTCGGAGGTTTGCTCGGAAATCGACTTTTGCGAAAGCTGAACCAGGAAACCGGTGATCTCTTTCTGCAGCAGATCGACCAGCTCTTCTTTCTTCTCCAGACCGCGGATCAGTTTCAGGTCACCATCCTCCAAAAACTGGTTGGTCTCTTCGACCATCTCCAGGGCGATCTGAGCCATCCGGCGGGTCTCGCTACGCGCTTGGCCAATGGCGATCGGCGGCGTGTTCAGCACCCGACTGTCGATAAACTTGACCTGCAGGTTTTCGGAATCATCAACGCCACGAATGATCAGGGTCGAAATTTTGGCCAGCATGCCGACCAGGGGTAAAAAGATCAGGGTATTGATGATATTGAACATACTGTGGGTGTTGGCGATGTGTCGGGCGATGTAGGGTTTATCGCCGATTGCGGCAGAAAAACTATCGGCCTGCGCCTGAGTTTGAATGACAAAATCAGCATCCCCCGGGGTCATCGCGGAAATAAATTTGAGGTACAGGGGAAACAGGATCAGCATATAGCAGGTGCCAAGGGCATTGAACAGAAAGTGGGCAAAAGCGGTCCGCCTGGCTGTCAGATTGGTCCCGATCGCCGCCAGGTTGGCGGTAATGGTGGTCCCGATATTCTCTCCCAGGATCAGCGCGACGCTCGCTTCGAAGGAGATCAGACCGGAAGTTGCCAGAGCCAGGGTAATGCCGATAGTCGCGCTGCTGCTTTGAACGATAACCGTCAGCAGAGCTCCAATCAACACCCCGAGGAGTTTATAGTCACCGACCAGCAGGAACAAATCGCGAAACTCCTGACTGGATTTGAGCGGATCGAAAGCTTGTTTCATGACGGAAAGGCCAAAAAACAACAGCCCGAAACCGAGGATGATCTCACCGATATAAACGCGCTTTTTCCGCTTACTGAACAGTTTCATCGCCGCGCCAATGCCAATGGCCGGCAAGGCATACTTGGTAATCTTAAAAGCAATCAACTGGGCGGTGACGGTGGTGCCGATGTTCGCGCCAAGCACCACCCCGATCGACTGGGTCAGGGACATTAGTCCGGCATTGACAAAGCCGACGACCATGACTGTAGTCGCACTGGAAGACTGGATAATCGCGGTGACTGCGATTCCCACCATGGTGCCGATAATCCGATTACTGGTCAGCGCTGACAGGATCTTGCGCATCCGGTCGCCGGCAATTTTCTGGAGACCTTCGGACATGATTTTCATGCCGAAGAGGAACAGACCCAAGCCGCCAAGGAGGCCGAACAGAAGTTTTTGGCTTAGCAGGACAGACATAGTAGAGGCTCCAACTGGGTGTTGAATGCTAACTGATTACTCACAAAAAAACGGTAGATTAAAATCTTTAATCTACCGTTCTTGTTTGGGCGAAATATATAACAGACTGTCAGTTCTTCTCAACCGAAAAAGCGAACTCGAGCGGAAAACTTTCCTGTCCGGTCAGCGCCTGCACCTGATAGAGAATTTTAAAACTTTTCATGGTTCTCAGCTCGGCCGGGAAATATATCGCCGCAGCGGTTTTGGTCTTGGGGAGCAGGGCTTGGGCAGCCAGACCATCCAGCGTGATCTGCTCGGGCCGGCGTGATGAAAAATAGGGCGCCTGACCCTGCATTTGATTGATAGCATAGCCACGGTAAGCATCCTGAAGATAATAGAAACCGACGTAAGGATAGGGAATCAGGTAGGGGGCGGAAATTTTCGTCTGGGCCAGTAATTCCTCTGGATCCATGGCTTGATAAAGCTGGCCATCTGCAGCGATAAGAACGAAATCGTCAGGAGCAACCGGCAGCTTGACGTTGCGCTGGTTTTCAATCTCAACCCAAAAAGAACAGACATTGATTTCAACTGGCGCCGGCCGTAAACTCATGTCGCGCAGTTGTAGATTAACCTGAACGGAATTTTTTTGCTGAACAAGACTATTGTCTGCTTGCAGAGTTGAATTGGCCAGCGGTTGTGGAATGACTTTGATGCTGCTACAGGCGCTCAGCAGAATTAAGAGAATCAGGCCAAAAGAAATCCGCCCCATACTTAGACCTCCCTTACGATTTTTTACGATTGAGACTGGCCAGCAACATGGCGCGATAGTCCTTTTGCGAATTGCGCACCCGACTGCTGAAGATCCGCACAATGTTCAAGGTGAACTTCAAAGCGAGGGCGGGATCCGTTTTCGCCAGGGAGTCGAAACTCTTACGGGTCAAGCCGTAAAGAATGGCCTCTTCAGCAATCCGCGCGGTTGCCGAACGCTTACCACCATCTAAAACGGCCATCTCACCAAAAACATCATCGGGGCCAAGCACAATCAGCACCTGTTCATCCCCTTCTGCAAGCATTCGTGAAATTTTTACCGTTCCCTGCTTGATCAGGTAAAGGGATTCCCCAGGCATATTTTCGATGAAAATGGTTTTCCCTTCAGCAATCCTCCTGCTGGTAAAGGCTGATTGTAGAGAAGTGATTTCAGACCCGGTCAGCCCTTTGAACAATGGGCTGTCTTTGAGAGTGGCAAAGCTGACTTGGCTCATTGCAAATCATACCTTTCGATCTGGCCGGTTTCTTCGAACAAGGCTTTTGCAGCGGGAGTCATTTCATAAACCGCAATATCGACGCGGCGGCTACCGGTAAGTGTACCAGCGGCAGGTTCTGTTTCGCCAAAGCCGGTTAAAAAAACATCCACCTGCAGTTTATGCTGTTCGGCGAGATAGTCTTTCACCGCCAAGGCCCGCTCTAAAGAAAGTTTGCTGTTGCTTTGTTTACTCCCTTCAGGGCTGGCGAAGCCTTCAATCCTCAACAAGCGCCCCTGCTGCTGATAGTTGAGTAGAACGCCGACAAACTTGTCAATGTTTTGTTTTGCAGCAGTGCTCAACTCCGTTGTTTTATAGGCAAAAAACACCTCGCCAACGACTTCACGACTAGCAAGAAAACGGTTAATCTCTAATGATTGTTCTGCTTTTAGTAATAGCGGGCAGAAAATCATCAAGCTCAACAGCAGGAATGTCCTCAAGCCTACTCCCCTTTTTCCGGCAACAACACTAAAATTTCGGCGCGTCGATTTTTCATCCGCCCCTCAGCGGTTTTATTACTGGCTAGCGGCTGGATTTCACCAAGACCTTGAACAAAGATTCGCGCTGGGTCGAATCCTTCGTTTGCAACCAACCGAGAACCGACACTTATCGCCCGTTGATAGGAGAGTTTTTCGTTGTAAGTATCGGAGCCGATCGAATCGGTATGTCCATCTATCCGAATCAAAAACCATTTCTTTTCTTTCCGCAGCGATTCTGCGACCTGCACCAGGGCATTTTGACCAGTTTCAGTTAGCGATGATTGATCATAGGCAAAATTAACATCATCAAAACGAAACTTGCGATAGACAACAGTTTTGATCGGTTTGACCGCTTTAAAATTTTCTGGGGGTTGTTGCGAAACAGGCGCCGCCGGTGAAGAGACAGGGCTGGAGACCACTCGGCGGAGGCTTTTTTCCGGTAGTCGAATCTGGTTTTCCGGCTGAACAACCTGCTTCTCTTCCCCTGGGTTCACGGGGAGTTCACTGGCGATTCGGGGTTCCGGCTTACCAAGCCTGGACATCGGCAGCAGAGGGGTAATTGTTCTGAATTTCAGATTCCTCTTTTTAACCTCGGGGTCTTTCTCCGGCAAAACTGGTTGGATCAACCGCGGAATCGGTTTGGTAAAGGTACCGATGCCCTGACTGGTGGAAATCCCGGCCAACAAACGCCAGTCGGCTGAGGCATCGGTCAGACCGGCGCCAACCCCGGCATGAAAGGTCAGGTGGGGGGAAAAGAAATATTGAAAACCGGCCATAACCTCCAGCTCACTATCAAGTCCGGAGTCCCTTGCGGTGGCGGCATCAAACTCGGCAATCAGGCGTAACCGGGAAGCCGGAAAGTATTCCAGCCCGACCCCGCCGACAATTTGATTGTCAGCTCCATACTTGTCGTCATTGAATGAATAGCCGCTGTTCAGGTGGAGTCCGAAACGACCTTTTTTGAGGGTGAAAATTGACCTGGCTAGCAGGTCAGTCAGACCGTCCTGGTTGGCATCATCAGAGATTTGTCGCTGTGCTTGCAGGTCGAGAGCCAGTTTATAAGGGGATGAACGTTTTCCGAGAACCCTGAACTTTAAGCCCAGGTTGGCACTTCCCCGGCCACTCTGGGCTTCATCATCATTAAACAACAGGTTGGGATAAGACCCATAGGCCTCGATAAAACTGCCGAGTCCCATACCGATACTGATCGGTATCAGGGTTGCGCTATCGCTGTTGGATTGTTCTGAGCCGTTGACCCAGAGGCCGACCGAGATATTTCCCGATTCAAGTGTATCCGCGCTAGGCTGGCTGAGCAGGCCGCTAACCCCGAATTGCGTCGGAGTGGCCTGTACGCTGGCCGCAAACAGGATCAACAAACCGATCAAGCTACTGATGCGCAGTACTGCTTTCATAAACTCCATCCAGAGCGGATTAATGAATCTCAGTTTCGATAATCCTGGACATAGCCAAGGTAATTATCTGCTGATTGCTTCAGATCTAAAATTTCTGCATCGCTGAGGTTGCGCTTGAATTTCGCTGGCGAACCGGCAAATAAACTTCCGGAAGCGACCCTGGTCCCGGGAACGACCAAAGCACCAGCTGCGACCATCGCATCATCTTCGATCACCGCCCCATCCATCACCACCGACCCCATACCGACCAGGCAGCGATTACCGATCTGACAACCATGCAGGGTGACATTGTGGCCGATGGTGACATCGTCACCAATTTTGGTCGGATGCTGCTGGTGGGTCACATGCACAACACTGCCGTCCTGGATGTTGGTGCGCTGGCCGATACAGATATAATTGACATCACCGCGCACCACGACGTTAAACCAGAGGCTGGACTGGCTGCCGATCTTGACATCACCAATCACTTCAGCTGAAGCGACCAAAAACACCTCATTTGCAATTTCAGGCAATTTGCCTTTAAACGGATGTAACATCAGCAAAGTCCAATCTAAATATAAGCCAGATTAACTAGAATTCCTTAACGACAGATATTAGCACAGGAAAAGCAGTAAGATAAGAATTTATTTAACTATGGGGATTAATTTTTTTGCGGGCGACGAGAAGTTTCAACATCTGAAATAAAAATCGCCCGAATTCCAGGGGAATTCGGGCGATTGAGAGAACTTATCCAGGGTGGAGCTAGGGGTCAGCTGTCGACACGTTCGCGCAACTCTTTGCCGACCTTGAAAAACGGTAGTTTTTTTTCTTTGACCTTGATCACTTCACCGGTTTTCGGATTGCGGCCCATATAGGCTTTGTAATCCTTAACCATGAAACTACCGAACCCTCTTATTTCAATCCGGTCGTTATCAATCAAGGCCTGAGCCATCGAGTCAAAAATCAGGTTGACGATCTGCTCTGATTTTTTATAGGTGAGATTTTTTTTGATCGACAGCGCTTCTACCAGTTCAGACTTGTTCATAATGCCCCCTGAAGGTCCAGGATTAACCGCTCTTCGTAACAGCAGGTTTGACTATACAACATGATGGTCGCATGTCAACAAGAGCAGTATAATTTCAGACATTTAAAGCACAAACCAGGCTGGAATCAGATAATTGTGAAGGGTGACAGAGTCCAGATAACCTTGGCATCGCTGTCACCGACATTGTCCCAGCGATGAGGCAAGTGCGATTTGAAACTAAGGCTGTCGCCGGCCTCCAGGTTGTAGACTTCATCGACGATGGTCATCCGCAGACGCCCTTCGAGCAGGTAAATTAATTCGTCGCCGGGGTGATACATGTTTTGCAGACCGCTGGTGCCACCTTTTTCAACGGTACAGAAAAAAGACATGAACTGTGGATCACGCAACCCTGAGGTAAACGATTCGGTATGCATGTTATGTTCGTCATCGTAAACGGTTTTATTACGCTGACCCGGGCGAGTATATACCACCTCATGTGAGGTCGAGACATCCTCGACAAAATAGTTGATACTCTTATCAAACACTGTCGCCAGGCGCATCAGAATCTCGACCGAGGGGATGGTGAGCCCCCGCTCAATTCTGGAAATCATATTCGACGACACCTGAGACTTTTCCGCCAGAATCTGAATGGTCATATCCTGTTTGAGGCGGATTTCCTTTAATTTTTTACCGACAATTTTTTTAATCTGCATCCATCAGCTCCATTTTCATTTCAATACCGCAGGCCTCATTAATTATACGTTTGGTGGCGGCGACACGATCCAGAGGATACGGGTCTGTCCACCGCCAGTATTGCGCCAGCGGTGCGGAGTCGATGCTTTAAAACCGATCGAATCCCCCTCGCCAAGTTGGTAAGCCTCTCCCTCGATGGTGAATTCCAGCCCACCTTCAAGCACCATGGCGAATTCCTCGCCGGTGTGAACCATTCCCCCTTCGCCACTGTCACAATTCGGTTCCAGGGTATCTACAAAAACAGAAAAACCAGGGTCTCTTAACCCTTGGGTCAGGCTGGTTATCTGATGTTTATCTTCGAAAAAAAAGATCGGTTCACCCTTGCCAGCCGGGGTGAAAATGACTTGACTCCCCTTTTCCGCTTCTTCGACGAAATAGCTGAGGCTCAAACCGAGGGCATCGGCGAGTTTCATCAGGATTTCGACCGAAGGGGTGGTCAGGCCGCGTTCAATCCGGGAAATCATATTGGATGAAACCCGGGACATTTCGGCCAGTTCCTGAATGGTTTTATCCCGTTTCAAGCGGGATGATTTCAATTTCCGACCGATCAACTTCTTAACCATGGCACAGCACCTCATATGAATTTTTAAAATCCCGTTCTATCATTTAAAAAAATGGCTGTCAATCCTATATGAGATATTAAAGCCATAAATGGTAGCCCAGATAAGGTAAATTGATCAGACCAGCTCCTGTAAACCAAAGCTGCGGCCTAGGTTGACAAGTCGCAGTATTTCCCGTTAAGCTGCCGCCATTGCAATCAGGAGGATCCAACGCATGAGCTCTAACCATCTGTCTTTTGTTGAGAAATCGCTGGCCGGAGAAACTCTGTCGCTGACCGAATCGCGCCAAATTCTAACTGCTAAGGGCGCAGACTTATCGGCATATATGGCCGGTGCCCATCGAATTAAAGAAAAGTTCCTTGGCGACCGGATTGATCTCTGTTCAATAATCAATGCCAAATCTGGGCGCTGTGCAGAAAATTGCAGTTTCTGCGCACAATCATCCCACCATCAAACTGAAGCGCCGGTTTATCCACTAAAATCGATCGAGGAGATCGTCCAGGGCGCCCACCAGGCCCAGCAGGAGGGCAACCATTGCTACGGCATCGTCACCAGCGGAACCCGGATCGAAGCGGGCGAAGAATTTAATTGCATTTTGACAGCGATCACCCAAATCAAACAGCAAACCGCTATCGACCCCTCTGCCTCTTTAGGCATTCTTGATGCGGAAACCGCCAATGCTCTGGCTGAGGCAGGCTGCAAAACCTACCATCATAATCTTGAAACCGCCCGCTCCTACTTTCCACAGATCTGCACCACTCATGATTATGAAGATGATGTCCAAACCGTTCGCGTCGCTAAGGCGGCAGGCATGGAGGTCTGTTGTGGCGGTATTTTCGGGCTGGGGGAAGCTGTCGAGCAACGGATTGAGCTGGGCATGACCCTGCGGGAACTGGAGGTCGATTCGGTACCGCTGAATTTCCTCAATCCGATCTCCGGAACACCTTTGCAGCATGCACAGTTGTTGACCCCGATGGATTGCTTGCGGGTTATCTGCCTCTATCGCTACCTGCTGCCGAATAAACGGATCACGGTTTGTGGTGGGCGGGAAAAGAATCTGCGGGAATTTCAGTCATGGATGTTTCTCGCCGGTGCCAGCGGCACCATGGTCGGCAACTATCTAACCACCAGCGGTCGCGACCGCGAAACCGATCTACAGATGATTGAAGATGCTGAGGTGACAATCAATGCCTGCAGCTGACCCCCCGAAAGGTTTGTTTATCACCGGGACCGATACCGGCGTCGGTAAAACCCTAATCGCCGCAGCGCTGGCAAAACTGCTGCGCAGTAAAGGGCTGAAAGTCGGGGTGATGAAACCGGCGGAAACCGGAGTCGAAGATGTCAGCCAGCTCGGCCCGGACGCTCAACTCCTCAAATGGGCTGCCGATTCGAAGCTACCGGCTGAACAGCTAAGCCCTTATCGGTTCAACGCCCCGCTGGCCCCGGCCGTAGCTGCGTCGCGAGAGCAGGTACGCGTCAATTACAGCGATCTGTTGGAAACGGCCCAGACAATTATTGCCGAGCATGATTTTACTATCATTGAAGGCGCCGGCGGCTTGATGGTGCCATTGGCCGGTGGATTTCTGATGGCCGATTTTGCCAGAACCCTGAAGCTGCCGCTGTTAGTTGTCTGTCGGCCGAATCTGGGTACGATCAACCATAGCCTGCTGACCTTGTTCGCCGCCCGTAATCTTGAGCTGAAAGTGGCTGGTTACCTGATAAATATGATGCCTGAGGCTAAAGGACTTGCGGAAGAGACTGCGCCACACACTCTGGCGTCAATGACCAGCGATGAACTGTTGGGCGTGTTGGACCAGGTGGACGGCGACGATCAGCAGAAAGTTGAAAACCTGGTGGAGCAGCTGTGCAACATGCCGACCTATCCCCTACTGGCCCGGCATCTACCAAGGAATTGCTGAAAAAGGATTAACCGCGTGGATACTAGGATTTGCGGGCATGTCCGCAGGAGGGGCAAAAATGCCAGATACTGCGCAGGGTTTCGCCGCAAGCACAATGTTCCCGTTTGGCTTGGCGTTGCTTGCGCAGGCGAATGACCAGCAGCGCCAGCCCGGCCAGCAAGTTACAGCCGATCAAGAGCATAGCCGGAGTGCTTAATTGCATTAAAGAGGCGAGCGTGCAGTAGCCGCATTTGTAAGACCAGTAGTTATAACCGATGATCGTCAGCGAAAGGACCGCGACGAAAATGATATAGGGCAGGTTTTTGTGGGTCTCGGTCATGCAGCCTGCCTTTCCGAACCCTGGCCGCAAAATGGACAGAATTCCTGGTGAATCAATTTGCCCCGATGGCAGCAGGAGCAGGATTCGCGCAGCCGTTGTTGGCAATGCGGACAGACCATCCAATCGATATCGATACCTGCCTGGCAGCTCGGGCACTGCCCCCCGGAAAGAAGCTCCTCCCTTTCGGGAGCATTCAGGTCTTTCTGGATGATCCAGAGCAGAACAGCTAGGGCGATCAATAACAACAGAACCATACTCAGCCTGCCTCAGCCAGGACTTTCGGCTTACGCAACAGATCTTCGGAAACCCGACCATCACGCAACATCAGAGTGCGGTCGAAATATGGACGGTTTTCCTGGTTATGGGTGACCATCAAAATGGTCTGCCCTTCTTCGTTTAACTCCGCAAACAGACCCATGATTTCCTGACTGGTGGCGGTGTCGAGGCTTCCGGTCGGTTCATCTGCGAGGATGAGCGGCGGCGCGTTTACCAGTGCGCGGGCGATCGCCACCCGTTCCTGCTCGCCGCCGGATAATTGTGACGGCAGGTGGTCAAGACGCTGCTTCAGTCCAACTCGCTCCAGGACCTGCAACGCCATTTCCCGCTTCTGTTTAACCGGCAGGCTCTTCACCGCTAGCGGCAACATGACATTCTCCTGAGCTGTCAGGTAGGGAATCAGGTTAAAAGATTGAAAAACAAAACCGAGATATTCGCGACGGAAATCGGCGCGCTTTTCACTGCTCAAACCGTAAAGATCGATTCCGTCGATCAACACCTTGCCGTCGGTGGGCGTACAGAGCCCGCCCAGGATCGATAGCAGGGTGCTTTTACCCGAGCCCGAAGGGCCCATCACGCCGAGAAAGAGCCCCTCATCGACCTGTAGACCAACGTGGTCAAGGGCAACGATGCAATCGGCTTCGTTACAGTAAGTTTTCCGCAGCTGTTGAATGTCGATAAATGCCATTAAGCTATTCCTCTAAAGAGCCCGCAGAGCTTCGGTCGGGTCAAGTCGACTGGCATGCAGGGCCGGGTAAAATGAGGCGAGAGCACCAACCACAATTGCCAGGCCGACGGCTAAAGCGGCCAGCATCGGGTTCCAGTGCAGCATGACCTGATGCTCGGTCATAAACGGCAGGATCGCCCAGGTGGCAGCAATACCGCTGCCATAGCCGAGCAGGCCGGCCAGCAGACTGACGACCACCGATTCAAACAGGATCAGCTTCATGACATGCGAACGACGAAAACCGAGGGCACGAAAAATCCCGATTTCACGGGTCCGTTCATTCACCGACCCCATCATGGTGACAAACACCACCAGACCTCCGATCAGCACCACCACCGCGGCGATCGCCAAGGAGAAGGTGCGAAATTGATCCAGGGCATGCATCCGGGTTTTGACCACCTGCTGGATGGCATTCACCTCAACGGCGGGTAACACTTCACTGATCTGATTGACCATGTCGGTCACCGGGCAGTCGGCACAGAGGGCGGCCACCTCCACCAACGAGACGGTGCCCGGTTTATTCAGCAATCGCTGCGCCATCGACAAAGAGCCGATTAATAACTGATCATCCTGCGAGCCGGTCTTCGCCAACACCCCGCTGACGCTGAATTCTTCACCATTGATCTGCAGGCTGTCGCCAATTGCCAGACCGAGCTTCTCGGCGGCGATGCTGCCGACCACCAGCTGCTGGTCAGTCGTCACCGGTTCGCCGTTAATCGACCACCAGCGTTTCAGATGAAATTCTTTTTCCGGATCGACGCCCATTAACATGACCCGCTCCTGACCGATCTCAACCGCTCCCAGCACCTTCGGGGCTACCGCGGCAATATTACGGTTGTTGCGGATCGTGCCGATTTTTTCCAGATCGGCCTGTTTGATTTCGGTCGGGTCGAGGGCCACCCCGCCCAGAGTGATCCCGCCATAACTGAGCGACAGGTTATCACTGCGCGGGGTGATCAGAATGTTGGCACCATAATTCTCCATCTTGTGCTGCACATCGGCTGTCAGCGCACTGGAAAGGGAAATCAGAGTGACAACCGTAGCGACACCGATCAGCAGGCCAATGACCAGAAAGGCCATGCGGCTTTTGCGCCGACGAAGGTTGTTAAAAGCGATCGATCCAAGTTTCATTGTAACAATGTCCTTTTTCAGCCACCGAAATACCAGGCGCCGCTCAGCAAATCACGCTCACTGATCACAAGTTGCCCCGCTTCGATTTTTCTGACCAGCGGTGCCGGGTTGCAGCCACCTTTGACTTCATTGATCATGTCGGTGCGGAACTTCATATTGCAGTTATTACAAACCATCTGCTCGCCTTCCTGGCGATAGCCTTTTTTGGCTTTGTAGCAGACATCACAGGTATCGAAAGCGGCCCGCATAATCCCGTCGACACTCTTGACGACAAAGAATTTGATCTCGCCTTTGTTGGTGGCAATCTCGAAAAAGTGCGCCTGGCCGTCATCCACCTGAGCCACCGGGATCCGCACTTCGCCATTGACCGCCTTAAGCGAAGCCTGACTGTCGGTTGCCCCTTGCCCAAGAACCAGGAAGCCGGCCACTGCGGCAATGATAACGACCGCCAACAGGCTGATAATTTTCCCCATACCGCCCTTTTTCTCTGCGACGTTGAACTGCTCTTTTTTACCTTGACGCTCTTTGCTCATGCTTAAACTCCTTGTTGATGTTGATCTTTCCAATTTATCCGCAGCAACCACCGCCACCACTGCCGCAGCCACCGCCACCGGAGGTGCTGGTCGCCCTTTTGAGGCCGGTATCGTAAATAACTACCGGTGAGTTCCCGATCAGTTCCTGAAACCACGCATTGAAGCGGGCCTGACGTTGGCTCGGATCCTTAACCCCTGCCAGCACATGCTCTTCAATATTGCGGTTAATGATCATCTCTATTTTGGTTTGCTGAAAAAACCGGTCCTTGGAACCGTAACGCGAGAGGATCTGCACATCCAGATCAGGTTTCTGCTGGCGCATTTTTTTGATTTGCAAGTCAACTTCACCATCCTGCACAACCACCTGGTTCCGTTCGGCATCCTCAAGCAGCAGAATCTGCTGTTTTAAACTCTGCCAGGTCTGATTCAAAACCTGCGAGGGTGTTTCGGGGCGCTGTTGCAACCCGGCAGTCAGCATCCGCTGTTCAACGGCCTGATTAAAATCATCCCGCGCCAGCAACTGCTGGCCGATCTTGGCAACGTATATTTCCCCCAGCTGTGCCTCCTCAGCCTGCAGCGCCTGATACTGTCCAGCGGTTAGCTCTCTATCTAGGGTCGCCGGATAGCCGGCGGCACTGATCACCTTCGCGATCTGTGCTGAATCGATCTTCGCCGGATCGAAGGCCACCTGGCTGCGTCCCGTCGTGACGCTGACGTCCACGCTTTGCACCCCATCGACCTGCTGTAAAGCCTCAGTGATGGTGGCCACGCAGGAGCCACAAGTCATCCGTTTAACGCTTAATTCAGCTAACGCCAGTTCGGTATTGGCAACCGAACTGCTGGTGAAAATGGCGAGCCCCGCGACCACCGCAGCAATACCTAGACAGCCTGTGATAAGCAAACTTTTACTTTTCATCAGTAGAAAACCCCTTAAAGTTGAATGGAAATTTACGGAATAAACATCATGAATCATGCCAACCAAAATACTGGTTTAACTGATTGAAATTACGAAAGGAGAGGATAGTCGCAAGATAAAACCGCAGAATATTCTACGCTGCAATGCAGAATATCCTACGCCTTAAGGCCGTGCCTGGCTGAGGATCAGGCGATCGCCATCGATGGGATCCGATCAAGGGTTTCACGCACCCGGGAGAGTAGATCGATCGGCTGGATCGGCTTGTTCAGAAGCATAACACCCTCACCAACCAAGCCTTGCTCACGAAGTGCATCGAAGGTATAGCCACTGATAAAGATAACTGGAATACTGGTGGTTTTACGAATTTCCCGGTAAAACTCTCTCCCCTTCATCCCGGGCATGACGACGTCGGAGAGGATTAAAGAGAGATCGTGGTGCCCTTGGCGAAGAACCTCCAGCGCCGCTTCGGCGCAATCGCTGGTGACCACTTTATATCCGACCGCCGTCAGGATGCTGTAGGTCGATTCGCGCACCAATTGATCATCTTCAACCAGCAATACGGTTTCTGTCCCTCCGGGCAGTTGATGATTACTGGCCATGACCTGCTGCATGGCCTGTTTTTCTGACAGAGGCAAATAAATGCTGAATTGGCTGCCCTCGTCCGGTTGGCTATCAACCAGAATATACCCTTTATGCTGTTTGATAATCCCCCAAGCGATTGCCAGGCCCAGCCCGGTGCCCTTGCCAGTATCCTTGGTGGTATAAAAAGGATCGAAAATTTTCTGCAGAACATCTTTCGACATGCCGGAACCGGTGTCAGCGACGGTAATTAAGGCATAATCCCCAGGCTCGCCATAGCCGTGACGGGCGCAGAATGCCTTGTCTATAACCGCCTTAGTGGTTTTGATCGTCAGGGTGCCTCCATCAGGCATGGCATCCCGAGCATTGGTCGCCAGATTCACCAGCACCTGTTCTAACTGGCTGGTATCGGCCAGCACCACCAGCTGCTCTTTTGAGAAACTGATATGCTTGGTGGTCCTTTCTCCGATCACTTTACCGAACAGATCCTGAACCTTTAAGACCAGCTGGTTCAAGTCGGCGGCGGTTGAGGGACCCGATTTTTTTCGACTGTAGGCCAGCAGGCCATGGGTCAGTTTTGAGCCCCGTTCAGAAGCTTCGACAATCTTATTGATTTTCGGAAAAAGTTTAGAATCATTCTGACACTGCGACTGGAGCAGGCCGGCATAGCCGGTGATAACGGTGAGAATATTGTTGAAATCGTGGGCTATCCCGCCGGTTAAGGTGCCGATCGCCTCCATCCGCTGCGAGTGCTGCAGTTGCTTTTCCAAGGTGCGCCGCTGAGAGATATCCAGGAAGGTAATGACCCCACCGACCAACTCGCCGGAATGGTACATGGGGTGCCCCCAATACTCAACCGGCAAAGGATCCCCACCGCGGTGATAAAAGGTCTCGTCGGCAACAAAGATTTTTTCTTCAGCTTGAATTCCGGCAATAAACGGACATATTTCATCATCCTGGGTTTCAGCAGCACTGACGGCATGGGCCAGACGATGGAAATTCTTGCCGACCAAGCCAGACTCTTCATAACCAAGCAAGCGTAAGGCGGCAGGGTTGCAAAAGGTCACTTCGCCGGTTAGGTCGATCCCGACAATGGCCTCGGCCGTTGAATTAAACAGGGTACGCAACATATCTTCGCTGTAGGTCAGCTCCCGTTCATAGTGCATCCGCTCACACTCTGCAGCGGCACGCGAGGCGATCACCGCCAGCAACTCTTCAACATGGGGCACCGGCCGCATCGGCGAGCGCGAAAAAGCGCTGACAACCCCAAGCATCTTGCCGTGTCGGTCTGACATCGAAATGCCGACATAGCCACAGGCATGGCTGATGTGATAGTCGCGAAACGCCGGAAAATGCTCCATCACTTTCTCCGGGTAAAAAACAAAGCCGTCGGCAATGACTGCAGCGCATGGGGTCTCGGCAATCGCTAAACTGTAAGGACCGATAACCTGACCATCGATACAGCTGGACTGAATCTCCAACTGATCATCTTTTAGCAAGCCGATACTGGCACCATCGGCATCCAGCCAGGCGCACAGATTCTGCACGATTTCATCCAGACAGGCCTGACCGGTTAAACCAACGGTGCTACGCACCAGGGTTTTTATCGAACTTTCATACTTCTCGCGCAGAGTAATATCTCGCGCAACGGAAAAGAACACTGGCTTATGATCCAGATCGAACATCTGGGTGCTGACTTCCACCGGGACGCTGCTGCCATCCTTGCAGTTAAATTCGGTCTTGAAAAGAGTTTTGCCATGTTTGTCGATGTCATCCAGGATCGCCTGAAAACCATCCGGATCGTCCTGGCTGGTACGGTTGGTATCATAAGGTGAAAGTCGGATCAGTTCGTCACGGCGATAGCCGAGCATTCGGCAGGCAACATCATTGACTTCCAGATACTGGCCTGGCAGACCGCTGGGCAAACACTCCGAGATAAACACTGCATCGGAAATTCCATTAAACAGACGGGAAAAATATTCACGATTTTTACGCAGCAGCTTCTCCCGATCATCTATCGCCTGGCGCATCCGCTGAAAACTATCCGATAGATCATCGATCTCTTTATGGCTTCCGTGAGGCAAAGGGTGCTGATAATCACCATCAGCAAAAGACTTGGCGCCATCCGCCAATTGCGATATCGGCCGGGCGATCCTTTTCGCCAGGGTTCGTGACCAGAGCCCGGCCAGAAAAAGTGAAAAACCGAAGCCTAGGACGAAAATAGCCTTCAGCCGCCAGATAGCGCTGGTTAAAGCGTCTTCCTCCTGGCCAAACAGCAAGATCCAATTGACCTGAGAAACCGGTACCGCACTTCCCAGATATTTTTGTTGGGATAATTGGTAATTACCGGAGCCTGATTGACCGGCAAGCGCCGACTGCACGGGAACGAGAAGGGATAAATCGGAGACCTGAGTTTCATCCCCTGAGGGAAGTTGGAAAAAGACCCGCCCCTGCTGATCAAGTAACGACAGTTGATAGGTTTTGGAATCTATGGCTTTTTCAAAATGCGCGATAAGCTGTTCAAGATTAAAATAGCCGACGACAAAGTCATCCTCAACGGCAGCTGCAAATGCCAACGATTTTCGGCCGCTGAAATCAGGAACAAATGCCTGCGACCAGACTATCCCATCCTTCAGTTCTACGGATTTTAGCAGCGGCAATAAGGGCAGTTGATGGTTGATGAAATCGTTACGGCTCGGCTGCAATCCCAGCGGCAGGCCTGCTGCTAGAATGTGCCCCTGGGAGTCGACCATGTAGATCGATTCAACCCCCACCGATTTGCGCACAATTTCATCCAGAAAATGATTCAAACCGGTTTTTTCTTTTGCCAAATGAGAAAAGATCTGTGGAAATTTCCCGAGCAGGATATTCGGTTCACGCAATTGCAGGGTAATCTGGGTCGAAAATGATTCAGCCAGGGAGAGGTTTTCCCGAACTAACCGGGTCTGAATGTCGCGGGAAAAATAATCAAAAAACAGCAGACTGACGATCAACAGTGGCAGAAATGCAACGACAACAAAACGCCAGGTCAATGCGTCTTTCAGGCTGTAATTGATCCTCATGAGTCAACTCAAACGGCTGGTGTTTATTCATACAAACAATAGCCCCTGACTATAAGCTGAGAAAGTGGGTATTTCAACCAAAAAATGAAATGATTACTAATGATTTAAGGCCAACAATTAGAGCGTCAGGGGTCCCCAGCTGTGGAATACTTATCAAATTTTACTCCTTGCAGGGAAAAACGCACACGGTCAGGAAGAATCTCAACCACCCGGGCTCCTTCGATGATCGTCCCTTCCATCACTGGCAGGTCATTAATCACCGCCAGACGAGCCTGAGGCTCGGCATGATAGGCAATTTCTGCAATATGCAGCTCTGGAATAACCAGTGGCAAAGCCTCCGGCGTCCCTACAGGGGTCGTCTTCACCGCAGGGGTCGTCTTCACCGCAGGGGTCGTCTTCACCGCAGGGGTCGCCTTCACCGCAGGGGTCGCCTTCACTGCAGGGGCTGCCTTCACTGCAGGGGCTGTCTTTACCACGACGATTCCATCTGCCGGCAATTGCGATTTATAAACCACGGGCCTTGGCTCTTTTGGGGCCGGCTGGGCTCCCCTCCGCACTGCTGGATTCGAGCTCGTTTCGGCGGCAGAGACGGGAGTTGGTTGCTCTCCAGCGCTTGGTATTGTTTCTTTAGGCAATAAAGATTCCACAATGGGGGGAGCACTCTCCAAGCTAAACCACCAGACGCCAGCGGCCAGGAATATCACCAGCACGCCAAGCAGCAGATACCAGCCGCCCTGATGTTCCCGCCGCGGCAGCTGTGAACGCTTTAAAATGTCTCGGCCGAGATCAATACTCCCCTCACCCAGAGCGGACTTATCATCCTCAAGTCGACGTAAAGCTTTAAGGATTGAACTCATATTTCACGTTCTCCACTCGTCAGGCGCGGGAAGGCTTGCCCGGCCGCCCGATAAAGCCAGAAGAGAGTTTGAGAACCGACCCGACCGTCCGGGGTCAGCTGGTGTTGACGCTGAAAACGAGTAACTGTTTCAATAGTCGATGCATCGTAAATACCGTTTAGCAGGGTAAAAGTGCCATCAATTCGCTGCAGTAATTGCTGCAGCGCCTCCACCGATGTGCCGGATTGTCCAGGCCGGTCGATCAGGCCGATTCCGGCCTGGTTGAGATATGGCAAATAAGCCCTGCCGAACCAGACCTGCTGCAGTTCCGGCAAATTGACCCAGCCGCTGGCCGAGATTGCCGGCTCGAGAAGAACGCTGGCGCCATCGAAACCGATAACCGCAAGAAAACGCTTTCCGGCCACATTCGGCAGGACCAGTTCGAGGATGACTGGCGCATCCGCCTGCAAGAGCAAATCGGCATTGCCCTGATAATCGGCAATCGCAAACCCATTGCGCCGCAGAACCCTTTGCAGATCATTGCTAGTCCGTACGCCAGTCGCTGTCCTGCTCAGTGATCGCCCCCAAGCACCCGCCACCGCAGCCACCGCTTGCTCGGCTGTTTGCTCAGGCGAGATGGCAGCAACTGCCTGCTGTAAAGCCATAACAACTTGCTGATCCGGGCGTTCCGGAAACTGGACTCTGGCCTCTGCTGTATTCTCTGGACTGGCTGGACTGGCTAACGGCGCTGGCGGCGGTTGGTTCTTTGCCAGGGGCTGATCTGAAGGGGCTAGCAACCAGCCAGCGAGCCCGGCCATCAGAATAAGGAGCAGTAACAGCAGAGCGGGCCAATCATTCCGCTGGACCAGCGGCTCCTGCTTGGATAGCTCTTTTTGTGCCAGCTGGATATCATGGTGTGAAACCGAGCGGGCATCATGGCCATAGGCCACGAGCAGCGCCCGATCGCATAAAATATTAATCAGCCTGGGGGTTCCTCTTGTCTTGCGATAGATTGTCTTCAGGGCTTTAGCGGAAAACAACTCTCCGGCCTGCCAGCCTGCAACCTTGAGACGGTGCTGAACATATTCACAGCTATCTTCTTCATCCATCGGCTGCAATTGATAACGCACCACTAACCGTTGCCGCAACTGGCGCAAATCATTACGTTGCAGAACTGCATCCATTTCCGGCTGACCAACCAGTATCATCTGGATCAACTTTTCAGTTTCGGTTTCCAGATTGGAGAGTAATCGCAGCTGCTCAAGAACCTCGGGGGCCAGGTTCTGAGCCTCATCGATGACCAGTACCACCGTTCTTCCGGCCTCTCGCTGGCGCAACAGAAACCGGTTTAAGCTGTCGAACAGTTCAACCAGGTTGGCCTGTTTGAAATCAACATCGATACCGAATTCGCGATGAATGGACTCCATCAACTCCAAAGCGCTTAAACAAGGATTAAAGATCAGCGCAACCCGATAATCCTCTTCTCCCAACTGTTCAAGCAGAGTTCTTAAGACGGTCGTTTTGCCAGTACCAACCTCCCCGGTCAGTGACATAAATCCCACCCGCTGCTGAATTCCGAACAGCAGGTGGGCGAAGGCCTCTTTATGATTCTTACTTAAAAAGATGAAACGCGGATTCGGTGTGATGTGGAACGGCTTCTCAGTGAAGCCGAACAGCTTAAGATACATAGAAATAACCCCAAGAATTTATCGGACCCAAAACAATTTTAATAGTTCCCACACTGGCCATACTTTTTCAAGCATTAATTCACGATGCGGCCCGTGCAGATCAGTATCGGTCTGCTAGACTAAAATATCTTCATACAAGATGTCAGGAGGAACCAAAGGGATGGAAAACTGGAAACGCTTTACCCAGGATCAACGCATCGCCTACTTTTCGATGGAAATCGGCCTGAAAGCAGAGATCCCCACTTATAGTGGTGGATTGGGGGTATTAGCCGGTGACACCATCAAGAGCGCTGCCGATCTGAAGATCCCCATGGTCGCGGTGACTCTGCTGCATCGGAAAGGCTACTTCACGCAGCACTTTAGTCCGGATGGCTGGCAACAGGAGTCTGACGTGCCTTGGTTGCCGGAAAAGCACATGGAACTATTGCCGACAAAAACCCTGGTCACCATCGGTGAACGTGATGTCAAAATCCAAGCCTGGTTGTACAATGTCAAAAGCCCAACCAGCGGTGAAGTGCCGATCCTGTTTCTTGATACCGATATTCCGGGTAATCACAATGAAGATCGCACCATCACCGATCACCTCTATGGTGGCGGTCTAGAGCTGCGTTTGAAGCAGGAAATTGTGCTTGGAATCGGTGGTGCGAGAATTCTGCGCAGCTTGAATTTCACCATCAAGAAGTATCATATGAACGAAGGGCACGCCAGCCTGCTGACCGTCGAGTTGCTGAACAACGCCCGTCTGCCGCTGGAAGAGACCTGGGACGAACGAAGTTCCTGGAACACCCAGAAAGTCATGGAACAATGCGTTTTTACCACCCACACCCCGGTCGAAGCCGGGCATGATCGCTTTCCCTACGACCTCGTGGAACGGACCATGCCCCCAGAAGTTCCTTTGAACCTGCTCAAAGAACTTTCCGGCGAAGACAACCTTAACATGACTATGCTGGCGCTGAGCCTGAGTAATTATATCAACGGTGTCGCCAAACGGCACGGCGAAGTCTCACAGAACCTGTTTCCGGGCTTTGTGATTCATGCCATCACCAATGGTATCCATCCTTTCACCTGGTGTTCGCCATTCTTTGTGAATTTATTTGACCAATATCTCCCCGGCTGGGCCAACGAACCAGAGCTGCTGGTGCGGGTCGATAACATCCCCAACGAAGAGATCTGGGAAACCCATTGCGGAGCCAAGGCACTGTTCCTCCAATATGTGAAAGAGAAAACCGGCAAAGAGCTGAATCCTGAGCTGCTGACCATCGGTTTTGCCCGGCGGGCAGCGACCTACAAACGTGGCGATCTGATTTTTAGCGACATGGAGCGTCTACTTGAGATCGGCGAAGGGAAATTGCAGTTTATTTTTGGCGGCAAGGCGCACCCGAAGGACGAAGGCGGCAAACAGGTTATTCAGCGGATCATCCAGCAAGCCGATGCCATGAAAGGCAAGATCGACCTGGTTTACCTGGAAAACTACAATATGGATGTTGCCTCGCGCTTTATTCCAGGGGTCGATATCTGGCTGAACAACCCGATGCGGCCACTTGAAGCCTCCGGCACCAGCGGCATGAAAGCCGCTTTAAACGGCGTACCAACCTTCATCGTGCTTGATGGCTGGTGGATCGAGGGGCATATTGAAGGCGTCACCGGCTGGTCGATCGGTCCGCCTCCGACCGATAGTGACCAAGAACTCGGTCGTGACAACGAAGACCTTGAGGACATGTACCAAAAGCTCGAAAAGGTTATCATCCCCCTCTATTACAACGACCGTGACGGTTGGATTAATGTGATGAAGAATGCCATCGGCAAAAACGCTTACTATTTCAATACCCACGTCATGATGCGCCGCTACGTGACCGAGGCCTATATCAGGTAAACGGAAACTGTAAATCAGATCTGCTGGCCGTCCTTCCGGGGCGGCCTTTTTATTGAATCTGCATCGGGAAGTGTTTGCCACAGGAATTCAGTTAAACCACAGATTCAGACGGAAATTTTCTTTGCAATCTTCACGTTCTGTGCTACTTTTCTGCGGTTCTGAAACTGATTACTGTTAAAGGAGACTTTTACGCATGACTGCATTTCTTATTTTCCTGCACGTCGTCGTTTGCATCGCCCTGATTATCATCGTCCTGCTGCAAATGGGTAAAGGTGCCGAAGTCGGTGCCTCTTTCGGTGCTGGTTCCAGCCAGACCATCTTCGGTGCCGGTGGTGGCGCTAATTTCATGGGCAAAGTGACCGCCGGAGCCGCCGTCATCTTCATGTTGACCAGCCTGACCCTGGCCTACTTCTATGGTTCCCCCGCGTCGCAAAGCATTATGCCGAGCAGCGTTGCAGCCCCGGCAGCGACCACTCAGGCACCGGCGGCTCCCGCAGCCCCAGCAGAAGCTCCCGCACCCAAGCCGTTCGCCGAAGTGGTGGAACTGGTAGACACGCCATCTTGAGGGGGTGGTGGGCAATTGCTCGTGCGAGTTCGAGTCTCGCCTTCGGCACCAGTTAAAAAGAAGTCCGGCCTTTTTGGTCGGGCTTTTTTTGTATCGACGTTCTGCCTCATCCTGCCTTCGCGAGAGTCCCTCTCGCTTATATTAATAATTATTCTCATAATTTCGTTAAAATTACTTGAATTTTCACCCAGATTTAAGCTTTAATGTCGTTTAACATTCACTGAAAACTTACCATCCCTACTGTCTCTGCAGAGACATTGTTCGACCTTAGCTGCTGCAGTAGAAAGGAATCTTGCCGATGCCCTTGACCGGTGAGCTTGAACATTTACCAATTGTTGATGTTATTCAACTGATCAATACGACCAGAAAGTCGGGCACCCTTTACGTTTACAGCCGTAAAGGTGAAGGCCAACTGGTTTTTGATCAGGGCTACATTGTCGGCGCCAGCCACTCTAACGAAAAATTCCGTATCGGTCAGATACTTCTCGACGCTAAGATCATCAGTGAGGCCGATCTAGATAAAGCCTTGGCTGCGCAAAAGTCTGCCGGGGAAAATCGTAAACCGTTGATTGCTACGCTGCTGGAACATTGCGGCATATCGAAAGAGGTCGCCTTTAAGGCTCTTGAAACCCTGATCGAAATGACCGTGGTCGAGATGATCAGTTGGGCTCGCGGCATATTCTCCCTTGACGTCGACAGTATTAACGTCACGGATGATTACCGCTATTTGCCGGAACAGCTGCAGCAGGAAGTCACCTTTGATTCGCAAATGATCCTGCTTGATGCGCTACGGATTTACGATGAAAAGGTGCACGCTGGGGAAATCTCGATTGTCGATGAACCGCTGACCGAGCCCCCCGCCGCTCCTGAGGAAACAACCGACCAGCAAGACCGAGAAGAAGTACCGGAGCTGGTGCTTTCTGATGAAATGCTTGGCTTGGCCGATCTGGATAAAATCGAACGGAAAAAACCCCGCTGTTTTGAAACCTTGAACGCCTTTGACCCGACCGACATCCATCGCCAGATTATCAGCAAAAACCTCCCTGGGTTAGGCACAGAAAGCCAAGGACAGCTGATCCACTATTTGTCTGAGCTGTCCTCTCCGCGTCTCGCAGATGAGATGACTCTGAAAGCAGCCACTCAATCGCAGGCAGTGATCATGTACGCCAGCGATGAATTTCTTCAGCATGCGGTGATGACCGTCTGCAAACGCGAAGGGATCATGGTTTTTACCACCTCAGATAGGCAGGATTTAGGCATTCTGCTGGAGAAAGCGCTACAGAAACACCTTCAGCCCCTGCTGATATTCGATAAACCTGACTCTTCCAGCGAGACCTTCAACGCGACAAAACTTAGAACGACCCGTCAGCAAATTCGTGCTGAATTTCCTCAAGCATCAATCATTCAACTGGTCTCAGCAGATGAATACGTTTTTTCTCTTCAGTCATTGGGTGATGGAGTCAGAACCGTATTCCCGCGACCTGGGTATGATGATCATCAGACCTCCTATGCTGAGAATGCGATCGAATTTCTCAGGGCATTGCAAGCGTATATTCAAGGCTGCTTTAACCAGGAGCGACAACAGCAGTTTGCTCAATTACGCGATGCCCTGGCCGAATTGAAAGGGATCAAATTTGCACCGGAGATCTCTCTGGCGGTGCTGCGGTTTGTTGCTCAGTTTTTCGACCGCTCGCTCACTCTGGTCGTCAGCAAGAACGATTTTATCGCCGAACGAAGCATCGGTCTTCAGGCCGATAAGCTTTCTGGCCCTTCACCGCCGCTGCAATTCAGGTTTCAGCGCCTGGCTGACTCTCTGCTGGACAGGGCATGCAGCAACCGGGAGATTTTTTTTGGAGCAAACGACGATCAACAACTGACCGATAACCTGCTCGCTGAAATCGGCTTGCCACGCGAGAACCAGATCCTTTTATTGCCACTGGTCGGAAATGACCGTGTGGTCACCATCACCTATGCGGATTTTGGCGCGCGACCGGCGGCTCGGATTCCCATAGATTATCTCGATTTCTTCGCCCAGCAGGCCAGTCTGACGATTGAAAATGCTCTTTACCGTAAACAATTGGACAAAACTTCAAGCGAAAAATAACCACACCAGGGGCCAGTATGGACAATAAAACTTTGCAACAAATCCTCGAAATCGCCTTCGCTAAACGGGTTTCTGATGTACATTTCGAAGTCGACAATCCACCTTTTTTTCGTGCCCATGGCCAGTTGTTACGTTCGAAACTAAACAATCTGCGACCGCAGGACACCGAATATATTGCGGCCACCATTATGGAGCATAATAGCCGCGAGTTGCCGGAAGATTTTAAGGAATTCGATGCGGCCTACTCTTTGCCTGACAATCGCGGCCGTTTCCGGGTCAGTATTTTCCGCCAAAGGGGCAATATCGGTATCGTCATGCGGGTCATCCCCCCAGAGATCGGAACCTTTAAAGATCTGAAGCTGCCTGAGGTATTGACAGAAATCGTTAAAGCCCCCAACGGGCTGGTGCTGGTCACCGGCCCGACCGGGAACGGTAAATCGACCACCCTGGCTTCGATGATCAACCATATTAATGAAAAATATGCCTACAACATCATCACCATCGAGGATCCGATCGAGTTTTTGTTTTCGTCACGAAAGAGCTGTATCGTACAGCGGGAAGTCGGCATCGACACCGATGACTTCGGTAGCGCCTTAAAAGCGTCTTTGCGCATGGACCCGGATGTGATTATGGTCGGTGAAATGCGTGATCTGGAAACCATCGATGCCTGCATCAAGGCCTCCGAAACCGGCCACCTGGTCTTCTCTACCCTCCACACTCAGAATGCCGCATCAACGATCAACCGGCTGCTCGGACACTTTCCACCTGAATCTCAAGAAATTGCCAGGCAACGACTGGCCGATATTTTGGTGGCCACCGTTTCCTTACGCCTGATAGAAGATAAAGCCGGAGAGAGCATCATCCCGGTGGTTGAAGTGATGCGCTCGACAACGACTATTCAGGCCTGCATCCGCGAAGGCAATTTGGATGAGATTAAGGGGCATATTGAGAAAGGCAGCGCTCAGTACCAGATGCAGTCGATGGACCAGGCTCTGATTGAGCTGTGCAAGAAAAACATTATCACGGTTAAAGAGGCGAAACGGATTTCCGGATCTATGGATTTGGAGCGCAAGCTGACTTTCACCTGAGGTGGTTCATTGTCGTTGAGAATGAGAAAAGCCTGACTTAGGAAAATTGAGTCAGGCTTTTTAAGTATTAATCGGTGAGGCAGCCGTCAATGCAAATGCACTGAATAATTTTACCAGTCAGAAGCTTAAAGCGATCAACAACCGCAACCGCAATTGTGGCAGACAACCTTGTCACTGCCATCCGGCTCAACTGTTTCCGGAGCGAAAACCAAACGATTTATGCCACGGCGCAGATCTTCCAGCAGGTCTCTATTCGGACTGGCACCGATAACATGGCCAAGGCAGAGATTTCCCAACCCTCCCGCAGGAAAACGCAGACGGACACTGTTGAGTAAATCCGCATAGCCTTTGATCTGAATAGTGAAATCTTCCTTGCTGCTGCGCAGGGTGACGCCAAATTCAGCCAGTTCAGCTGCCATGGTTTGCAGAAATGCCTGCAGTTGATCATCCTGCAGGTCATACGACCAATCAGTGCGCACCCAGTCCTGCTGATAAAACACCACATCAAGATTCTTGTCTGCCATTAGTCGCCCTACTCTATCCAGGAAATATCGCCGCTGCCCTCACGGAGGACTTCAATCTGGTCGTCCAGCAGACTGATCACCGTGGACCCCTCCCCCAAAGAGATCCCACCATCGATAACCAGTTCGACCATGCGCCCCATCCGCTCATCAATCAGGGCAGGATCCTGCAGGGTCTCTTCGCCGGAGAGATTAGCGCTGGTGGTGACCAGTGGATGGCCAAGTTCTTTGACAATTGCCTGGCAGATGGCGTTCTCCGGAATCCGCACACCGACGGTTTTCTGCTTGGTGCTCAGTGAATCAGGGACGACTTTACTTGCCTCAAGCACAAAGGTGTAGGGCCCGGGCAGGTGACGCTTCATGATTTTGAAAGCGAAGTTGCTGACCTGAGCATAATTAGATATTTCTGCCAGATCACTGCAGATGAAGGAAAAAGGTTTGCGACTATCGCGCTGCTTGATCTGAAATATTTTCTTAATCCCCTTGCGATTAAAAATATCGCAACCTATACCGTAGATAGTGTCGGTCGGATAGACAATCACGCCTCCCTGGCGGAGACATTCTGCGACGCGAGTAATATGTCGTTTTTGTGGATTTTCAGGGTTTATTGACAGCAGCATCCTCGTCTCCTCCAGAGAAATTATCTGGTAATTTTACGTGCTTATCCAATTTAAAGCAACATTTTCAACTCGGGTACCTGGCGAATTTCGGCATAGATCTTTGTTAACTGCTGATAATTATGCAAGGTGACCATCACTGAAACCGACTGATAGGTTCCTTTACCGCTCGGTCGGCTTTTGATTGCATCTGTGCTGACGTTGGCATGCTGCTGAACGGCCTGGACGACAGCCCGGTAAAAGGTATCACCGGCGCTACCGACGGCTTTGAACTGATAGTGGCAGGGGAATTCAAGCAGATCTTCAGGTCCTTGCGGCTGGCTCATGACTTGCCCTCCCGTTTCCCGGTATGTCCGAAGCCTCCCCCACCCCGTAAGGTTTCGGAAAGGTCCTCGACCACCTGCATGACCGCTTGACAGACCGGCGCAACGACAAGCTGTGCAATCCTGTCGCCAGCGGAGATATTAAAACATTCCTGGCCATGATTGATCACGATGATTCCTATCTCGCCGCGATAATCGGCGTCGATGGTGCCCGGACTGTTAACCAGGCTGATCCCCTGCCGCAATGCCAGCCCCGATCTAGGCCGAACCTGGATTTCGTAACCAGGAGGAATAGCAACCGCCAGCCCGGTGGGAACCAGGCAGCGTTCACCTGGTGCTAGCAGGATATCATTCTCCGGTAGAGCCTGGATATCCATTCCAGCAGCAAGCTCGGTCATGTAGTGCGGAACCTGGGCAGCGGGGTGCAGCTTTTTGATTTGAATCGTCGGTTTCATAACGCTTATGGAATACTGAGAAGTCCCATAGGAATCTTGGTGCAGTTGCCCGGTCCGACAACTTGCAGATTCAGGGAGTCATCAGCCAGCAATTGGTTGGCGACGCGTTGCAGAGAGGTGGTCGTAACCGCGTCGATTTCAGCTATGATTTCATCAAGTTCCGGCTGACGTCCAAGAAAAATTTCATTTTTTGCCAGACGCGTCATCCGATTATCTGAACTCTCGAGGGAAAGCAACAAGGTCCCCTTCATCTGCTCGCGGGCCATATGCAGCTCTTCATTGCCGATGTAGACCTTTTTCAGTGCTGCAAATTGCTCAAGCACCAGGCCAATGGTTTCCTGCAGCTTATCTGGACTGGTCCCACCATAGACAATCAGCGAACCGGCATCCGAATGGGTGTTCAGGTAACTGTAAATTGAGTAGGCCAGGCCATGTTCTTCACGAATTTTTTGAAACAGCCGCGAACTCATGCTGCCGCCAAGACTGCTGTTCAGCAGATGGAGGATGAAACGATCGTCATGATTCTGCGGCAGAGCTTTGCAACCGAGACAAAAATGTGCCTGCTCGAGAGGTTTGGTCGTCACCCGTACCCCTGGTCGGTATTCGGGAAGGGTGCAGAGGTTGTCAGGTGTTCCCGGCGCCACGCTGTTAAAAGTCTGTTCAATCTGCTCGATGACCTGCTGATGCTGGACATCGCCGGCAGCGACAATCAGGATGTTATGCCCAAGGTAGCGGCTATGCAGCATGTCCAGCAGGTTCTGCCGGTTGATCGTCTTGACGGTTTCGACTTTACCGAGGACCGGGCGGCCCAGCGGATGACTGGACCAGATCGATTCGCTGAACAGATCGTGGACCTGATCATCCGGGGTATCCTCGACCATGGAGATTTCTTGCAGGATGACCCGCCGTTCTTTCTCAATCTCTTTTTCATCAAAGGTCGAATTGAGAACCAGGTCGGAGAGCAGGGAGATAGCCTGAGGGAGTTTATCGCCAAGGACCTTGGCATAGTAGCAGCTGAATTCGCGGCCGGTGAAGGCATTAAGCACTCCACCGACCGAATCGATTTCTTTGGCGATTTGTAACGCGGAACGACTGGTCGTTCCTTTAAATAGCATATGCTCAATAAAATGAGATATGCCATTCAGCGATGCTTCTTCATGGCGGGAGCCATTCTGAACCCAGAAGCCAACGGTTACAGAATGAAGTCCCGGCATCCGTTCAGTGACGACACGGATGCCGTTATCCAGTCTTGACTTCTGTAGCATCGAGTGGTCCGAATCAGCCTTCTTCAGGCAGTTTCTGATCAAGAGCGGCCTTGCGGGACAGCTTGATTTTGCCTTGACGATCGACACCGATACATTTAACCAGGACCTGGTCCCCTTCGTTCAACACGTCGGTGACATTACGGACCCGCTCTTTGGCCAGCTCGGAAACATGGACCAAGCCGTCGGTACCTGGGTAGATTTCGACAAATGCGCCGAATTCCATGATCTTCTTGACGGTTCCCATATAGAGCTTGTCAACTTCAGGTTCCTGGGTCAGATCACGGATCATCTTAATCGCCGCTTTGGCGGCATTGCCGTCGGAAGAGGCAATCTTGATGGTCCCGTCGTCTTCAATATCGATGGCACAGCCGGTCGCGTCTATAATGCCGCGAACGTTTTTGCCACCTGATCCGATAACGGTGCGCACCTGATCCGGCTTAACCTTGATACTGGTGATCTGTGGAGCATGCTCAGAGAGCTCTGCACGCGGTGCGTCAAGCGCCTTGGCCATCTCACCGAGGATGTGGATCCGCCCTTCACGAGCTTGCTCCAGGGCTTGCTGCATGATCTCTTTGGTGACACCAGTGATTTTGATATCCATCTGCAGAGCAGTGATACCGTTTGCCGAACCGGTCACTTTGAAATCCATATCACCAAGATGATCTTCATCACCGAGGATATCGGAAAGCACAGCGACATCATCGCCTTCCTTGATCAAACCCATAGCAATTCCGGCGATCGCTTCGGAAACCGGTACTCCGGCGTCCATCAGTGACAGCGAAGCACCACAGACCGACGCCATCGATGAAGAACCGTTCGACTCGAGGACGTCGGAGACGATCCGGATGGTGTATGGGAAGTCTTCATGCTTCGGCAAAATCTGCGCGGCGCTGCGCTCAGCAAGCATGCCGTGGCCGATTTCACGCCGGCCCGGGAAGAGACGCATGCTGGTTTCACCAACGCAGAACGGTGGGAAGTTGTAGTGCAACATAAACTTCTTGAAGTCCATCCCCTGGACATTGTCCATGCGCTGCTCGTCAGTTCCGGTTCCCAGAGTGGCCGCGACCAGCGCCTGGGTTTCACCACGGGTGAACAGGGCACTGCCGTGAGCGCGCGGCAACACACCAACTTCACAGCTGATCGGACGAATCGTCGCCATGTCGCGGCCATCGATCCGGATCCGGTCTTTAGCGACCATCAAACGCACAACTCGCTTCTCTACCGAGCCGAGAGCCGCGGAGATCTCTCCTTCACGCTCTGGATAAACCTCGGCCAGTTGTTCTTTCACCTCGGTGCGGATCTCACCCAAGGCCGCATAACGATCCTGCTTGCTTTGAATTTTGACGGCGTCGACAACCTTCGGCTCGGCCAGCTCAGTGACTTTTGCGACCAAGGCTGCATCTGCCTGCGGAACTTCAAAAGCACGCTTCTCTTTACCGACCAGCTTGGCCAGTTCTTCCTGCACAGCGATCAGCGGCTGTAGTGCATTGTGACCGAAGAAGATAGCGTCGAGCATTTCCGCTTCAGAGAGGAAATTAGACTCCCCCTCAACCATCATCACGGCATCTTTGGAGCCAGAGATGACGATCTCGACGTCAGTCTGCTCAATTTGCTCTCTGGTTGGGTTGGCTACAAACTGGCCATCAATCCGACCAACGCGTACGGCTGCAATCGGACCTTCGAAAGGAATATCAGAAACTGCAACCGAAGCCGACGCTGCAACCATGGCCAGGGTATCTGGATCATTGACCATGTCGGTTGAAATTACCGACGGCATGATCTGGGTTTCGAATAGATAACCCTTCGGGAAGAGCGGCCGCATCGGGCGGTCGATCAGGCGGCAGATCAGGGTTTCGCGTTCGGTGGTCCCACGCTCCCGGCGGAAAAAGGAACCGGGGATCTTGCCGGCGGAATAGAATTTTTCTGCGTAATTAACGGTCAGCGGGAAAAAATCTTGCCCTTCGCGCATTTTTCTTGCCGAAACAACGGTACAGAGCACTTTGGTCTCACCGTAGGTTACGATAACAGCGCCGTCAGCCTGACGGGCAACCTTACCGGTTTCAATCGTCAACGGTTGACCGTTGAACTCTACTTCTACTGTATGATAGGCCATCTTTTTCTCCTCGTTTGGTGGGTTGGCAGCCGTCTGCAAACCCATGAAGCCTGATAAAAAAAAATAGCTGGTGGAGGTTGGCCTGAGACAATCCCTGGTGTTTCGATCACCAGATATTCTCTCCGGACAGCCTCCAGAGCTATTAGCTGGAAGTCAAAAAGCAGCATGCCCCCGGTGGAGCATGCTGCCTCAGACTAACGTCGGATGCCGAGATCCTTGATGATGCCTCGGTAGCGATCGATGTCCTGCGAGATCAAATAATCAAGCAGGCGCCGCCGCTGACCAACCATCTTCAACAGACCACGACGGGAATGGTGATCTTTCTTGTGGGTCTTGAAGTGATCCGTCAGGTAAGTAATCCGTTCGGTCAGAAGAGCAATTTGGACTTCCGGGGAGCCGGTATCACCTTCGTGACGCTTGAACTTTCCAATAATTTCTTGTTTACGTTCTGTGCCGAGCACCTGTTATCTCCTTTTGTTTTCGATAAAGCCAGTGGCGTGGCTATTTTTCACTAAGCAACCTACGCTATCTACCATAGTTAACCAACTCTGTAAAGAGCTAATCATGAGTGTTTACTGGGCCACGAAAACCCTGACCAGCTCAAAATCTCCGCGCTTTTCCTTCTGTCGCTCCGGCGCGAATCTAGCCACTGCTGCCAGCGACCGGTCGATCTGTAGGCGGAGCAAATCACCCGCCTCGAATGAGTTCGGGGAACTGATGTCTGTAAGTCCTGGCGGCACACCGTTTTTCAAGGCTTGAATGGCGTTGCCCAGCACCTGGACAGCAGAAAAACCACTTAAGGCCTCATCCAACGACAGCAAGGCGGAGACATCCTGCCCCTCGGCAGCCTGTTGCAGCTGTTCCAGACTGATGCAGTTATCGATATCAAAATGACCGCAGCGCAATCTACGCAGTGCCGTCAGGTGCGCGCCACAACCAAGCGCCTCGCCGATATCGTTGACCAGCGAACGGATATAGGTTCCCTTGGAGCAGTCGACTTCGATGGTGATATCCGGCAGGACAACTTCCAAGACCTCAAGCCGGTCAATCCGCACAGAACGTGGCTCACGTTCCACCGTGGTCCCCTGGCGGGCGAGTTTGTAAAGCGGAACACCATCTTTCTTAAGGGCCGAATACATCGGCGGAACCTGCTCTATCGAACCGCGAAAACGCTGCAGTATCGGTTCTAAACGCTCGGCACAGGCGGACGGCAATTCTCTTTGCTGCAGAATCTGCCCTTCGGCATCCAGGGTATCGGTACTGATTCCCAACTGAAACCTGGCCCGATAACTTTTATCCTCGGCCAACAGAAACTGTAGAATTTTGGTGCCGTCACCCACCGCCACCGGCAAGACTCCGGTCGCCATTGGATCAAGGGTTCCGGCGTGCCCGACTTTACGCGTCTTGCAAATGCGCCGAACCTGACGCACCACGTCGTGCGAGGTCATCCCGGCTGACTTGTCAATAAGCAGTATTCCGTGCATGAACTTCAGGGCAGGCTCAAACAAACAGGCTGGCAACTCTGGTGCGGACGTCATCCAGAGAACCCGAGGCCTGAGCCCCGGCAGCATTATGATGGCCGCCACCGCCGAGTTTCCGGGCGACGGAACCAACATCGATCGACCCGCGCGAACGGAAACTGATTTTGTAGGTCTGTTCGCCATTCTGGCGGAAAAACATCGCCACCTCGACCCCACGCACCGCACGAGGATAATTGACAAAACCTTCGGTATGCTCTTCGTCTGCACCGGCCTTAGAGAGCATATCGGTCGTCATCACCACCGATGCATAGTGACCGCAGGCGGAAATCTCAAGGGTTGGCAGCACAAAGCCTAGCAGCCGCATCCGTTCAGGAGCCATGCTTTCATAAAGGCTGCTGGCGACCTGCCAGGTATCGATCCCCATCCCGACCAGTTGACCGGCGACCACAAACGCTTCCTGATTGGAACTGGAGTAACGAAAAGAGCCCGTATCGGAAAGAATCCCGGTATAGAGCGGCTGCGCAACCTCAAGGCTCATCTGATAATCGCAGGCGTCAAGAATTCGGCAGATCATAACCGCCGTTGCACTGGCGTTGGTATCCAAATAACAGATATCACCGAAGGTAGAGTGCGGGTGATGATCGATATTGATCAGGGTCCGACAAAGGTCCTTGACCGGTAGCATCGTGCGTGACAGGTCACCTGCATCGAGCACGAAAGCGACATCGAATTCAGCACCCTCTTCAAGCTTATTGACCAATTGATCCCAGCTAGGCAAAAAGCGCAGAATTTCAGGGACGGCATCGATATTGAAAGCAACAACATCTTTGCCCATTTCGCGAAGCGCATTGGCCAGCCCGAGAGTCGAGCCGATGGCATCACCATCAGGATTTTCATGGGCGACAACCAGAAAACGCTGGTGCTGCTGAATCTGCTCAACTATCTGCTGAATCATCAGTCAAATCATCCTGAACCTGCCGCAACAAGCCCTCAATTTTTTGTCCATAGGCGATCGAGCCATCATATTCAAAACGCAAATCAGGAGTATGGCGAAGACGCATCACCTGCCCCAATTCTCGCCGAATGAAAGGGGCAGCACTCTTTAAGCCACGCTCTGCTTCCTTGCGTTCGGTTGCTTCTTCAGGCACGGTAAAGTAAACACGGGCCAGGCGCAGATCGCGGGTCATTTGCACACCAGTGATCATCACTGGCGCCACCCTTGGATCCTTAATTCCGTGCGTCAACAGGCGGGAAATTTCTTTGTGGATCTGTTCCCCGACTCGTTCGGGTCGATAGCTGCTCAACTACTCTCTTCTCCATAGTGCAAGTACTCAACTTCAGTATCGATCAATTCAGCCAAACCAGACCTATAGATTTCATCTTCGAGCTTTTGAAAAACCGACTGTAGTTGAGCTTCGGTCCCGGCCGTCATACTGACACCGAGCAGACTGCGTTGTAATTTATTCTGCCAGCCGACTTCGGCAATCGAGATCGGATAGCGGCTGCGCAGACGATGCAAAATACGGGAGACCTGTGACCGTTTTTGTTTCAGGCTTTGGGACGCGTGTAGGCGCAGATCAATCCTTAGCACTCCAACAACCATTCACCATCTCCCCTGCAACTCTGACTAGTTCAGAGTTGTTTTTACTTCCTCCATCTCGAACACTTCGATGATGTCACCATTCTTGATATCGTTGTAGTTCTCCAGCCCGATACCGCACTCGTAACCGCTGGCGACTTCTTTGACATCATCCTTGAAGCGCTTGAGTGAACTCAGTTTGCCTTCCCAGATAACCACGTTATCGCGGACCAGGCGGGTCTGTGCATTGCGGACAATCTTGCCATCAAGAACATAACAACCGGCAATGGTTCCAACCCGGGAGACATGGAAGGTCTCGCGAACCTCGACCCGACCCAGCTCATTTTCTTTCAGGGTTGGGGCCAGCAGGCCCTCCATCGCATCGCGGATGTCGTTGACCGCATCGTAGATAACGCTGTAAAGCCGGATGTCGACCTTTTCGGTTTCGGCCAGGGCCTTTGCCTTGGTTTCCGGACGGACATTGAAACCAAGAACAATGGCGTTAGACGCGGTTGCTAGAGTGACGTCGCTCTCAGAAACTCCGCCGACACCGGTATGAATGACATTGAGTCGGCAGGTGTCAGTCGACAGTTTTTCGAGGGTATCACGAACCGCCTCGACAGAACCCTGGACATCTGCCTTGATGATGACAGCCAGTTCCTCGACCACACCTTCCTGCATTTTGGCAAATAGCTGTTCCAAAGAGACCTTACTGCTCTTAGCCAGATCTAGCTCGCGCTGTTTTTGTTGGCGATGCATCGCGACATCTTTGGCAGCTTTTTCACTTTCAACCGAATGGAAGGTATCCCCGGCATCAGGCACACCACCAAGCCCGGTGACTTCAACCGGAAATGACGGGCCGGCCTCTTTAACCTGGCGCCCATTGGCTGTGGTCATTGAGCGCACCCGGCCGAAATGGGGGCCGGCAACAATCGAATCGCCGATCTTCAGCGTGCCATCCTGAACCAAAACGGTAGCAACCGGTCCACGACCTTTATCCAAACGAGCTTCAACAATAGAACCTTTGCCACGTTTATCCGGATTGGCCTGCAGCTCCAGCACTTCAGACTGCAACAGGATCATTTCCAATAAGGTCTCAAGGTTGGTCTGCTGCTTTGCTGAGACTTCAACGAAAATGGTCTCGCCGCCCCACTCTTCCGGAACCAGTTCAAACTCGGTCAATTCCTGTTTGACCCGCTCTGGGTTGGCATCCGGTTTGTCAATCTTGTTGACCGCAACGATGATCGGTACTCCGGCCGCCTTGGAGTGGTTGATCGCCTCCTTGGTCTGCGGCATGACACCGTCATCGGCAGCAACGACCAGAATTACGATGTCAGTCACACCAGCACCGCGGGCACGCATTGCGGTAAATGCTTCGTGACCGGGGGTATCGAGGAAGGTAATCTTCCGCCCGTCAAGTTCCACATCATAGGCACCGATATGCTGGGTAATCCCACCCGCTTCACCTTCGGTAACCCTGGCTTCACGAATAGCGTCGAGAAGACTGGTTTTACCATGGTCAACGTGTCCCATGATGGTCACCACCGGCGGACGACCTTGCAGGTCCTCAGGCGAATCCTCTTTTTCACTCTTTTCGCTGATATCCAGAATAGTCTCTTCGTCAAAGGCAACGTTTTCGACTTCGTAATTGAATTCGGTGGCAAGAATAGCTGCCGATTCGAAATCGAGCGGATGATTAATGGTGACCATCGATCCTTGCCGCATCAGCTCAGCAATCAGCTCGTTAGCTTTAACCCCCATCCGTTTGGCCAGTTCACCGACAGTGATCGAATCACTGATGCGGATCACCCGTTTGATTGCTTTACTAACGGTGATCTCAGTTTGCTTGGCCGATTTACCCTGTTTCCCGCCGCGCCGTTTCTTACCACCCATCCGGCCGGGCTCAAACACCTCGACCCTGCGCCCACGCCTCGAAACGCGGCCATCTTCTTGACTAGTTTCGTGCTCGTTTCGACGCCCTTTTTTACGTTTCTTGTTCCGCCCCTCTTTTTCCGGAACCGGCTCAACGGGAACAACCGGAGCCACTGCCACCGGCCGTTGGCCACGACCTGGGGCCGCACCCGCTGCTGCCGGACGAGTTGGCCGCCCTGGGCGTTCTGGACGCGCAGGGCGTTCACCGTTACGGCCGCGGGTGCGATCTTGTCTTTGTGCTGCCGGTCGGGCTTGCGGCAATTCAACGCGGCCGAGGATTTTAGCCTGGTTGGCGGTGGCTTTTTCTGGAGTCGCTGGTTTGCTCGGCTTTTCTTCAACAACCGGTTCTTTAACCACCTCTGCTACCGTCGCCGGGGCTGGTTCTTCAGCAACCGGTTCTTCTTTAATTTCTGCAGCCGGCTCCTCAACCGGGTCTTCAGCGGCAGGAACTGCTGCGACCTCGGGGGCTGTCGGAGCAGGAACCTCTTCGAGTTCTTCAACGACGCTATCTGCAGCCACTTCTACAACCGACGCTGCTGTTTCTACAGGAACTTCTTCAGTGGACTCAGCGGTTTCAGTAATCGGCTCTTCTTCCGCGGGTTTAGGCACCACGGTCCGACGACGACGGATAATCCCCGGCTTGATACGAGCTTCCTCGATCTTTTCTTCGGACGGATTATTGAACGCTTCAAATTTCTGCATATCCTCATCACTCAGACTACTTGAGTGTGATCCGGCATCAATTCCAGCCTCAGCAAGTTTGGAGAGAAGCTCCTTATTTTCGAGCCCCATCTGCTTTGCCAATTCGTATACTCTTAACTTGCCCATCAATTCTCCCTTACCATCTGCGCATATCTTTGCAGTTCAGTCAGTAGCGTATCCGCCAGTGTCCCCGTCTGAACGGCGATGACACTACGTTCCCCTTTGCCAAGAACCTGTCCGAGCATGCCCTTGCTAAACAGCTGACTGCAGGGAACCTTGTGACGCTCAGATAACTCTGTAATTTTCTCTGCAATTCCAGCAGAAATATCTTCGGCGATCAAGACCATAGCGAAGCCGGACTGATGCCGCAATGCATTGATAACTGCATTGCTTCCTGAAATCAGCTGCCCTGATTTGCGGGCCATGCCGATAAGATTCATTATCCGCTGTACCAAGGTCTGGCTGATTGCCTGTCGTAAATCCTCGAAAGCAACTGTTTGGCACTGTCCACGAAAGCTACGCTGAAACTGCTTGCGCACGACTGCTGCCTGCAGGCATTCAAGTGAAATACAAGTATAGGCACCCCGGCCAGGCAACTTGTGCCGATAATCGACCAGCAACGCTCCATCGGGAGCCACGACATAGCGGACCAGCTGCGCCGGTTCTTTCACCTGCCGACAAGCAATACAGGTTCTCTGCGGCCCCAGGCCTGAACTCCTCAAAAATTACTCCTGAACCCCACCTTTAGGATCTTCGGCCAATTTTTCTGGAACCTTTTCTTCACCAATAATCGGCTGCTCTTCGGGTACAGTTTCCGGAGCCACTTCAGCAGTTTCCGGAGCCACTTCAGCAGTTTCCGATGTTAAATCGGCAGCTTCTGGCGCTGGCTCCTCCTGCTCTTCTTCCTGAGCACGGGACTCACTTTTAATGTCGATCTTCCAGCCGATCAGCTTGGCCGCCAAGCGGACATTCTGCCCTTTTTTACCGATCGCCAACGAAAGCTGATCGTCAGGAACAATAATTTCCATTGCCTCGGCATCGTCATCGATATAAACCCGTGAAACTTCTGCTGGAGCCAGCGCCGAACAGGCAAATCGAGCCGGATCGGGAGTCCAGGGGATAATGTCGATCCGCTCACCACGCAGTTCAGTGACCACATTCTGCACCCGCGAACCACGCATACCGACGCAGGCGCCGACGGGATCAACATCCATATCGTGCGACTCAACAGCAATTTTGGCCCGGCTACCAGGCTCACGAACAGCGTTCTTGATCTCGACAATCCCTTCGGCAATTTCTGGCACCTCGGACTTGAAGAGTGAGATTAACAAGCCAGGGTGAGTCCGTGAAAGGATAATCTGCGGACCCTTGGCGGACATTTTCACTTCGGAGATATACGCCCGCACGCGGTCAGACTGACGATAATTCTCCCGCGGCACCTGCTCACGGTTCGGCAGCAGCGCTTCAGCACGACCCAGATCAACGATCAGGTCGCCCCGCTCGTAGCGACGGACAATGCCGTTGACGACTTCGCCGACACGGTCCTTAAATTCGTTGAAGATCCCTTCCCGCTCAGCTTCACGAACCTTTTGAATAATCACCTGCTTCGCAGTTTGAGCGGCTATCCGGCTGAAACTACCGGCCTCCAGCATCATTCCGAGAGAGTCGCCAATTTCGACATCGGGGTCGACTTCTTTCGCCTCTTCAATGTCGATCTCCTTATAGGAGTCGGTCACTTCATCGACCACGGTTACGAACTCAAAGACCTCAACCTCGCCAATCTCGTGATTAAAATGAGCCTCGAGATCTCGCGTGTTGCGGAACTTTTTGTTAGCTGCGGAAAGGACTGCTGATTCGAGAGCTTCGACCAGTACGTCGCGGTCGATCCCTTTGTCCTTTACCACCTGATCGATGATGTGATTGAGGTTGCCCACCATCCGTCATACCCCTTTTGTCATGTTTTCAGCCGAGGTCCCTTGCGTGATCCGGCCCAGTGAAACTAACGGCAACCGGATAACCTGATACCCGGTCAAAACTCTATTTCCAAATTCGCACGGTCAATCTGATCCAGAGCAATCCGGACCTGGACCGTACCTTTGTCGCGTAATGTCAGCAGGACATCCTGACCTTCAAATCCGCCCAGAACCCCGATAAAAACTTTCCGCATGCGACCACACCCGTCCGGGTCGATAGAGACCAGAGTTTTGATCTTTGCCAACTGCCCGGCAAAGCGTTCAAAATCCTTCGATTTTTTCAATGGCCGCTCAATTCCCGGAGAGGAGACCTCGAGCGAATAGGCAGTGTCGATCAGATTTTCGACATCGAGAATGGCACTGAATTCTCGGCTGGCTTCGGCGCAGTTATCGAGATTAATACCACCTACTTTATCCAAATAAAATCGCAATACCCAGCCATGCGTTTCGCGCTGATATTCGATATCGACCAACTCCAGGCCGAGATCATCCAGAATCGGCTGGATCAGTGCTTCTATCTGCTCTGTCAGTTGCGCCACAACGTCCTCGCAAGACAATAAAAAAAGCGAGCCGGGGGCTCACTTTCAGAAGGTTAACCATGAATCTAAATCGGACCTTTAAATAGCACTAGATTTATGAAAAGGCAAGAAGAAAATTAAGGCGGTTAGCGGCGCAGCAGAAATTTGGACTTTGGTTTTTCAGCCAGCTTAGCCTTCAGAAACTGCCGCGGGAAATTCGGCCTGCTCAGATATTTGCCAGTGGTCTGTAGGAAATCTTCCATCATGGCCTGCTTAACCCGGTCAAGGTCAGCAGTTGGAACCCCCATCCTCTTAAGTTTATTCTTAAAACATAGGGGTCCGGACAGCTCCCGGCCCGCTTGCTGCTCTTTAGCCAGGTTAAATTTTTCAAGGGAGATCTCAGCTTTAACCTCAATGCAAACCCGGTGAAAGTCGCCGAAATAACGATTCGAGGTGTCGAAAAAATTTACCTGCAAACCATTTTCAAGTTTGATCGATTTTAATAACTCAGCCATCCGCACTCTCCCCCTGCTTGAGCTTTTCCATCTGTTCATCAAGTGATTCAATCTGACTGAACAGTCCTCGCATGATCCTTACCTCGCGATCGTTCAGCCCGGAGCGGCCAAGGATCCGTCGAAAGGCACGCATGATATGATCAGGGTTCTGCGGATTCAGGAAGCCGACCCGGGTCAGCGACTCCTGCATATGCTGGTACATTTGCTCAAGGTTCTGATTGGTGGCCAACTGCTTGCGACCATGGCAACTGCCGGCCAACTCACCCTTGGTTTTATAAACCTCGTAAAGGCAAAGTGCGACAGCCTGAGCCAGGTTCATCGATGGTAAGCCCTCGCTGGTCGGGATAGTAACAAAATGCTGGCAAAGATCTAATTCAGCGTTATGCAGCCCCTTGTCCTCGCGGCCAAAAACCAGAGCGACCTGCCCAGTGGTCGTCAGTGGCAACAGGCTCCTGGCTGCCTCGTCTGGGTGTAGCAGCCCTTCCCGATAACGGCCGAAGCGGCGGGTGGTGCCGAAACTGGCGACACAGCCCGACAAGGCATCTGCCAGACTGGTGAATATTTTCGCTGATTCAAGCACATCGGTGGCTTTAACCGCCATCTGCCGCGCTTCATGCACAAGATGATCGGTCTGAGGATTGACCAGCCGCAATTCCAGCAAGCCGAAATTGCGCATGGCCCGGCAGACGGAACCGATATTCCGCGGTCCCTGAGGTTCCACCAGAACAATGATGATATTTTCAGTATTCACGATTTGATACTACCTTGATTGAGTTACGGAACATCTGGCAGGCGGATGAGGCTGGCAAAACCGCCAGCATTAATACATTTGTGGTTCAAAACCAGCATCGCGATAGTTGCGGAAACGTTCTCGGGCCGCTTCGGCCAGAGATTTGTCGAAGACTTCAGCAAAGTCGATCGCCAATTCGAAACCACGGATAAACTCCCGTGGACAGGGTTGGCCCATGATCAAGACACTGGCGGCGTTTGGATTGCTCTGCTTGGCGGTAATGACAATCGGCTCTTCGAGGCAATCGACCGAACCGTTATTACAGGCATGCGGTAAAAAAGAACCCTTTTCCCAGGTCCACATGAAGCGATCAAGGGTCACCGCCTGATTTTCATCCTGCACCAGCACCAGCACCCGCTTACCGGACGCATACTGCTGTTCAGCAAGCTGACAGAGCAATCTGGCCTTTTCCTGGCGTTCTAACTTGGCAAATCTGACCTTGGTCATCGGTAACTTCTGTTACTTATCAAGCAACAGTGGTAACAGCTGATGGCCAGGCAGCAGCGTGCCGCAGCGCTTGGCTTCAGCTTCGGTGTAGCCGGTAACTCCGGATACCTGTTCCTTGCGCGAATCGAACAGCAGGTAAGGCACCGGATCGGAGGTATGGGTTCGTTTCGCCACCGGCGTCGGGTGATCAGGGCAGACCAGAATCCGACAGTCACCGATTTCCGCTAAACGGTTAAGCACCGTCCCGACGACATCCCGATCGAAATCTTCGATCGCCTGAATTTTCTCTGCCAGCAGTCCGCCATGGGCCGCCTCATCCGGGGCTTCCACATGAACATAGACAAAGTCTCGCTCTTTCAGTGCCGCAACCGCAGCCTGACCTTTACCGAGATAATTGGTATCGATATAACCAGTGGCCCCGGGGACGTCAATAATCTCCAGGCCGGCATTGACCCCAATCCCTTTAATCAGATCGACCGCCGAGATCACCGAGCCGGTCAGGTCAAAACGCTGCTGATAGCTTTCCATCTGTGGTTTGCGACCGTGGCCCCAAAGCCAGATTGAATTCGCCGGCAGTTCGCCGTTATCTATCCGTTGTTGATTGACCGGATGGTTGGCCAGCAACATCTGTGCTGAGTTGGTCAACTCAATGAGCGCTTCAGCCCCCTCGCCCTGCGGCAGATGATCTTCAACACTATGGGTGGTAATGTCATGCGGCGGAGTGAAGCGCAGCTGATCGCGACCGTTTTTCCAGACCAGCAAGTGGCGATAAGAAATTCCCGGGTAAAATTCAAAGTCGTCTCCACCCAGATATTCCTGCAAGGTTTTGATCAGTTCCCGAGCCTCTGCAGTGCGGATATGCCCGGCGGAAAAATCGCCCATATAGAGTTTGCCGTAATGGGCTTCAAGCCAGACGAAGTTAAGCCGAAAAGCGACATCATTGGGGCCGAGCTCGACGCCCATGCTAGCGGCCTCGAGTGGGGAGCGGCCGGAATAGCATTCAGCGGGGTTGTAACCGAAGACCGAGAGGTTGGCGACATCGCTGCCGGGATGAAAACCATCAGGAACTGTAGCTGCCAGCCCGACTTGGCCGGCTTTGGCCAAGCGATCCATATTAGGAGTCTTGGCAGCCTCCAGCGGTGTTTTTCCTTCAAGTTCAACCAGCGGTTCATCGGACATACCATCGCCGAGCAAAATGATGTACTTCATCGAATCCTCTATCTAGCAAAAATTAACCACGTGGATGATACTGTTGATGCAGCTGCTTCAAGCGCTCCTGCAACACGTGGGTGTAAATCTGTGTCGTTGAAATATCCGCATGCCCGAGCATCGTCTGCACGGCGCGTAAATCCGCGCCATTTTCCAGCAGATGGGTCGCAAAGGAATGCCGCAGCATATGGGGATAAACTTTATGACTGATCCCCGCCTGAAGGGCATAGCGATTCAGGTTTTTCCAGACCCCCTGTCGGCTTAAGCCCTTGCCCTGGCGGTTAAGAAAAACCAGATCGGTCAGCTGTTCTCTTGACAGAATCGGCCGCCCATTCTGCAGATACCCCTGCAGAATTTCAAGAGCAACTTCGCCAAGAGGGATCAATCGCTGCTTCCCTCCCTTGCCAAAAGCGTTGACACAACCAATATCAAGTTTCAGGCTGCCGAGGGTTAAACCGACCAACTCCGAAACCCGCATACCGGTTGCATAGAGCACCTCAAGCAGAGCCCGATCCCGCAATGCCAGCGCCCCTGCCCCTTGAGGTGCTTCAAGCAACCGCTCTACTTCGTCCTGCGATAACAGCTTCGGCAAGGGTTGCAAAGCCCGAGGAGAATCTATGAGGGCGGTAGGATCGTGCTCGGCATACTTTTCATTGAGCAAAAAACGATGAAACATCCGTACGGCACTCAACGACCGGGCTCTGCTGCGCGCTGCCAACCCCTGTTTTTTCAGCTGACCGAGAAACTGCAATACCTGGCGCTGCCGAACCGCTTCCGGCGTGGCGACACCATTTTTCTGCAGGGTCTCAAGGTAGCGACTTAGATCTCGACCGTAGGCGTCCAGCGTGTTGGCGGAGAGGCCCTTCTCCACCTCAAGATAGTTGAGAAAATAATCAAGGTATTGATCCATAACCATCTGATTTATAATCGCTAATCGAGTCTCTCAAGCAGGGTTTTTCGAATCTGCTCAGTCTTCTCCGGATCGACAATTTTCTGGCCGAAGATATCCCGCACATAAAAGGTGTCGGCGGCCTGATCGACTTTGGTGGAAATCTTGGAAACCGCGATGTAGAGCCCCAATTCTTTCAGCGTGCGGGTAATATTGTACAGCAGACCGACTTTATCGTTAGCGAATATATCGATAACCGTATATTCATCCGACACCTGGTTGTCAAACTCAACCTTGTTGGGGCGTTTCGGCTTTTCACGGATACCGGTCAGGTAAGAAGGTTCCTGCTGTTTTTCGACCAGATCATCGATGTAAACCCGCCCCTCAATCGCACCGATCAGGTCGGCTTCAACCCGTGCCCACTTCGCCGGCTTATCGACCACATCACCAATGGTGCTGTTGACCTGCAGAACATCCAATACCGCACCGGTCTTACGGGTATGAACCTGCGCCCCAAGAATATTAATGGCATGGGCGGCCATAACGCCGGTGATCAAAGAAAACAGCCCCGGTGAATCGATTGTCGCCAGAGTCAATTCGGTATAACCGGCCTCGCGCATGTGCTCGACATGCATCTTCAAAGGTTCCTTTCCCCGGCTGAGAGCCAGGCGCAGGTGCGGGATGATCTGTTTCGATCGGTAAGTCAAGACATACCGGGTGCTGAGGCTGTCGAGGGCCTTCTTGATCTTACTTTCAGGGAATTCTCCCAGCAAGGCATTACGAACTTTGCGCTTACGATTGCGCACTTTCTCCGAACGCTGCTCGGAGAAAAAGTTGCGTTTTTCCATAAAGTCGTAGGCTTTTTCGTACAGCTCCTGAAGCAACTGACCTTTCCACTCAGACCAGACATCCGGGCCGACCGCTTTTAGGTCGGAGAAGGTCAGCAGGTAAAGCATGCGCAGGTTTTCACTCATCCCCAACAGGTCGGCGAATTGGGCAATCATTTTCATGTCATGCAGGTCACGGCGTTGGGAGATATGCGCCATCTGTAGGTGATGCTGAACCAGAAACTGCAAACGTTGGCTATTTTCACGGTTCAAACCCATTCGGCGAGCGATCGTCGGGATCATTGAGGCACCCTTGCTGCTGTGATCCTTACCGCTGCCCTTGCCGATATCGTGGAACAGGGCTGCCAGCAACAATAGCTCTTTCTTTTCGATATTATCCGCCACCTGAGTCAGCAGCGGCTGGGTTCCAGCATACTCTCCTGCCCAGAGTTTACACATCTCTTCAACAGCGAATAAGGAATGAATATCGACCGTGTAGATGTGGTAGAGATCGAACTGGACCTTGCAGAAAATATTCTTGAATTCAGGAATGAACGCATTGAGAAAATGCAGATGATGCATTTCGCGCAAAGTTTTTCCAACCCGCTTCGGATAGCGCAGAATATTGAAAAATGACTCATTGATCCGCCGGGTACGCCGCACCTTATCGTTGACCAGCGACAAATTGTCACGGATCGCCAATTTTAGAGAAACGCTGAGCTCGGCATTATGCTTTTGCGCCAGTTCGAACGCTTTCATCATCAAGGCGGGATCTTTTCGAAAAATTTCTTTGTCGTTGGCTCCCAGCTCCCCGCGAATCACGCTGAAGCCATCCTCCAGGCTGCGTCGACCCCAAAAGCCGAGAATACTTTTGCTGGGTTGATCCCGTTCGGTCGCCCGAATGACCAGACTGGAGGAGAGGTGCTCAACATGAGCTGCATGGGTGTAGTAATCCTGCATAAACTGTTCGACCGCTGAGCCTTCGCGACTATCGGAATACCCGAGCATCGCCGCAATCTGCTGCTGGAGGTCGAAGGTGAGTTGATCGCTTTTGCGCTGGGCCATGAAATGCAGGTGATTGCGAACACACCAGAGATAATCGTAGGCGGCCTGGTATTCCTCGGCGCGTTGTTCGTTGATAATCCCTTTAATCAACAGTTCTTTGATACTTTTCGCCTTGAACTTGACGCGCGCGATCCAAATTGCGGCATGCAGATCACGCAGTCCCCCTTCCCCTTCTTTTATGTTCGGCTCCAGCAGATAGACGGAAGAACCGTATTTTTTCAGCCGCTCCTGGCTTTCCGATAGCTTCTGCTTAATAAAGCCCTGGGTATCATTGTTAAGAATCTGCTTACCGACCTTACTTTCGAACTCCTCGAACTGTTCAGGGTTGCCAGCCAGAAACCGTGCGTCGAGCATCGCTGTTCTGACGGTGACATCCTGACCGGACTGTTCAAGGCAATCTTTGGGAGAGCGCACGCTGTAGCCGACATCGAGATTCAAATCCCAGAGCAGATAAAGCATCCGGTCGGACAGCACCTGTGCTACCGGTTTGCCGGCATCGGCATAAAAAAACATCAGGTCCAGGTCGGAACGCGGGTTCATTTCTTTGCGCCCGTAACCACCCAGGGCCAGCAATGCACAGTTCTGCAAGGCCTCAGGGTCGAGATCGGCACTGACCGCTTGGTAAAGATTGATGTTCAGTTGGTCAAACAGGGCAGTCAATTGCTCGACGACCAGTGTGCCCGAGCCGCCCTGTTCAGCAAGTAGCTTGATCCGCTGCAACTGCTCGTCGAGGAAAACACGGGAAGCATCCAGTAACGGCTGTCGGCGGTCTTCATAGTCTCGCCCGGCATCAAAAAGCTCTGCAGAAAAGCTGCCTTCAACGCATTCCAAAATGGTTAAACTCATCGGCGGGCCACCTGATCGACGGTCGCTGAATAATTTTTGACACCCTTAACAATCGCTGCAGCAACTCGTTCTTGATATTTGCGACTTAACAAACGTTTTTCTTCCCGACTGTTACTGATAAACGCTGCTTCAACCAGCACCGAAGGCATGGTCGCCCCGAGCAGCACGTGAAAAGGCCCCTGACGGACACCCAAGTCTTTAATTTTACTGTAATGCGGCCTGAGTCCGGCAATCATCGCCTGCTGTACTTCTGCAGCCAGCCGGCTCGATTCATTGATCTTGGCGTTCGCCATGAGATCGAACAGGATTGCCTCCAGGTTGCTGACCTCCTGCAAGGACGTCCCGTTTTCTCGAGCCGCAACCTCGGCCGCCTGGTTGTTTTTCGCCAGATTCAGAAAATAGGTTTCTATCCCATACGCCCTGCCCCTGGGGCTGGCATTGGCATGCATGGAAATAAACAGATCAGCACCAACTTTGTTGGCATAGGCGGTGCGCTCTCGCAGGCCGAGAAACTTATCCCGACTGCGGGTCATAAGCACTTTGACTCCAAGCTCCTTGCGTAACCGCTCGGCCAGCACGGTCGCCATCCCCAGGGTGACATTTTTTTCCTTGCTGTTGCTCGGACCGACGGCACCAGGGTCCTTACCGCCGTGTCCCGCGTCAACCACAATCAGCCTGATACCACCCTTGCCGGCCTGCTGAGGTACATGCAGCACCGGCAGCTGATCAGAGGCTGAATCTAGGATATTGGCGATCGAATCATCAGCATTTTTCGGTTTTGAGCGGATCTCTGGACGCCGGGCTACCGCGGCCTGGGTCGGTTTCCCTTGGACATCGACCACGATGCGATAAGGGTTATCGAGGGTGACCAGCTTGAAATCGCTGTTTTTATACAGATCGAGCACCACCCGGGTCCGCTGTTCATCGAACCGACTGGCCCGCGCCCGTTTTACCAGACCATTTAAAATAGACACATCGGTCTGCATATCCGGAGCGAGCTGAGTATAGAGAAGATCAAAATAGATCCGCGGATTCTCCCCTTTAAGTTGATGCGGTTCGGCCACGACCGGTCCGCTTAAATCAAGCACCACGCGGGTATATTCAGGACCACTCCAGTAGCGGATCTTTTCCAGCTCGATGGCCTCTCCCCGAGACTCTGGAGGCGCGGCTATTTTCTGCGGCTTCACCTTAGCCACTGCCGGAACCGGCAGCACTGCAAGGCGCTTTTTCGCCGCCGCGACCATATCGCCATCCGGCAACTGCTGAACCAGCTGCTGGTAATAGTTGTAGGCAGCGGTTCGATTGCCCAGCCGATCTTCTGCTGCCTGACCGGCCGAAAAAAGTGCATCGTCCGCCAAGTGGCTGGTTGGGTAGCGCCTGGCCATCTCGAGATAAAGATTGATCGCCTCGTCGGCATCACCTTTCCGTCCCGACGCCATGGATAACCCATCCCAGGTCCGGGCATGCAAAAAGAGCGCTTTGACAGCATCAGGGTGATGTGGATTCTGCTGCTCGAAATGCTCAAAGCGACGGGCCAGCTTTTCCCAGTTTTTACGTTGCCGTTGTAGCTGAGTTGATTTAATCAGCTGTTTATAGTCATGACGAATTTCGGCAAAGGATTGCTTTTGAGCCGCTGGCAAGCTACCGCTGGAGAACAGAAGTAAAACGAAAAAAACAATCAGGGAGCGAAGCAATTTCATAGATTCACAGCATTTTCTTTAGTTCATCGAGCAGGTTCAAAGCATCTAATGGCGTCATATTGGTGAGATCCGCCGTGCTAAGTTTATCGCGAATAGCCTCTTCCGGGTCGGGCTGGAACAGCGAAAGTTGCGAGGCAGGCATGCGCTTCGGCTGGCTCTTACCCTCCCCCAAGCGCGGCTGACCTGACTGGCCGAATTCGCCAGCCTCCAAATTGTGCAAAATTTCTTTGGCGCGCTGAATGACTTTTTCCGGTAAGCCTGCCAGCCGACCGACCTGTATTCCGTAAGAGCGGCTGGCGCCACCAGCGACAATTTTGCGTAAAAATATGATCTGGTCGTTCCATTCTTTAACAGCGATATTGTAGTTCTGTACTCTTTCGCGGGTCAGGGCCAGATCTGTCAGCTCATGGTAATGCGTTGCAAACAGGGTTTTCGCCGCGACTTCTTGGTGATCATGCAGGTATTCCGCGACGGCCCAGGCGATGCTAACACCATCAAAAGTCGAGGTCCCGCGACCGATTTCATCCAGAATAATCAGACTGCGATTGGTCGCATGTCGTAGGATGTTCGCTGTCTCATTCATTTCGACCATGAATGTCGACTCACCTTTGGCCAGATTATCACTTGCTCCCACGCGAGTAAAGATCCGGTCGACCACCCCGATGCGGGCCGTCTCAGCTGGCACAAAACTGCCGATCTGAGCCATCAGTGTCGTCAAGGCCACCTGCCGCATATAGGTTGATTTGCCGGCCATGTTAGGTCCGGTGATAATCAGCAGTTGATTCTTCTGGTTATCGAGGGCCACGTCATTCGGCACAAAGGCTTCTTTCAACGGCATCCCTTCAACCACTGGATGCCGCCCCCCCTCGATGCAGATAATCCCGGAGTCATCAACCTGCGGCCGGACATAGTTACGATCGTGGGCTAAATCTGCCAGGGCCAGAAGAGCATCGACCGCGGCCAGGGCATTAGCACTCTCCTGGATGCGCCGACCTTGCGCTGCGGCCTGTTGGCGCACCTGCTGAAATAGGTTGTATTCCAACTCTACCAGCCGCTCTTCGGCACCCAGGACCTTCGACTCGTACTCTTTTAGTTTCGGCGTGATAAAGCGTTCGGCGTTGCTGAGCGTCTGCTTACGCTGGTAATCCTCCGGCACCCGATCAAGATTCCGATGGGTGACCTCAATAAAGTAACCGAAGACCTTATTGTATTTAACTTTCAGGGTGGGGATATCGGTCCGCTCCCGCTCCTCCTGTTCGAGCTTAGCAATCCAGCCCTTGCCTTCGCGGCTTATCGTGCGCAGTTCGTCAAGATCAGCATTGAAACCATCACGAATAATCCCACCATCACGCAACACAAATGGTGGATCATCAACAATCGCCTGGCCAAGCAATTCAACCAGATCCGGCAGCAGATCGAGTTTCTGCCGCAATTGCTGCAGGTAAGCAGAGTTGAAAGAGCAGAGAAGATCATCCAGTTGCGGTAATTTCTCCAGGGAAACCCGCAGTGCCACCAGGTCTTTACCATTGGCGCTAGCCATGGCGACCTTACTGTTGAGCCGCTCCAGGTCATAAACACCGTCCAGGGTCTCGCGCAGGTCAATCCGCCCCAGACTTTCGTCAACCAGTTCCGCCACTGCCTGCTGACGCTCCAGAATCTGCTGCAGATCGATCAGCGGATAATGAATCCAATGGCGCAAGGCTCGCCCGCCCATTGCAGTAACCGTGCGGTCAAGGACCCCAAGCAGAGAACCGCGCTTTTTGCCATCCTGCAAGGTGGCGGTCAACTCAAGGTTGCGGCGCGTGGCGTCATCGAGGACCATGTAGTGGCGTGTATGGTAGGTCTGCAGCGGCCGGATATGACGAAGTTCGTCTTTTTGGGTCTGCTGCAGGTAGTAAAGAACTGCTGATGCCGCCTGCTGGGCAGCTGGCAGTTCTGCGCAGCCAAAAGATTGCAGCCCGGAGACACCGAAGAAGCTGCAGAGCTGCTCTTCAGCATAATCGGTTTCACAAACCCATTCCGGCAGCAAACTCTGCATCACACCGTCGAGGACTCCGGCTAAAGCTCTTTGCAGCTGTTGCCCTTCCGCATTATCGGCGAACAGCACTTCGCGAGGCCGCAACGAGCCAAGTTCGCTTTCAACCTGGGCCAGTCCTTCAACCTGGGTGCAACGGAATTCACCGGTTGTGATATCGACCTGGGCAATGCCCTGGCTATCGCCCTCAGCTACGATGGCCAGCAGATAGTTATTTTCCTTCGGTTCCAGGGTTTCCGTGTCGGTAACCAGCCCCGGAGTCACCACCCGAACCACTTCCCGCTTGACGATCCCTTTAGCGGTTTTCGGATCTTCAACCTGTTCGCAAATGGCAACCTTATGACCATGGGCAATCAGTTTAGCGACATACCCCTGGCTACTGTGAAACGGGATACCACAGAGCGGAATAGAATCTTTTTCATTCTTGTTCCTAGAGGTCAGGGTAATACCGAGAACCCGCGAGGCGGTCACTGCATCTTCCATGAACATTTCATAAAAGTCGCCCAGTCGGAAAAACAGGATGGCGTCTTGATAGTCTGCTTTGATCTCCAGATACTGACGCATCAGTGGAGTCGTTGATGACATGCGAAAACCTTGAAATCCTGGACAAATAGAGCTTGGATATGAACAGTCGATGACAATCTACAATGAAGCGCGTTATCCTAGCAAAGCGCCTGCGGGAAGTAAATAGAACACTCACTGCGGGTTGACCCGGCTTAAGCAGAATGCTAATAACACGGGCACTTGTCCACTGAGCTGATAACGAGAAGGAAACACCCGTAATGAACGAACTCCGAACTGCACAGACAGAATCTGCCGATATCGATAAAGCCAGCTACTCGATCGCCAGCCTCGAAGATGAAATTCGCGTGGATCAACGATGCTCGGCTTTCCTGAAAAGCTTTCACCGCTTTCTGCTCGAGGAACAGCAGCTCGATCCCCTTGAAGCCGGATCTTTAGCTGCCGGGGCTGACTACTTTCTGCGCGATTTCGTAATCGACAATCGCCGTCTTAACATTTTCTCAGTGACCGCTGATCTGGTTCGCAGCTTTGGCGGTCACTGGTATATTACCAGCAACCTGGAGCCGAATCTGGCCGAACTGACGGCCATGCTTATGGGCGCTGAAAGTTTTTACCGCTACTGTTCCGCCAAGAACCTGATCGACTCCGAGACTGCCGAAAAAATCAGTGTCGCCTGTCATGATTTTGATTATTACACCCTGCGGATCGACAGCTTTCTCGATTTAACCGGCGATGGTTTTATTGCCTGGGCAAAAGACTGTCCCCTGGTTTAAAGGCAAATCATCAAATGCTTCCTGAAAACCCGAAAGTCCGCGCCGCCAGTTTTTCCATTTGCGGAGCCTTGAGCCTGGCAATTATCAAGCTGATTGTTGCCGTCTCAAGTGGCTCAATGGCGGTGATGGCCTCAGCGGTCGATTCATTGCTCGATATCCTGATGTCCGGGGTCAATTTCATGGCGATCCGCCATGCCGAACAGCCCCCTGACCAGTGTCACCCCTTTGGTCACGGCAAATTTGAAACCATTGCGACGCTGTTTCAAGCCCTGGTGATCACCTGTTCCGGCGGTTGGATCATTTACGAGTCGGCAACCAGACTGGCGCAAAGTGAACCTTTGAGCAATCTGGATCAGGGGATCGGGGTCCTTGCTTTTAGCGCAGTTGTTTCCTGGTTCATTGCCAGCTATTTGCGCCGGGTCGCCAAGCAAACCGACTCCACGGCCCTGGAAGCTGACTCACTGCATTTCCGGATGGATATCTACAGCAACCTGGGCTTGATGGCCGGCCTGCTGATGATAAGCTGGTTTGACGTTCACTGGCTCGATCCTGCGCTGTCAATTCTGGTCGCTTCCTACATCCTGCACGAAGCACTGCAGCTGATAAAACGCAGCCTGCATGATATCCTCGATCGTCAGTTGCCGGACGAAATCCAGGAGAGGGTTCATGAGCTGATCAGCACCCACGAAGGCCCCCTGGGCGGTTATCACGGCCTGCGGACGCGCCGCGCCGGGTCGTTAAAAATCATGGACTTCCATTTGGAAATCTGCAAGGAAATGACCGTCTATGAAGCCCACAAACTGGCAGACAGTTTGGAGAAAAAGATCGAAAGAAACATCCCCGGTGCTGATGTGATCATCCATATTGAACCCTGTAGCCTTCAACCTTGCCCGGGTCGGGAGAATTGTCACCGCGACAAAAGTCGCACAGCAGACCCATCGACCAGTTCATGAATCAAGCGAGTTCGGTCCGTCCATAACTGAAGCCAGACTCACGATACTGCCCCCCCCCCATGACGCTATAAAACCGCGTTGAAACCTCCTGTGAACACCTAGATTTACTCATGAAAGATGCTACTCTCTACGGAGGCTAAATTGTAAATACAGGAGTAATTGAGCATTTTTACATAAGGAGGGCTCCATGATTTCAGTGGTTCGTCTCAGCTTGCTATTTCTAGCTGCCATCCTCACCTTTATTTCCGGCCCACCGAACGTTGCTGCCTTTGATGAACCGATGCAATCCATCAAAACGGGCGACATTACTGGAGTCTACTACGCTGCAGGCAGTGCCGTAGCCAAGCTGCACAACAAAAAGCGCAAGGAATACAATCTACGCTTGATTGCGGAAGCATCAGAAGGGTCCATTTCCAACATCGATGCTGTTGCAGATGGCTTGGCCGGCTTTGGCATTGCTCAAGCGAATACACTCTATTTTGCCAAGAGCGGCGCACATTACTGGGAAGGCGAGCCACAGAATAAATTGCGCAGCGTGCTCGGTCTCTACACTGAGGCCTTTACGGTCATTGTTGCGGTTGACGCCAGTATAAATTCCCTGGCAGACCTCAGAGGGAAGACGGTAAATATTGGTGAACACGGCTCGACAGACCGCTTACAGTCCCTGAGAATACTCGAGTCTATTGGCCTGGATCCAGAGAAAGACCTGACCATTCGTGAGCAGCCCACCTACGAAGCATCCGAGCTTCTGCAAGAGGGCGGGATTGATGCATATCTCTACACGGTCGGTCATCCCAACCTTTCGATCAAAGAAGCCGCACACGGCGACCGCGAAATTATGCTCGTTGCCCCGAGTCCGGAATATGTTGATTCAATCATTGATCAAAGAGAAGACCTCGTCGAGAGGATCATCCGGATCGATTATTACACCGAACTGGCAAATAAGGAGCCAGTCCGTACGATCGGCGTCAAGGCGATTTTGTTCTGTAACGCTGATATGGACGAAGAAATCGTTTACCATATCGTCAAAGAAGTCTATGAGAATCTCGACCTGTTTCAACGGCAGCATCCGGCCTTTGCCAATTTGACCCCTGAGAAGTTGACCACGAGACTCATTCTTCCCCTACACCCGGGGGCTGAGCGTTACTTCAAGGAAGCAGGGTTGTTGCGTTGAAATCCTTTATAAAATCAGACATTCAGATATCAGCTATGGAGGGAATTATGCGACGTTGGTCTGCAATTATTGTGTTGTCCCTGCTATTGGGATTACCAGCTGTGGCGATAGCAGTCGACAAGCCCTACTTCTATCCCTATGTGAATCCGCTGGAAGCGACCGTCATGGAACTACCACCCTATTACCATGCGGCCATTCCCAAAAAGGTACCAACCAAAACCTTCTCACTTGATGTTTTTCCTGATCGTCCGATCCCCCAGGTGTTCTGGTACGAAGACGGTCTGGAATGCTCACTGGTTTATCAGAAGAAGAAGGCGCCACTGGTCTTCGTAATCGCTGGCACCGGTGCCCGGTACAATTCACCGAAAATGCTCAACCTGCAAAAGGCTCTCTATCAGGCCGGCTATCACGTCATCTCGATTACCTCGCCAACCCATATGAATTTCATCGTCAATGCGTCGAGCACATTGACCCCCGGACACGTTTACGAGGACGCCAAGGATCTTTACCGGGTGATGCAACTGAGTATGGAAAAAGTCAAAGACGACATCGAGGTTTCGCGTTACCACCTGACCGGTTACAGTCTCGGTGGTATCCAATCTGCCTTTGTTGCCCTATTGGATGAAGGGCAGCAAGTTTTCGATTTTGAACGCGTCCTGCTGATCAACCCACCGGTCAACCTCTACAATTCCGTGACGATTCTCGACCAGATGCTGGTCGACAATATTCCTGGCGGCATCGACAACATGGACAGTTGGTTTGATACCGTCATGCAGAAACTGGCTGCAGCAGAAGAGCGAATGGGCTATTTCGAACTGACCGGGGAATACATCTACAAAGCCTACAAACGCTTCCCACCCCGGGAAGACTTTCTAGCTTCGCTGGTTGGCGTCTCGTTCCGCACCGATTCATCAAACATGATTTTTGCCGCCGATGTCATGAAAGGTGGCGGCTATATCACCCCGAGAAATGTCGGCATGACGAACTCAACCGCTCTGACACCTTACTACCTGGTCGCCCACCGGACCAGTTTCGGCGACTATTTCCGCGAACATTTTGTCCCCTTCTTTCAACAGCAAGACCCAACATTGACCGAAGAGAAGATGATCAAGATGCTTTCGCTACGCAATATCGAGGATTACCTACGCAGTGCCAATAAAATAGGCCTGTTACACAATGAGGACGACATCATCCTGCAGCCGGGCGAGATCGACTATCTGGGTCAACTGTTCGGCTCAAGGGCAAAAATCTTTCCAACCGGAGGGCATTGCGGCAACATGAACCATCAGGATGCGGTGGAATTTATCGTGAAGTTTTTTGCCGGGCAGGAGGGCTGAGCCATGACAGCAACAAACACCTTCAAGGGCTTGGCTATATTGGCGATACTGGTAACTCTGCTCCTCAGCGGCTGCAGTACCAAACCGAAAACCTTCCCGGTGACAGAGCCGCCAATGCGCGACTACAAGACGCTCGTCCCCCAGGATCAGAAGTTCGCTGTGGATGTCTATGATCCGATTGAGGGTTTTAACCGCGGCGCCTATCGCTTCAATCATTATTTTGACAAGTACCTTTTCTTGCCGCTGGTCAAAGGCTATCAATTTATCATGCCGGATTACGCAGAGGATCGGGTTTCGAATTTTGTCGACAATGTCTTTGAGTTCAACAACTTTACCAACAATCTGCTGCAGCTGAAATTCAAACAAACCGGTATCACCCTGACACGCTTCGTGGTGAATACCACGGTCGGTATTGCCGGTTTCTGGGACCCGGCTACCCGCTGGGGCTGGCATCGCCAACCCGAGGATTTCGGCCAAACCCTGGGGTATTACGGCGTTGGCAATGGACCCTTTATTGTTCTGCCGATCTTTGGCCCATCAAACCTCAGGGACACCACCGGTCTGGTCGCCGATTCTGTGGCATTTAAACTTGCCGGGCCGCCGGCCTGGGTGGATGACGATGATGCGAACCTGATCTTCACCGGGGTCAGTGCGATCGACAAACGTAAACGTATCCCCTTCCGTTACTATGGTTCCGGCTCCCCCTTTGAGTATGAACAGATAAGGATGCTGTACACCAAAAAGCGTGAGTTTGATATTGGCAGAGAATCGGTTATGCTCAAATAGTGCGTCAATACTGTGGTAAGGAGAGAACCTGCAATGATTGCTTATATCCGCTTATTTGGCCTGATTCTGATCGGTTTACTGCTTGCCTCCTGCTCCAGCACCAGCATGAGCAGTTCCTGGTCAAATCCTGAGTTTAAGGGACAGATCGAAAAGGTCTATATCATTGGCATGGCAAAGAGTGAAAACAATCGCCGCATCTTTGAAGATACCTTCAAACAACAATTAGCTAGCCAGGGAGTTGAATCGGTCACAAGCTATAAAGGCCTTCCCAGCAGCGAGGAAATTAATAAATCAAGAATCATTCAACAAATGACAACCAATTCTTGCGACTCTGTCCTGCTGACCAAACTGATTGGGCAACGGAAACAATCGGTAACCCGCCCGGGCAGAGTTTCAGGCTATTCCTATCGGCCATACAATCGTCGTGACGGCTACTATAATCGGCCCGCCTACTATAATAATTGGAACAGCTATTACAATCAAAGGGTCGATGTCATCTATGAACCCCCGACAACCACACACTTCACAGTTCTGTCCGTCGAATCCGTCATTTATGATCTAAAAACTGAAGAAATGATTTGGTCGGCTCAACTTGAAACTGTTGTTGAAGGTGACATTGAAAAAATGATGCAGGACTTTGTGGAACAAGTTACGAAAGATTTGAAGAATCAGGGTTTGATCTAGCCAGCGAGGATAGCATGGACAAGGAAAGTCTACCGCAAGATGAGGGATGAATTTTTCCTACACGAGAGCACTTCCCGCACCAGGCTGAGCGATCTGCAAACATCCCCTGAATATGGACCTGAGCACTCAACTGGTGATTTAGCCCGTCGTTGAATATTATTCTGTTTCTTTCAGCTCCTGCAGTTGACGAATAACTGTGCGGCTTTGCTCGCTGCGGGCATCCATTTCCTGGAAAATCTGCAGGGCCATATCGGCCACCGATTCGACCGCGGTCTCGATGTCACGACTGTCCTGGCGTTGCTGAATCGCCACGTTGGCCATTTCATCTGCCATTGCCCGAATATCTTCAATCGATCGGACAATCCCGTGAGTGCCATGCGCCTGTTCGCGCGAAGCGGTCGAGACCTGATCGGTCATCTCGCCGAGTTCTTCAATCGAATGGGTGACAAATTCAGCCGAGCGGGACACCTCACGGGTGGCATGCCGGATGCTGCGGGTCATATCCATAGCGGCCATGGCGCTATCGAGAATTTGTTTGAGCGTCTGCTCGGTTTTGCGCCCCAGGGTCACCCCTTTACCGACCAAGTCATGGGCACTGCGTACCTGGTCAACAACCTCCGAGGTGTTATTATGCATACCCCTGATCAGTCCGGCGATGGCCTCAGAGGAGTGGGCGGTTTTTTGCGATAAACTACGAATCTCTTCGGCGACAACCGCAAAAGAGCGGCCTTGTTCGCCTGCCTGCGCGGCAATGATTGCGGCATTCAGTGCCAAGAGGTTGGTCTTTTGGGCAATCTCCGTGATCACCGTCGTAATCGTGCCGATCTCCTCGCCCCTCTGAGATAGTTGATCGATGGCCCGCGAAACCTCGCCAACACCCGTGGCAATACCATCCAGACCATTGAGGGTTTCCTGAACCGAATCAACCCCACCTTCGGCCTGCAACAGCACCTGTTCGGACATCTGGTGAGAGTTAACGCTGTTATCGTCTACCTCTTTGATGGTCGCGGCAATTTCAGTCATGGCGGAAATCGATTTATCCATAAATTCGGAAAGTTGCCTTATACTGCTGCCAACCTGATCGATCGAAGCGGAAATTTCTGTCGATGACGACTGGGTGGAATTAACCGCATCCCGTACCACATCAGCAGAGTTGGCGATATCGGCGACCAGCTTGATGGTCGAACCGGTGGCCCGCTTCAGGGTCTTGAGCAGGATCTGATAGTCCTGCCGATATTGCAGAAACTGGGCAAAGGTATGTTCAAGTTCGCGGGTAAGTGTATCGACGGCGCTGAACAGCTGCAGTCGGGTCATGCTGCCGGAGAGTTGCGAGGCGAACAGCTTCAGAGTGTCTGCGTCATCCTCTTCTATCGGCCTGCGGGTATTTTTCTTATCCACTGCGATAACCATTTCGGTCTGTCCATTGACCACGACCGGACAGATCAGAAAATTGCGCGACCGCAGCGCCGGAATTGAATCGCAGGGTGCTTTCAGTTTGCAGTCGGGGGGCATCAATGAGATATCGTCGACCAGGTAATGACGCTGCTCATTGATCGCTTTGTAGATCACCCCGGCCCGTTCATCGAAAGGCATGCTGGTGGTTGCATTGCTTGGGGCTTCGGATCCCAGGCTGACCGACAACCGAAGTTGCTGATGTTCGCGATCGACCGTCAAAATATTCACCCGGTCGAAATCCATGACTTCGTGAAGACCGTTGCCGGTCAACTGTAACAATTCAGACAGATCCATGGTTTTCTGAATACGGGCACTGATATTGTGAAAACTGGTAATTCGACTGTTCAGGTCACGATATTTGCGCTCAAATTCCTGCTTCTGACTGGCTACCGCCTGATTCATCTCATCCAGCCGCCTGGCCCGCAGGTGGATCTGTTCCGAGGCCCGGCCGATAAAAAAACCGAAGGTGCCGAGCACCGCTGCGGTCCCCCCCCCCATATAGATGAGCAAAGCAAAGTGGGAGGCATTTTTGGTAAAATAGCCAAACGACTGCTCCCAAATTGGCAGACTATTATTGTAAAAAAACAGCATCCGCACCACCGCCCAACCAATCGGTGCGGCAACCCCCAGCATGATTCCGCCAAGGGCATAAAAAAAACTGCGGTCGGTTTTATCGTTTGAACTGTGAGCGTTTTCCAAAACCATTGAAAATAAATTACTCATCGATCTCCCCGTTTAACGAACAGCTAAAAGCAAGCTATTTCCCAAGCTCAATTCCTAGGGCTTCGGCGGTGACAACCAGCTCCCCCGCAGGGTCGACCTGGTTTAACTGCGCGATGGCATTGCTGATTTCGACAGCCACAACCTTCTGCCCTTTCAGCGCAACCATCTTTCCGAAATCCTCCCGGGCAATCAGCTCAATCGCTTTGACACCAAAGCGAGAGGCCAGGATCCGGTCGAAAGGCTCAGGTGAACCACCACGTTGTAAATGCCCGAGCGTCACAACCCTGGTTTCCATATCAAGACAGGCTTCAATCTGCCTGGCAACCTGTTGACCGACCCCACCCAACCGCTCGACACCCAGGTTATGGTCAGCAGTGACCTGCACAGTCTTGCCGCCCTCCGCCGCAAAAGCACCTTCGGCGACCACGATAATCGAAAAACGGCTACCATTCTCGCGCCGTTTTTTAATTGCTGCGCAAATCCGCTCGACAGAATATGGAATTTCGGGAATCAGGATAACGTCGGCAGAACCGGCAATCCCTGATTCCAGGGCGATCCAGCCGGCATCCCGTCCCATCACCTCAACCACCATGGCCCGATGATGACTTTCCGCCGTCGAATGCAGACGATCCAGGGCTTCAGTAACAATCGTCACTGCGGTCCGGTAACCAAAGGTGACATCGGTGGCCCGCAGATCGTTATCGATGGTTTTCGGTACACCAATGACCGGTAAACCTTTTTCATAAAGCCCCTGAGCGATCTTCAGCGTACCATCGCCACCGACAGCAATCAGGACCTCGGCTCCGAGCTTGCGAAATCCTTCCAACACCGAATCGGAGACATCCTGCAGCTCAAGCTCCCCATTAACTTCCATCGGATAACTAAAAGGATTACCACGGTTACTTGTCCCCAGAATCGTTCCGCCACGCGGCAGAATCCCACGCACCGAATTAAGCGTTAGTTCCCGATAGCGCATCTCTCCAACTAACCCCTCGAAACCATCTTCGATCCCGAGCACCCGCCAACCATGTTGCCCAATCGCTGAACGAACCACACCACGAATAACTGCATTCAGTCCGGGGCAATCGCCGCCTCCGGTTAAAATCGCAATGGTTTTGCTCACCGTGATTCTCTCCCTATTAACAAGTTAATGCAGCTTGGCTATTCTTCAAGCTGCTGCTTATCTGTTGCGATGGCCAATTTCCCAAACCCGGCGGCTTTGGCGGCATCAATAAGTTGAATGACCTGGCCGTGCAAGGCGCCCTTATCTGCCATGAGCAAAAAGGTCCTTAGCTTGGCGGTTTCTCCATACTGGAGGATGCGCTGTTTTAATTCGACCAGACTGACGGGTTGTTTCTGCAAAAAAATTTCCCCCTCGGCAGTCAGGTAAACATGAACATCCTTGTCCACCTTTTTGATCTGCTGTGCCGAAGATTTTGGCAGATCGATGATCAGTCCGGGGCTCTCGATGAAAGTCGTGGTGATCATGTAGAAGATCAACAGCAGGAACACCACATCGATCATCGGCGTTAAATCGATCCGCGGGGTTTCTATGTTGCGGCGCCGAAAGGACATTACTGCGGTGCCCCGACCATGTCGACAATTCGCATGCTGTACTCTTCCAACTCCAGGGTCAGGAGTTCAGCGCGACTGGACAGATAACGATGAGCCAGAATCATCGGCACCGCCACCGAGAGGCCGGCAGCAGTGGTAATCAGCGCTTCGGATATGCCGCCACCCAGAGTGGCCGGGGTTCCGACACCTTGCACGGCGATGACGTTGAACGCTTCGATCATCCCCAGCACAGTCCCAAGCAAGCCGAGCAGTGGCGAGATATTGGCAAGCGTCCCCAGCAATCCAAGGTAGCGCTGCAGCAGCATGCTTTCACGCTCGCCGACCTCTTCGGCAAGCATCTTTATATGGCTGCGACTTGCGCCGGCATGATTTATAGCCGCAGTAAAAATATTTGCCAAAGGAGAATCGGACTGCTGACAGCAGGCGAGTGCCTCGGCAGGTTGCTCTTTGTTCAATTGCCGCTCAACGTCAATGAGCAAAGGCCTTAAACTGATCCTGACCTTGCGATACGCCCGGACGCGTTCCAAAAAAATTGCCCAACCGATCACCGAACAGAACAGAATCGGGTACATCAGAGGGCCACCACGTTCAAAAATCTCAATCATTTCGAGCGATTCCCAGTATTATCAGAATAATTTAAAGAAGATAACATAAAGATGAAAAGACACCAAGGATCAAATCAACCCAAAGTGATGATTTCAGCCTGAATTTCCGCATCGATCGTCAGCAGGGCCACGGTATGGTTTGGCGCATACCGGCGGTCGGTCGGGCTCCCGGGGTTCAGCAACAACAGCGAACCCTGATACCGACAGACCGGCTGGTGACTGTGGCCGAAAACCAGGACGTCGAGAGAATCGTTGGAAAATTCTGCCATGACCCGTTGTTCAATCCCTTGTGGCGCACCGTAGCCGTGAATCATCCCGATGCGGACTCCAGCAAATTCCAGAATTCGCTTCAATGGAGTAACGCTGGCAGCACCATCCATATTCCCCCTCACCGCATACCAGGGGAGCGGCGCAAAACAGCTTTCCAACTCGGGCAGAACTTGATCACCAGCGTGAAGGATCGCCTCTATGCCGGCAAAAGGTCCTTCGAGCAAACGTTCATACAATTCGAGTCCTTGCTTTAAATGACAGATATGAGTGTCTGACAAAACACCAAGTTTCATCGTAAATTCCTAAAAAAATAAGGTACTTTGGCCCTTTTCATAAACTGTCAGTGGCTAATTTCAGCCACAATCGGACCAATATTCGCTGCTTTTTAAGCTAATTTTATTACATATCGCTCACGTAAATAGGCCAACTCCCTGTAGCTGCTCGCCTTTTTATTGTTATAGAAAGTTGGCATCAGCATTGCGACCTGGCTAAAAGGAGATATATTGTCTGTGTCAACCGATTGCTGTTGACTTTTTTTTAGTATGGCTATAATTTTTTAGTTTAAGTATATGACAATTGATGTTCAACAGTTGCACCATGAGGCCCAACCCCGCCACTTTCACTTCCTGAGTCTCGGAAGACTATACTCTTAACAGGAGGACAGACCCCCATGTCAAAGCGTCAAGAGGCCCTTGATTATCACAGTAAAGGGCGAAAAGGTAAAATCGAAGTCATCACCACCAAACCCTGTGCCACCAGCCGCGACCTAGCGCTGGCCTACAGCCCGGGCGTAGCAGAGCCTTGCCTGGAAATCGAAAAAGATCCCGGCACCGCCTACGAGTATACTGCAAAAGGCAACCTGGTTGCGGTCGTCTCCAATGGTACCGCTGTCTTGGGTCTTGGCGATATTGGCGCGCTTGCCGGCAAGCCGGTTATGGAAGGGAAAGGGGTTCTATTCAAGAGCTTTGCTGATGTTGACGTTTTCGATATCGAATTGAATACCAAGGATTCCGATGAGTTGATCCGCACTGTTAAGCTGCTTGAGCCAACTTTTGGTGGCATCAATCTTGAGGACATCAAAGGTCCGGAGTGCTTCTATATCGAAGAGAAGCTGCAGGAGATCATGGATATTCCGGTCTTTCACGATGATCAGCACGGCACCGCGATTATTTCGGCTGCCGGCATGGTCAACGCGTTGGAAATCATCGGCAAGAAAGTTGCGGATGCGAAGATTGTCGTCAATGGTGCCGGTGCTGCCGGAATTGCCTGTGCGAATCTGGCGATCACCATGGGGATAGATAAAAATAACGTCATCCTTTGTGACACCAAGGGGGTTATCTACAAGGGGCGTACTGCAGGGATGAACGATTACAAAGAGCGGCTTGCAGCAGACACCCATGCCCGAACCCTGGAAGATGCCATGGTTGGTGCGGATATCTTCTTCGGCGTTTCCGCGAAGGGAGCCTTGACCAACGAAATGCTCAAGTCGATGGCCAAAGATCCGATCGTCTTTGCCATGGCGAACCCTGATCCGGAGATCACCCCACCGGAAGCCAAAGAAGTACGCAGCGACGTTATTATCGGCACCGGTCGTTCTGATTATAATAACCAGGTTAACAACGTCCTCTGCTTCCCGTTTTTGTTCCGTGGCGCTCTGGATACCCATGCCAGCGCGATTAATGCCGAAATGAAACTGGCAGCGGTTCATGCCCTGGCAGCTCTGGCAAAAGAAGATGTTCCTGATTCGGTCCGTCGTGCCTACGGTGGCGAAGAAATCAAGTTTGGCCGTGAGTACCTGATTCCCAAGCCGTTCGATTCCCGCGTTCTGCTACATGTTGCCCCGGCTGTTGCCCAGGCAGCGATGGATTCCGGTGTTGCCCGTCGTCCGATCGAAGACATGGACAAGTACAAAGAGCGCCTCGAAGCGATGCAGGGCCGCTCCAAAGAGATCATGCGGTCTATGATAAATAAAGCGAAGACCAACCCGAAGCGGCTGGTTTTCCCTGAAGGAGATGAAGAGAAGATCCTGCGGGCGTCACAGATCATCATCGACGAAGGGATCGCTAAACCGATTCTGCTCGGTGACGAAAAAGAGATTCGCGCCAAAATTGAGGAACTCAATCTGGATTTGAACGGCATTGAGATTGTCGATCCAGCAATCAGTGACAAGCGCGGCGGCTATATCGACGCGATGTTTGAGTTGCGCCAACGCAAAGGCGTTACTCGCGCCGAAGCCAAGGGCAAAATCAAAAACAATCGCCATTACTTTGGCTCAATGATGGTCAAGATGGGTGATGCCGATGCGGTTCTTTCAGGGATTAACCACCACTATCCTGAAACAATTCGCCCTGCACTGGAGATTATCGGCAAAAAAGATGGTTTGTCCAAGGTCCACGGGGTTTACATGATGGTGACCAAAAAGCAGGCGGTCTTCTTTGCCGACACCACCGTCAACATTGAGCCTAGCGCTGAAGAATTGGCGGAAACCGCTCTCCTCACCGCCGAAAAAGCCCAGCAGTTTAATGTTGAGCCGAAGGTCGCCATGCTCTCCTTTTCCAACTTCGGCAGTTCAGATCATCCGCTCTGCCAAAAGGTTAAGCGCGCGACAGCATTGGTCAAGGAGCAAGCTCCCAACCTGGTTGTTGATGGTGAGATTCAGGCCAACGTTGCTCTTGACGCCGAGCTGACTGAAGCACAATATCCCTTCTCGCAACTCAAAGGGGATGCCAACGTCTTCATCTTCCCGGACCTCAATTCAGGCAACATCAGCTACAAACTGCTGAATAAACTTGGTGAAGCCGAGGCGGTCGGCCCCATTCTGATGGGCATGAAGAAGCCTGTCCATGTCCTGCAGCGTGGCGACGATGTCTCCGACATCGTCAATATGGCCGCCGTTGCCGTGGTTGATGCCCAGGATGCTGCTGATCTAGCTTAAATCAGCAAGCCAGTACAGTACGTAGAAAAAGAGGGAGTGTTCATCGTGAACACTCCCTCTTTTTCTTTGTTGGCCAGCCTTCCCATCGACCAAGCTTCCTGTTAAGATGCCCAGCTGCAAAAAAAATATACGCTCAAGGAGTTTCCATGAAATACTGCAGTACCCGGGGCAAGGTTCGAGGCATAAATTTTTCTGATGCGGTGATGATGGGACTGGCCGATGATGGCGGTCTGCTGCTGCCGGAGGAAATCCCCACTTTTTCCCAGCAAGAGTTGCATCAGTTAAGCGCCCTGCCCTATCCAGAACTGGCGTTTCAGGTTATTTCCCAATTTGCCACTGATATCCCGGCGAGCGACCTGAAAGTTCTCATCGACCGCTCCTACGCGAGCTTCAAACATCCCGATATCACCCCGGTAGTCAAACAGAACAATCTTTACCTCCTCGAACTTTTCCACGGACCGACCCTGGCCTTTAAGGATGTTGCCCTTCAGTTTCTCGGCAATCTGTTTGAATACCTGTTGGATAAATCTGGCCGAAAAATGAATATCATCGGGGCAACCAGTGGTGACACCGGCAGTGCCGCTATCTATGGGGTCCGCGGGCGGAAAAATATCAACATCTTTATCCTGCACCCCAAGGGCCGGGTTTCCCCGATTCAAGAGCTGCAGATGACCACCGTGACCGACGACAACGTGTTCAATCTGGCGGTTGAAGGCACCTTTGATGATGCCCAGTCGATCGTTAAGGAAATCTTCGGGGATCTCGATTTCAAAGAACAGCATGCCCTGGGAGCGGTTAACTCGATTAACTGGGCTCGGGTCCTGGCACAGGTAGTTTATTATTTCCATGCCTGGTTCCGGGTCAGCCAGGAAACCGGTTGCAAGGAGATCGAAGTTTCCGTACCGACCGGAAACTTTGGAGACATTTTCGCTGGCTACATTGCCAAGCGGATGGGAGTGCCTATTCGCAAGCTGATTCTGGCCACCAATGCAAACAACATCCTCAGTCGCTTTATTAATGATGGCGATTATTCATCGGCTGTGGTCCAGCATTCGCTGTCCCCATCGATGGATATCCAGGTTGCCAGCAACTTTGAACGTTTCCTCTATTATCTATATGGTCAAGATGCCAACCAGGTGCGTTTGGCCATGGAAGAATTCAAACAGAGCGGCAAGCTACACTTTAGCGAGGAGCAGCTAGATGCCGTGCAAGAAATTTTTTCTGCAGCAACTGTCAACGATCAGGACACCATAGCGATGATCAAAGAGTTCTTCGCGACGACCGGTTATGTGCTTGATCCACATACTGCAATCGGAGTCAAAGCCGGCCAGACGGCTTCCAGTGGCAGTTGCCCGCTGGTCTGCCTTGCAACTGCCCATCCAGCTAAGTTTGGTGAGGCGGTTAAATCGGCCATCGCGCAGGACCCAGAATTACCGGAAGCATTTATGGGGATCGACAAGCTGCCTAAACGCCTGGATACAATAAGCGCAGATACCGAGCAGGTCAAAATCTATGTTGCAGAGCGCGCGCTATAGCTAACCCGTTTAATTTTCTCAGGTTATGAGAACCTCTTACATACTTAAACCATTTTAAAAGGAGATTGTTATGAATTTAATGGCCTATTTAGAACAACTCACCCCGGAGAAAATTGCCAGCCTGGTTGAGACTTATGGCTTGCCGCTGCTCTGGGCGATCATTATTCTCATTGTCGGTAAAATCATCGCTCGAATCATCTCGAACGTTGTCGCCAAGGTCATGACCAAGAGTAAGCTCGATGAAACCCTGGTGAGATTTTGCAAAAGCTTGACTTATATGGCCTTGATGGCTTTCGTCATCCTGGCGGCATTGGAAAAAATGGGTGTCAGAACCACCTCGTTTGCAGCCATCATTGCCGCTGCCGGTCTGGCCATCGGTCTTTCCTTGCAAGGCACTCTCAGCAATTTTGCCTCCGGCGTTATGCTGATCGTCTTCCGTCCCTTTAAGGTGGGTGATTTTATCGAAGGTGGCGGTACAACCGGCGTGGTTGAAGAGATTCAGATTTTCAGCACCAAGCTAAGGTCCGCCTGTAACAAAGAAATCATCGTCCCAAATGGGCAGATTATCAGCAGTACAATTACTAATTATTCAGCCAAGCCGACCCGTCGTATTGATCTGATAATCGGCGTGGGCTATGGCGATGACCTGAAAAAAGTCCGTACCGTGCTCGAAGATATCCTCGCCAAGGAATCGCGGGTACTTAAAGACCCGGAACCGACCATTGGTGTCCTTGAACTTGCCGATAGCAGCGTGAACTTTGCGGTCCGCCCCTGGGTTAAGAGCGCCGACTACTGGCCGACCCTGTTTGAATTGCAGGAAGAAATCAAACTTCGCTTTGATGCCGAAGGGATTTCTATTCCATTCCCACAACAGGATGTTCACCATCACAACATCAATGCGATCACCACTGCCGCCTGAAGCTACTTTCAGCGTGCCCGGCCGCAACGGCCGGGCACGTTTCGTTCCCTGGGCTGGCTGCCCGCATACAGTATACAAAAGAAACTCCCCTCCCTTATTGCACCGCACCTCTGCCGGCACACAAAAAACCTCATCTTAACAGCAACTTACAAAACACCAGAAAGAACTTGAATAAAGCAGCAAGCCTTGATATAAACTGCATTTGATTGCTATCAAAGAAGATGTATCTATTCAATGCAGTTCAATGAAGATATAGCTACTGCAATATTTTTTCTTTTGCTGTCCTCAGCGAGTCGCCAATTTTGCATGAATCAATCGGCTCTTTGGGCACACATCCACACATTTCAGGAGGCAAAATGCAAAAACCAAAGGTAACCTTTCTGACCGCACTGCTGGGAATGCTCTTCTGCGGGCTGCTGACCGCAGGCGTCGCTGTCGCGCAACCGGAGCTGTCGATTGACGACTGCGCAAAATGTCACGATGAGCAACCCGCACAGATCGCCGAAGCTGGTAGTGCCCACCGCGATGCCATCAACTGCCGTGAATGTCACACTGGCCACCGTCCTTCGAGCCCGAACAACATTCCGCAATGCAGCATGTGTCACGAAGGCGAAACCCACTTTGAGCTCGACAACTGCCTTCGCTGCCACAACCCTCACCAGCCGCTTCGCGTGGTTCTTTCCGGGGAGCTCAAGTCTGAATGTCTCACCTGCCACACTTCGCAGAACGAGCAGCTGGAAGCCAACCCCAGTAAGCACACCACTTTTGCCTGTAACTTCTGTCATGCTGACAAGCACGGGGTGATTCCTGAGTGTATCCAGTGCCACACTCCCCACTCTGAAAATGTCACCCAAGCTAACTGCGCAACCTGCCACGAAGTTCACCAGCCGCTGGTTCTAGAGTATCCCGACACCACTCAGAACATCCTGTGCGCCGCCTGCCACGATGGCGTCTACGAGCAGCTGATGGCAACCAAGACTAAGCACCACGATGTTGCTTGTGTTCAGTGTCACGCCAACAAGCATAAGACCGTGCCGAATTGCAGTGACTGCCACGGTCTGCCGCACCCCGAAGGCATCCACAGCAAGTTCCCGAAATGCGGTGATTGCCACAATATCGCTCACGACCTGAACAACTGGCCGGGACAATAACAGAGGGGATAATATATGCTCAACCATCACTATAAAAAGCTGATTCAAATCAGCAAAGTGCTCCTGGTTGCAGCGGTTCTGCTGTCCGGGGCGGCATCTGCCGCCCTGGCTCAGCAAGCGGCAAAGCGCACCGATCTTCCTGCCCAGGATGCATCTCTTTATGCCAACGAACCCCAACCGCTGACCATAAGCCAATGCGGGCAATGCCATCCGAAGCATTTCGGCGATATCAAACAGGATGGTCGTAAACACCAATTCGACTGTCGTGAATGCCACGAGGTGTTTCACGCCTACAATCCGCTGAAAAACAACTACGCGGAGATCATGCCTAAATGCGCAACCTGCCACGCCTTTCCGCATGGAGAAAAGCATTCAGAGTGCCTGAATTGCCACCAGAACCCACATACGCCACGCCAGGTTCCGGCCACGCGCATGCTGGCGGGCTTCTGCTCTGATTGCCACAATGACCAGGCAGGCCAGCTGGCGCAATTCCCCAGCAAGCACACTGAACAGGGCTGTGGAGCCTGTCATTACGAGCGGCATGGCTATATCCCATCCTGCCAGGAATGCCATGAGCCACATTTTGAAGCCCAGCAATTCACCAGCTGTACAACCTGCCACCAGGTTCACCAGCCGCTGAATATCGGTTTCAACGCTGATGTTGACGTTAAAACCTGCAGTGCTTGTCACGATGGCATTTACAGTGAGTGGTCGGCAACGCCGAGTAAGCACGGCCAGGTCAGCTGTGCCCAATGCCATACCCGGCACGGCCTGATTCCACAGTGTTCAAACTGCCATACTCCGCCGAAAACTCATGCCAAAAAATTGCTTGAGAAGTTCCCTGATTGCCTGACCTGCCACTTGAACCCGCATGACCTGCCGGTCAACAGGAAAAAGAACTAGCCAGAAAAGATAGCTTGGCAAACTGTAAAAGGCCCTATCGATCTTTGCGTCGATGGGGCCTTTTCAGTTTAAATACCGATGGTAAAACCGCCACCGATTATGATATTTAATGAATCAGACTAAAACATTCATCTTATTAGGAATATGGATTTAATGGGAAAATCGGAAAAAGCCACCCGTGCTCCGGCCAAAGGCAGGAAACCTTCCCAGGATTCTCCTGCCCCCAAGAGCGCCAAGGGTCGCCAGGGTTTTCCCATTATCGGCATTGGTGCTTCAGCCGGAGGTTTGGAGGCGCTGGAGCTATTCCTGGCTAATGTGCCGCTGGAGAGCGGTATGGCCTTTGTCATCGTTCAGCATCTTGATCCAGATCACAAAGGGATCATGGTGGACCTACTCCAGCGCAAAACCGCCTTGCCGATTATGCAGATCAAGGACCGGATGAAGGTCGAGCCTGACCATGTTTATGTCATTCCCCCCAACAGTGACCTGTCCATGCTGCATGGCGTGCTGCATTTACTTGAACCCTCCGCGCCCCGCGGCTTACGTCATCCGATTGATTTCTTTTTTCGTTCGCTGGCTGATGATCAGCAGGAACACTGCATCGGGGTCATCCTCTCGGGCATGGGCTCCGATGGGACCCTGGCGCTACGTGCCATCAAAGAGAAAGCCGGCACGGTTTTCGTACAAGATCCAGCCTCGGCAAAGTTCGACGGTATGCCCCGCAGCGCCATTGACTCTGGATTGGCTGATGTGGTCGCCCCGGTCAACGAGCTGCCCGCCAGGATCATCAGCTATCTTCAGCATGTGCCGCGGCTGACTGCCAAAACCGAACCCGAGCGTGAAGAAAAAAATCTAAGCGGCCTCGAGAAGGTCGTTCTGCTGCTCCGCGCCCAGACCGGGCACGATTTTTCGGCTTACAAAAAAAGCACCATGTACCGCCGCATCGAGCGGCGCATGGGTCTGCATCAGCTGGCTTTAATCGCAGACTATGTCCACTACCTGCGGGAGAACCCCCATGAAGCAACCTTACTCTACAAAGAACTGTTGATTGGCGTCACCAACTTCTTTCGCGACCCGGCGGTCTGGGCACAGTTGAAAACCGAGGTTATCCCTGAACTTCTCGCTGCCCGGCCGACCGGTGGCCTGTTACGCGCTTGGGTCCCTGGCTGCTCAACAGGCGAGGAAGCCTATTCCCTGGCCATCATCTTTCGCGAGGCTCTGGATCAGGCTAAACCCGCTGCCCATTTTTCCTTGCAGATCTTTGCCACCGACCTGGACCAGGAAGCGATCGACAAGGCCCGAACCGGTGCCTTTCCGGCCAATATTGTCGCAGATGTTTCGGAGACCCGCCTCCGCCGGTTTTTTATTCAGGAGGAACGCGGTTACCAGGTCTGTAAGGAAATTCGCGAGATGGTGATTTTCGCCGCGCAGAATCTGATCATGGATCCTCCTTTCACCAAGCTTAATCTCCTGACCTGCAGGAATCTGTTGATCTACCTTGAATCGGATTTACAAAAAAAACTGCTGAACCTGTTTCACTACAGCCTCAATCCAGACGGCATCCTGCTGTTGGGGAGCGCGGAGACTGTCGGCCAGACCACCGAGCTGTTTGCGCCACTGTCCGGTAAAACGCGACTCTATCGGCGCCAGAATTCCGCCCAGCAGGTCGATTTGGTCGGCTTTCCAACCGCGTTTACCCAAAACAGAGCTGACTCGCTGGCAGATCCGCCCCCGCCGCCTGCAGCCCTTTTGCCAGCCCCCAACCTGCAGTCACTGACCGACACCCTGCTGCTCAGCCAGCATACCCCGGCCGCCGTACTGACCACCGGCAAGGGAGATATCCTCTATATCACCGGCAAGACCGGAAAATACCTTGAGCCGGCGGTTGGCAAAGCCAACCTGAACCTATTTGCCATGGCCCGTGAGGGGCTGAGCAGTCTGCTGTATGAAGGTTTTCACCGGGCATTGCAGCAGAAAACCACCCTGACCTTGAAGGGAATCAAGGTGGGAACCAACGGCGGGACCCAGGTCGTCGATGTCACCGTTCAATACTTGGCGGAACCGGAAGCCTTGTGGGGGATGTTGCTGGTTATCTTTGCCGACCAGGGCAGCTCAATTGTCTCGAAACCTTCGACCAAGAGAAAACGGGCGACCGAGGACAATGCCCGACTGAGCAATCTGGCCCTGGAGCTTCAGCGGTCTCGCGAGGAATTGCAAACCACCCGTGAAGAAATGCAGTCCTCGCAGGAAGAACTTAAGTCTGCCAATGAGGAACTGCAGAGCACCAATGAAGAATTGCAGAGCACTAACGAGGAGTTGACCACCTCCAGGGAAGAGATGCAGTCGATGAACGAGGAATTGCAAACGGTCAACCAGGAACTGCAGGCCAAGGTAAGTGAGCTGACCCAGGCCAGCGATGACATGAAAAACCTCCTCAACAGCACCGATATTGCCACCCTGTTTTTGGATGACGATCTCAAAGTGCGGCGTTTCACGACTCAGACCACCAGCATCATCAAGCTGATCCCTGGTGACGCCGGCAGGCCGATCACCGACATCGTCAGCGAACTCGACTATCCTGGCCTGATCGAAGATGCACGCGAAGTGCTGCGATCGCTGGTTCCTCACCAGGGGCAGGCTGCCGCTCACAATGGGCGCTGGTTCACCGTCCGCATCATGCCCTACCGCACGCAGGACAACCGGATCGACGGAGTGGTGATCACCTTTATGGATATCAGCCGGGAAAAGCAGCAAGAAAAGACCTTGTCCGAAGCCCTGTCGGTATTGACCAGTCGTTTTGAGGCACAAGCCGAAGAATTGGACAAGGCACAACTGTTGGAGGAGACGTCGCAAAATGCCCAAACCGTTCTGGAAAAGCTCTTAAAGGAGCAAGGCGCAGCACTGGACAAGGGCAAGGCGAAGTCGGATAATGAAAACAAAGGCAAACCATGAAACCTGGCCAGCCAAAAAATCCCACCGACCTCCGTCGCCGCGCTGAAAAATCCTTGCAAGGTCAGCCTCTGGCCGACAGGTCGCCGCGATCAGCGGACGAAATGCAGCGACTGATCCATGAACTGCAGGTTTATCAGCTCGAGCTGGAACTACAGAACGAGGAGCTGCGCAACTCACGGACAGAGGTCGAGAAAGAGCGCGAACGCTATACCGACCTCTACGACTTCGCTCCGGTGGGCTACTTTACTCTGGATAGCAATGGCAGAATGACCCAAATAAACCTGACCGGTGCGCGCATGATAGGACTCGAACGCAGCGAATTGCTGGGTCAACGCTTCGGAGCATTTGTTACTGATTCCGACCGGTCCGCCTTTAGCACCTTCTTGAAACGAGCCTTCTCCTTACACCCCAATCAAGTCTGCGAGCTTGAACTGGTGAATAATAATCTGCCGTCACTGGCGGTTCAGCTCGAGGGGACCCTGTCGCCTGATCGACAAACATTACGCACCGTAGTTGTGGATATTACCGCGCTTAAAACGGAAGAGGAGGAACGAAAGCGGTTGATGAGGCAGTTATTTCAGGCTCGTAAAATGAAAGCCCTCGGTGTCCTGGCCGGTGGAATTTCCCACGAATTCAACAATCTCCTGGCGATCATCCTCAGTAACATCAATCTCTCGCAACTCAAGTCGCCTGCGCAAAGCAAAATTTCACCCTATCTGGACAATGCCCTGACAGCAAGTTTAAGAAGCCGGGATCTGGTCCGGCAAATTCTCACCTTCAGTCATCAAAAAGCACCGGAACTGAAACCGGTGAACCTGGCATTGGTCCTTGATGAGGCCTGCAGATTATTACGCTCTGCGATGCCAACAACAATTGCCATGCAGAACACTCTTTCTCCCCGCCAGCTGGCCATCAATGCCGACTCAACACAGGTTCAGGAAGTATTGATTAACCTGTGCAATAATGCCGTGCGGGCCATGGATGGTCAGGGGACATTAAAGATTGCCGTGGAATTGCTGAACATTGGCCTAACAGACATCCCCACCCAATTCAACGTTGCTCCTGGGAAGTTTGCCAAACTCAGCGTGCAGGACGACGGTTCAGGAATGATCCCGGAAGACCTGGAAAGAATTTTTGACCCGTTTTTTACCACCAAAGGAGTCGGCGAAGGGACTGGAATGGGACTGGCCGTCGTCCATGGCATCCTTGAGACCCACGGTGGATTTGCCAAGGTAAAGAGTGAGTTTGGTCGGGGGAGTACCTTTGAAGTCTATTTCCCGGTCATAGACACCACGCCAATAGAAATACCTTCGCCAGCGCCTGACCTGCCCAGAGGCAATGAACGAATTCTGCTGATCGATGATGAAAAGCTGCTGGCTGCTACCTGGGGTGAGTTGCTCAGTGAATTTGGCTACCAGGTCACAACCGAAACCAGCAGCAAAAAAGCCTTGGAGATATTCACCCAAAACCCGGAACAATTTGATCTGGTTATAACTGACCAGACCATGCCTGAGCTAACCGGAATGGACCTCATCAAGCAGCTGCATAGGGTTTGTCCAGGGCAGCCAACGATCTTATGTACTGGTTACATTGATCAAATCAATGATGCGGAAGCCCTTGAGCTTGGTTTCAGCGACTTTCTGATGAAACCCTTAGACTTACAGAAACTATCTCAAACCATCAGGCAGGTGTTGGATAAGGCTAAGGGTTAATATAATTCTGTCAGTCACTCTCCCCGAAGCAATCCCAACAACCTAAAAAGCCCCCGGCAAATGCCGAGGGCTTTTTAGGTTCGAAGCTGCTAAATGAATTAGCAATCAAAATATAGGGAGAACTCTTCCGGGCAAGGACGCATACGAACCGGATCGACTTCCGCTTCCATCTTGTAGCTGATCCACATTTCGATAACGTCTTCGGTGAAGACATCGCCTTTGAGCAGGAATTCGTGATCGATACGCAGGTTCTCCAGTGCATCTTCCAGAGAACTCGCAACACTCGGGATCTCGCTGAGTTCTTCAGGAGACAGGCCGTAGATGTCCTTGTCCAGTGGTTGGCCCGGATCGATCTTGTTTTCGATACCATCGAGGCCGGCCATCAGCTGAGCAGCAAAGGCCAGGTAACCGTTCGCGGCGGCATCTGGAGTACGGTACTCAATCCGCTTGGCTTTCTCGTTGTTGGTGACTGGAATCCGCAGGGAAGCGGAGCGGTTACGGTTGGAGTAAGCCAGGTTAACCGGAGCTTCGAAGCCAGGCACCAGACGCTTGTAGCTGTTGGTGGTCGGGTTGGTGAATGCACAAAGAGCCTTAGCGTGCTTCATGATACCACCAATGTAGTACATGGCCATCTTCGACAAACCACCGTAGCCGTCGCCAGCGAAGAGGTTCTTGCCTTCTTTCCACAGCGACTGGTGGCAGTGCATACCCGAACCGTTATCATTGTAGACCGGCTTCGGCATGAAGGTGACGGTCTTACCGTTACGGAAGGCCACGTTCTTGATGATGTATTTGAACCACTGCAGGTTATCGCCCATCTGCAGCAGGCTGTCGAAACGCATGTCGATTTCGCACTGGCCGCCGGTGGCAACTTCGTGGTGACCGCACTCGATGTGCAGGCCGTTTTCCTGCAGCACGGCCATCATCTCGTTACGCAGGTCGACCATGCTGTCGGTCGGGGCGCAAGGGAAGTAACCTTCCTTGTGGCGCGGCTTGTATCCAAGGTTAGGGAATTCTTCACGGCCGGTGTTCCAGATGCCTTCAACCGAGTCGACCGAGTAAAAAGACTCGTTGGTAGTCGAAGCGTAACGCACGTCGTCAAACACGAAACACTCTGGCTCAGGGCCGAAGTAAGCGGTGTCGGCGATGCCGGTCGACTTCAGGTTCGGGTCGATAATGTTGCAGATCAGGCTCAGGGTGGTCATTTCGACAAAAGGATCGATTTTGGCCGTGGTCGGATCGGGCATGATCAGCATATCCGAGTTATGAATCGGCTGCCAGCCACGAATCGAGGAACCATCAAAGCCGATACCTTCATCAAAAATATCTTCGCCGAACTCGCGAACCGGAGTGGTGAAGTGCTGCCAGATGCCGACAAAATCGAGGAACTTATAATCGACAAACTGAACTTCATTCTCTTCTGCAAACTTAACGACTTCACTTGGGGTCATGTAAATTTCTCCTTTGAAAGACCATTACCGCAGGAAAAAACCTGCTGCTACAAATTAAACAATGAACGACGGTATCTACTTACAGAGCGTCTTCGCCCCGCTCGCCGGTACGAATCCGGAGGACCTCATCGATCTGGGTAACGAAAATTTTGCCATCGCCGATTCGACCGGTTTTTGCGGACTCTGCGATAGTATCGACAACCTGGGCGACCAAGTCATCCGAGACGATAATTTCCATCTTTATCTTCGGAATGAAATCGACGACATACTCTGCGCCGCGATAAAGTTCGGTGTGTCCTTTTTGCCGGCCGAACCCTTTGACCTCGCTAACAGTGATCCCCTGGATACCAATTTCGTTCAGGGCTTCTTTGACTTCGTCAAGTTTGAAAGGCTTGATAATTGCCTCAACCTTACGCATATTTTATGTCCTCCGTAAACTTGGGTTTGGCAGAATGCGAAATGAAAGCTAAGGATCGCATTCATACACTAGCCGACATGGGTTTTGCAAGGAGCTTGCCACCCTAAACAATTGCTTTAGACTCCAATTAAATATATATATTTCAAGCAGATAGCAGCCACAATCCATAACCTAGGATTTGCGTGAAAGAGCCACTTGAGGTGGCTGCATATTTCTTATGCACTTCAATGGACTGATGCCCACTTAATAGGCAAAGTTGGGTTCGAGCAGGTGCCTTTGCTGCTATCCGGATCCGCTGCAGGTGCTATGGATCAATCATGCTGTAGCAAAGCGGTAAATATATTACCCTCTCCCGCGAACTGCAAGAAAAACCGGCCACGATCGTCTAGCCGCAATATTCCAGCAGGGTCAAGCTCTCCACATGAAAGGTATGAGGAAACATATCAAAAGGTTGGCTGGATATCAGACGATAGCCCGCATTGACCAGCAGTTGCAGATCCCGGGCCAGGGTCTGCGGATCGCAAGAGACGTAAATCAGGCGCTTGACAGGTTCTGCCGCCAGCTGTTTGGCAAGAGCATAGGCCCCAGCTCGCGGCGGATCCAGGACCAGCAGATCAAAACCAGAAGAACCACCGAATCTGGCTAATGCCGCCTCTGCCGAGCAGACATGAAACTCGACATTTTCCAGCTGATTGCGAGCAGCGTTCCTGCGGGCCAGTTCGATCGAAGGTGCATAGTCTTCAACGCCACAGACCCGGGAAGATCTCCTGGCAAGCGGTAAGGAAAAATTCCCCATACCGCAGTAAAGGTCGAGAACCCTTTCCTGCCCCGTTAACCGGGCAGCCGCGAGAACCGCCTCGACCAATTGACGATTCTGCGGCAGATTGATTTGGGCAAAACCGCCGGCAGCGTAGTTCAGGTTGATCGGTGGTTGATCAACACTGATTTCCAGTTCGGGATCCCCCGCCACCAGCAGCGAAGCCTTTTTACTAGATTGAACCAGCAGCGCCACATCAAGTTTTTCAGCCAGTGGGCTGAGCAGTGCAACCAGTTGTTCGGTGGCCGTCCCGAGGTAATGAACAACCGCCCTGCGGTGGCCATCGTCGCCAATCGCCAGATCAAGCTGTGGCACATGTTGAGATAAAGTCGATGCCGCAATCAGCTGACGCAATTCCATCAGCAGCTCATTTAACTCGGGAGCAATAACCGGGCAGCGCTCGATAGCAACCACATTGCGGCTTTTCGGCCGAAAAAACCCGCAAACAAACCCTTGGCCGGAGTTAAAGCATTTGATCTGAACCCGGCTGCGATATCCCCATTGCCGAGGCGAAGGGACAATCGGCAGCAATCGTTCAGCACTCACCCTGCATTTGCGTATCAGGGTGTCTTGAAACAACTGCTGCTTCCAGCGCAATTGTTCGGAGTAAGGCAGCTGTTGCCACTGGCAGCCTCCGCACTCAGCAGCAACCGGACAGGGAGGAGCGCAACGCTGCGCAGAGGGCTGCAGCACCTCTGTCAATACCGCCTCAGCATAGCGCTTCTTTTCTCGCGCCAACCGACAGAAAACGACATCACCCGGAACCGTGTCTGGCACAAAGATCACCCGCCCCTGCTCACGGGCGAGCCCAGCACCGCCATTCACCAGCGCTTCGATCTTTAATGGACCGATGATTTTCCCTTTGGCGGTCTGCACAATGCGTTAACCACCCACTCAGGAAGCAGCCAGAACAAACTTATCGGCTGCAAATTGCAGAGTGGCGAAATAGTCCTCTACCCTCTCCTCCCGGCGGATCAATTCGACACTGCCGTCAGCACGCAGCAAAAGTTCCTTCGGCCGCAAGCGGCCATTGTACTGAAAGCCCATCGCGTGGCCATGTGCACCAGTATCATGAAGCACCAGAAGATCACCCTCATCGATTTTCGGTAATTCCCGCTGGACGGCAAATTTGTCGTTGTTTTCGCACAGCGAACCGACCACATCGTAAACTTCGCTGGCTGCCTGCCCGTCCTTACCGACGACATCGATATGATGATAGGCCTCGTAGAGAGCCGGCCGCATCAACGCCGACATGCAAGCATCAACGCCGACATATTTGCGATAGGTATGCTTATGGTTGATCGCCTTGGTGACCAGACAGCCATGCGGCCCGGTCATGAAACGACCGCTCTCCATATACATACGCGGTGCGTAGCCATGCTCTTCACGGAAAGCGGCAAATTGTGCCGATATCTCCTGCGCCATACGTTCGATATCCAGGGGCGCTTGTCCGGGCTGATAAGGGATGCCGAAACCACCGCCGATATTGACAAATTCAAAACGGATGCCGAGTTCAGTCTCGACCAGTTCAGCGATTTCCAAGACCATGCGGGCCGTTTCGACCATGTAGCTGTGGTCAAGTTCGTTGGACGCCACCATGGTGTGCAAACCGAAACGCTTTGCGCCGCGTTCCTGGGCCTTCCGGTAGGCTTCAACCACCTGTTCGTGGGTAACACCGTACTTGGCTTCAACCGGGTTGCCGATAATCACATTGCCGGTCCGCCGCGGGCCTGGATTGTAACGAAAACAGATCAACTCAGGGAACTCGGGGACCTTATCGATCAGCGAGATATCATCCAGATTCAATACGCAGCCACCTTCGGCAGCTGCAGCCTGAAACTCGGCCGGGTCGGTGTTGTTGGAGGTGAACATGATATCCTCGCCTCGAGCGCCGAGCTGACGGCTCATAATTAGTTCTGGAATTGAACTGCAATCAGAACCGAAACCCATTTCGAACATCAGCGCCAAGATGCGCGGATTTGGCAGCGCTTTGAGCGCATAGTATTCACGAAAGCCTTCAATCCCCGAGAAGGCTTCTTTCAGCGCTGCACCGGTTTCCCGAATCCCAACCTCATCGTAGATATGGAAAGGGGTCCCATAGTGGGCAGCCAGCTGTTCAACGATTGGGAAGAGACGATCCTTAAAGCTTGGTGACATGGGCATAGCAAAAAACTCCTGGGTTGGTAGAAACTATCGCTGTAAATCTATTTTTCGGGTTTCTTTGATGGTGTTCAAGACAATACTGGTGCGGGTCGAATGCACCCCTTCAACGGCTGCGAGTTCGTCGCGCAAAATTCGACCGAGCTCGGCGTTGTCACTCACTCGCAATTTCAACAAGTAACCGTCATCCCCTGCCACCTGATGCACTTCCTGAACCCCGGTCACTTCGCTGAGCTGCTGACCAAGCTGGCCATTGCCAGCCCGTTGGACGCTAACCTGGATAAAAGCACTCAGGCCCTGGTCAAATTCCTGGGGATTAAGCCGGACTTCATAGCCCTCGATAATTCCCCGCTCTTCGAGCTTACGGATCCGTTCCAACACACCCGAGGGTGCCATGGAGACCTGTCGGGCCACCTCTGCGTTGGGAATCCGGGCCTTCTCCTGAAGTATCTCCAGGATTTTCTGATCAATATCGTCGATAGTTCTGACTTGCTTCATGATTTCTGAATTTTATTCAGAAGTCCGAAAAAAGTCAACCCAACCGGTCATTATTTATCCACTGGGAACCCCAAACTCCCTATCAGCGGGCGCCGGAGGCAAGTTTCAAGGGCTTCAGGGTCGAAATATGCCGGTGATAATGGGAGCAAAAACGCGAGATGCCGATCGACAGGCCGGGTGATTTGCCATGCATGACATGTGGCAGATTAAGAAAAAGAACTGCTGAAATCAGGGCTCCATGGGAGATATCCCTGTCAAACTGTTGCACGAGCTTCGCCAGCACCTGTTCACTCGTGGGAGAGAAATGCGTTGCGTAGTCATCCATTCGACATTTAAGAAGCCACTGACAGCAATCAACAAAAGCCTGATAGCTACTCGTCAGTTCTTGGCGGCTGGTTTCAAAATCGATTTTAAAGAGTTGGCAGTACTCTGAGCTGGTCAGCCCATTGGCGCAAAGGTTTGGAAAAGCGGAGACGAACCGTTGGAAATCGTTCTGGCTGCAAGTGAACATAGCGACACCTAACAGAGATAAATTAGAGGGTTTAAAACCACCCTCTAATATCAATTTGAACGAACTTTACAATTTAGGTGCGAAATTATATGGATATTTGTTACCGATAGCAAATAAAACATTTTCCTGAGCAGATTTGTTCCTGGCCGCCATGCGTATCTTGCTCGCATCCTGTTACCCAGCGGGCGAGAAAAGGTATGCTCATCGCCGAAAATCGAAACACTCAAAACGATGCAACTTCTTGAATTTTTTTGAAAACCTGAGCACAGATGCACATCTTTGCTCTCACCATTTGCCATTCTATACATTTGTACACTGGTATTTTTCTCCTGGACTCTCTTCACGGTAACCAGTATGTCGGCGCATAAAATTAATTTTCTTTTATATAAAAAATTAGTGTGGCATAATATTTTACGACTTTTGTTTTTCAATTATTGCAAATGATCAATTTTTGCCGTGTGCTTCATGAAGCAAACTACCAGTACTGTGCCAGTAAATATTAGGGAGGCTAGGGAACTGCGGACGGGTAAATTCTTAAAAGGGGTAGAATTATGAAGAATTCTTTGCTGAAGTTGGTGTGTCAAAATGTTTTGGTTGTTGTCTTTCTGGCAATTTTTATTTCAAGCGCGGCTGCGAGTTCATTCGATACGGCATCGCAAGCCTACAGTGCGGGAGACTTTAAAAAGGCAGCTAAAATATTCTCTTCTCTTGCTGGGAGTGGGGATTCTTCGGCCCAATTCTATCTTGGGGATATGTATAGGAACGGCAAGGGTGTACCGCAGGACAACAATGAGGCAGCGAAGTGGTATAGGTTAGCCGCTGAACAGGGACTCGCCGTCGCACAATATCAGCTTGGGTATATGTATGCTGAGGGCAAAGGTGTTTCTCAGAGCTATGAAGATGCTTATGCTTGGTGGATAGTGGCTGCAATGAATGGAGCTGATGATGCCCTGAAGGATATTGAATCGGGGAAAAACCAGCTCTCTCCCATCGAGGTCGAGAAAATTGGGAAAAATGCGAAACGGATCTGGGCGAGGACAACCCTTATTGCTCAGCAATAAATTTAAGGTCCTGTAGATATTTCTTGTCTGAACTCCCAACAGGCAAAGGGTAAATCGACACAAGTTTTATAGGGAAATTTTATCCCGCAAAGGGGTCAAAAATTTCACCATTTCCAGTTCGAAAAACTCCCCAGTCCTTTCGGAAGGGGAGTTTTTTTTGAGAAAGCGGTGGGTCACAGATGTCGGAGACATAGCCTTCGAAGTGCACTCAGCCAAGCGCTCAGCTGAGTTTAGAAACAACCTGGTAGACCAGATATCCACTGTACCCGGCGTAGGTCAGCAACAGCATGACAGCCTCGATCCGGTTGATCCGCCCTGCTCCCTTCACTCCGATGCCAGTAATAAATAAGGCGAGTGTCAACAAAGCCATCACCAGACAGTCACGGTAGAGCACTTCAGGTGCCACTGCCATCGGGTGAATGGCGCCGGCTATACCGACCACAGCGAGGGTGTTAAACATATTCGAGCCGATGACATTACCGATGGCCAAGTCGTGTTCGCCCTTGCGAGTTGCGGCCACTGATGCCGCCAGTTCGGGCAAAGAGGTGCCGATAGCAACCACTGTCAAACCAATAATCAGATCACTGATGCCGAAGGTCCGAGCAATCTCCACCGCCCCCCAGACCAGAACCCGTGAACTGACAACCAGCAGCAGCATGCCGACCAGTAACCAGATCAGCGCGGTTTTCAATGGCATCATTTCAATATCCAGCGTGGCGTCAATATCGGCTTCAAAACTGTCCTGCCGCCGCCGCAAGCCCTGCCAGATCGACCAGCCCATAAAGCCGGCAAACACAGCCAGCAATAGCCAGGCATCGATGCGGCTGATCTCTCCATCAAACAACTGGCCAGCCGCGAACAACGTGATCAGAAAAAGAATCGGTAGCTCTTTGCGCAGCACACTCGATTTCACCGTGATCGGACTGATGAGCGCAGTCACCCCAAGAATCAAGGCAATATTGGAGATATTCGAACCATAGGCATTTCCGAGTGCCAGCCCGGGGTTCCCCTGCATCGCAGAAATCGCTGATACAACCATTTCCGGAGCCGAAGTGCCAAAACCGATGATCACCATGCCGATCAGCAGGCTCGGCATACCGGCATGCACCGCGGTTGCCGCAGCCCCGTCAACAAAACGGTCGGCACTCCAAACCAATAAGGCCAAACCACCAATAACTGCCAGGACAGCAAGTGCAAGAGTCATAATTTACCTGTATATCGAGAAGAATCGGGACATCATAGAAGCAATGGAATAGACAGCTTTCAGATGGGCTTGTCAAGCAAAAGGGCGCAACTTAAATTCTGCCCTCACCGGCCTGCCAGATCTGTTTGGTCTGCACCTCACAGGCGGTCAGTCGGCCACGGTGGCCGGCACCGGTATCCAAAGCGATTTCCCAGCGGCCGAAATAAGGTTCTGTTACCGGGGTATGGCCATGGACAACGACCTTATTCCAACCCGGTTTTTTATCCCAGACCGGTCGCCGCTGCCAAAGAAATGCCTGCGGTCCATTTTCCCCCCGGGGGTCATTCGGATCAACCCCGGCATGAACGAATAAAAACAGGCCTTGGCGGTGAAAAAATTTGGTTCGTCCCAGAAAAAACAGATGCTTTTTTGGGATATTGTCAAAAGCCGCCAAGGGATCTGGATTACCATCTTTGGGCCGATAAGCCTGCAAGGTCTCCTTGCCGCCATTGTCCAGGAATAGCTGGACGGATTCTGGAAGAGCATCATTCCCCCCGGCAAATATTTTCCCTAGCAAGCCGGCTTTACGCTGTTGCCCCAGGGCAATATCCTCCAGCGCATCAAGCAGCATCTGTTCATGATTGCCACGCAGCATAACCGTGTGCGGATATTCTGCTTTGAAATCGATCAACCAGTCGAGCACCTGAGGTGTCTTCGGCCCACGATCAACATAATCACCAAGAAAAACCAACTGGTCCTCACGCGAGGGGTTAATTTTATCGATCAACTCTTTAAGCAGATCAAATTGTCCGTGAATGTCACCAACTGCGATAAGTCTTTGCACTTACACTCCCAAGGTCGTTCAACAAAAGGCCCACCCAACGAAAGCTAAGAATACACTAATTCACCAGATCATTGAATCCCAAAATAGTCACTATTTTCTTATTGTGGGCAGCTGAAATCAGCGAGCAAAGTAATATACTTCGAAACAGGGCCAGCGAAAAGCCCCACCTTTTTCGTCCACCTAAGCATAAGGGGGAAAGTCATGAGATCATTCCGCGACCTTTTATTTTCCCTGGTGATGGGAAGCCTACTGGCTTTTTCGGCCGTGGCATCTCCGCTGCCGGAACCAACCGTAGACTATGCTGCCGATATTGTTTTGACAGTAAGCCAGGACCAGGGTCAAGCTCCAATGACTATCCCCGGAAGACTGTTTTATTCCGCCGGCAACGAACGGCGCGAAAGTGCAATGATGGGGCGCAAAAGCATCAGTATTCGCCACGGCAAAGAGGACCGTTTCTATGTCCTGATGCCGGAACGGCGGATGTACCTGGAAAGTTCTGGCAGTGGCACCAAAAAACAAAAAGACCCCTCAGCAGCGATGTTGGACGGCGATGTCAATCTAGAAAAAGTCGGCAGCGAGATGGTCAACGGAATTCCAGCCGATAAATATCAGTTCAACTCCCTCGACCAAAAAAACAACCAGACCACAGGCTATTTGTGGTTTTCAGAAGACTGGATACCGCTGAAAATGGAAGGGACCACCAGGCAGCAGGGTCGCACCAGCCGATTTGCCTCGGAACTGAGCAATCTTGAAATTGCCCAACAGCCAGCCAGCCTGTTTAGCATTCCGCCAGGCTATACCAAGCTGCAAACTCCCAGCATGATCGGCGGGATGGGTAATCTTCAGGGTGATAATACCATGTTGCCGGATGGTCCCGCAGGCAATGCTGGCGCTGGCATGGGGATGTCGCCAGAAGATTTGCAAAAGCTGCAGCAGCAACTGGAACAGTTCAAGAAGCAGATGCAGCAGCAGTAATAGATCGCAATCTGGTCGAGAAAGAGGCGCTATTCAATCTCACCGCAGAGAACGCAAAGGTCGCGGGGATAATCTGGAGAAAATTCTTGTGGTCAAAATCGGCTTTTTCTTCTCAGCGCACTCCGCAATTCCGCCGCTCTCAATGGAAATGTGGCTAGCCTCAATTACCCAGATTCCAAGCCGCCATAGCCAACAAAAGCCAACCGACCAAAAAGGCCACCCCGCCAAAGGGCGTGATCATCCCCAATGGGCGGATACCGGAAAGTACCAGCAGATAGAGGCTGCCGGAAAACAGGACCACGCCAGCCAGCAGCAGCCAACCAGAGGTACGGAGTAAAGAGGCTTGTGGCAAGAGTTGGATAAGAACTCCGATCAGAATCAATCCCAAGGCATGAGTCAGATGGTAAAGAACCCCAGTCTGCCAGGTTGTCAATAGTTCGCTGGAGACCTTGGATTTGAGACCGTGGGCGCCAAAGGCCCCCAGAGCAACAGCCAGAAAGGCATTGACGCTGCCGAGCAACAGAAAGATTTTCATCCTGGTCCATCCCTTTTCAGTTTTTCGCAGCTGCCGCATCAGTGCCAGAATACCCGCAGACCCTTACCGCCTGATGCAGTTCATCCAGCGAAGCTTGCAGGGTTGCCGGACCCAACTCGACGCCTGCCTCCGTTTGGGCGCTAACCATAGGCGCAATTTTGGCGTTGGCTAATTGAACATAAGTCTGCTGCTGCTCGCCTTCCGGGGTTGAAAACATCTCTTCAACAGCCGTCACGATGCTTTCATCGACTTTGCTTTTTTTGGTCTGAATTCGGGCCAGATAATGAGCTGAACTTTCACTCATCCCTGCGGCAAGGGCCGAATGGAAGACCGAACAGTACACCACGGAAACAAAGTAAAACAACTCAAGCTGCGCTTCGGCTTCATCTTCAGCCCCTTGCACCAGGGAGATTTTATCGCCTATCGATTGCCAGGTCTTTTCGAAAATGGCGATAAATTTACGCCGCTTGAAAAAAATATCCAGAATATACATCGTCTCCTCCAGAGCAAATTATGGCCCGCCCAACTGTCAGTCTATTTATAACCCTGATCCGGGCCAGGGGCCGGCTTTAAAAGGGCGATGACCAGCAGGGAAATGGGGCCGAAAATCAGACCGAGGAACCCCCATAACCAGGGATTGCGGTTTTTCCCTTTGGCAAGAGAGAAAGAGGCTGCACCCAAAATGGCCCAGACGATTAAATATTCCATGAAAATTCCTTATGCTAGAGGAAAAAATCTTTGCTTATCGCTTGTGCTTGCTGATGTTGACGGCAAGAGCCAGTCTAACCAATGCCGGCCAGTTCCAGCCGGCCACCCCAACGACGGAGTAATTCAGCCCTGACCTCGGCAGCATCAGCTGCTTTCAGCAGGTTGGTTTGCTCAAGATAATTCTCTGCCTGCTGACGTGCCGTCTCAAGGATACCGGCATCGCGCAGGATATTGGCGACCCGGAAATCAGGCAATCCCGCCTGTTTGGTGCCAAGAAATTCCCCCGGCCCGCGAATCTCCAGATCGGCCTCGGCAATCCGGAAGCCGTCTTCGGTTTCGACCATCACCCGCAGGCGACGCCTGGCATCATCACTGTAGTGCTCCGATGGGACCAACAAGCAGTAACTTTTATCGGCACCCCGTCCTACCCGGCCGCGTAATTGGTGTAGCTGGGCGAGACCGAAGCGATCAGCGTGTTCGATCATCATCACTGTGGCGTTCGGCACATCGACACCCACCTCAATAACCGTCGTTGAGATCAGCAGATCGAGTTCCTGCTGACGAAAGGCGGTCATCACCAACTCTTTTTCGGCCTGCTTCATTCGCCCATGCAGCAGGCCGATCCGCGCCTGGGGAAAGACCTCATCAGCCAATTGGCTGGCCGCTTCTGTGGCGGCCAGCAGATCAGATTTTTCCGATTCTTCCACCAGGGGATAAACAATATATCCTTGCCGCCCCTGGGCCAGTTCGCTGGCAATCAGTTGGTAGGCCTTGTCACGCTGTTTACCGGGGTAGACTCTGGTAGAAACCGGTTTGCGGCCCGGCGGCAGTTGATCGATCACCGATACGGCCAGATCGCCATACAGAGTCAGGGAAAGGGTTCGCGGAATAGGGGTCGCCGTCATCACCAGGATATCCGGGTTGGTGCCTTTATGTTTAAGAATACTGCGCTGCTTGACCCCAAAGCGGTGTTGTTCATCGACAATTCCCAGCCCCAGGCGTTTGAATTCGACCCCCTCCTGCAGCACCGCATGGGTCCCAACAACCAGGTCGACTTCACCGCTGACAATCTGCGCCAAAGCGGCTTTTTTTTCGGAGCCTTTCATGCTGCCCTGCAGCAGCAGGGTTTTCAATCCTAATTTATCCAACCAGCCATGAAAGGTTGAGAAATGCTGCTCTGCCAGAATTTCGGTGGGTGCGACGATGGCAACCTGGGTGTCATTTTCGATGGCAACCAGCGCCGCCATCAACGCCACCATGGTTTTTCCGCTACCGACATCCCCTTGCAACAACCGATTCATCGGGTGTGGCGCCATCATGTCCTGTTTGATTTCACCGAGCACCCGCCGTTGGGCTTCAGTCAGTTTAAAAGGGAGCATTTTATTAAGGGGGATCGTGTAGCGATGTTCAACCTTAAAAGCGTAGCCTGTTTCCAGTTGGACTCCCTGCCGTTTAAGCAAAAGCCCCAGCTCCAGGAAAAAGAATTCATCGAACACTAACGAGGTGCGATAACGGTCGCGCCCTTGTTCTAATAGCTGAAGGGGTGCGTCTTTCTCCGGCCAGTGCACAGCCTGCATTGCTGCTGCTAAGGGCAGGAGTTGCAATTGCTGAAGGATTTCGACGGGCAAGGGAGAATGCAGCGCCGCGGCATATTGCTGCACCAACGGATACCAGATCTTGCGCGCCTGTTTTTGCGTTAACCCTTCGGTGAGCGGGTAGACCGGCAGAATGCGCCCGTAATTCAGCGGATCTTTTTCAATCAAACGGCTGAGATCGGCGCCCTCCTCGACCAGTTCGGCATCCGGGTGGTGAACCTCACGACCGCCGCTAAAAAATTTAACTTCGCCGATAAAAATAGCTTTCTGGCCGACGGGAAAGCGTTTTTGCAACCAGGGTTTGCGGTAGCGGAACCATTTAAGTGAGACCTGCCCTGAATCGTCGGCAACGATCACTTCGAAAATACTGCGGCGGCTGCGGGCGGTTTGATTTTCTCCTGAGGCGAGCACTCTGCCGAAAAAAACTTCTTGAGTATTTGCTCGCAGGCGGGAAATCGGCGTCAGTTGGCGACGGTCTTCATACCTGCTGGGGAGATGATAGAGGGCATCTTCAAGGTTCAGCAGTCCGAGCTTTTCAAGCAGCAGCAGCACCCGCGGACCGACGCCGCGGATGCTACTTAAAGATTGCTGGAGAGAGGATTGATCAACCACAAGCGTTTGGAAAGGGGCGGCCCCTTACCAGTTTAGCTATCGAAGATGGCGTTCAGAGCGGTCAGGATATCTTCAACATCCAGGCCGTGAGCGCGGGCACCCTGCTCGAGAGTTTCATTCATGGCTCCCATGCAGCCAACGCAGCCCAGGTTGAATTGACCGAGGACCCCAGCGACTTCAGGGCTCAGCTGCAGGGCCTCGTGAAAGGTCATGTCCTTGTTGAATTTCTGGCTCATTTTGTTCTCCTATGTAAATCGTCACGCTTAAGGGCTAACTGCTGGATTCCCCTGAATACAAAACTTGATGACTTCAGAGTAGATTTGACACCTTATATAACCCGCAAATCCATATCGGTTGCAACCAAAAAATTCACGAATTCCCTTTAAATATCGGCTACTGGAGTCAGTAAGGGCGGCAACCAAAGTTACTGCGGATAGATTTGCAGGCAGAAAGGAACAAAGAGAAATAGAGACGGTATTATTTAGGGCATTCTATTCAGCGGGTGGAAGGGCTGAGGTGATTGGGAGAAAACAACATTCCGCTTAACATCATTGAGACATTCAAAGGGGGATTTCTTCGACCTCCATATCGAGCAAGTTGAAAATCATTTGCCGATGACGTAACAGGTTCCCCTGCCCTAACAAAAGTTTACAGACCTCAGCCACTTCAAGGCTGGCGGCGACGGCAGGCGTAAAGGAAGGGTTACCGAGCTGCTGCTCCACGCCCTTGCCCCCCTGCCAATGCCGATAAAGGGTCTGCAAGGATTCATCTCCGGGCAGAACCGTGGTCACATGTCCATACCAACCAGCGATGGCTCCATGCACCAGAGGGATCTGCAGTAACCGGCAGACCGCTTCCAGATCGAGTCGAGCGCTGACATTATCAACCGCGTCAACCACACAGTCGACTCCTTCGAGCTGCCCTGCCCCGGCCTGTTTGTCAAACTTTGCGCAGAGTGGCGATACCCTGACCGCCGGATTGATTTCCGCCAGACGCTCTTTGGCGACCTCGACCTTAACCCGGCCAAGGTTAGCCGGTGAGGAAAGGAGTTGACGATTAAGGTTATTTTCTTCGAAGACATCATCGTCGATCACAACGATAGACCCGACCCCCAGCCGCGCCAACTGTTCCAAAATATAACCGCCAAGTCCACCTGCGCCAATCACCGCTACCTTACTATGAAACAGTTGCAGCTGTTCTGCAGTGGAGATCATCTGCCGGTTACGCTGGTATCTGGCAGGCAACAGATCAGCCTGCAGGATCACTTCTTCGACTTCGGCGATGCTTTGTTTAAACTTCTCGGCAGCCTCCTGCTGGTGTGTCCAGGAGATCAGATCACCCGTGGCACTTTCTTTCAGGAATGCCTGCAGCGCTTCCATCTTAACCACCACCGACCAGCGGAAAGATCGCCAGGGTCTCCCCATCAACAAGAGCACGGTCGAGATCAACATGTCGACTGTTGATCATCAGGATACCGAGTTTCTGTTCGGGGAGATCGAGGTCTTTCACCACATCGCTCACCTTTGTTTCTGGCGGGTACTCACGATCTTCAATATCGAACCGACCAGCACGAAAGGTCGCAAATAGTTTCACGGTAATCTGCATATTCTGAGTCATCTCCGAATTAAACGTTGGGATTGCCTATCATCTTCATCAGGGTTCATTCTGATATCAGTCTTTAAACTCAACTTTAACATGAACCTCGCCGGCCGGATCAGCCGAGCTGACATATTTTTTCAGACTGGCTGGATCGATCTGTTGATCGCCGAGAATAATGACCCCGAAACTTTGCCAGAAGCGGTCTTCTTGCTCGTTCAAAAAGCTCCCTAATTCCTTGTTAGAAATAACGATGCCATGGGACAGGAATTTTCCACCCTGCTCTGTCATCACCAGATTGAACAGCTTGATCCTGATGCGTCCCATGCCGCTTTCGACCTGTTGCTGGGTCTGGCATGAAATATCTCCACGCATGGCTGCGAGATGGCTTCCGCGGCGCATCGTGGTGCCGACCAGTCCCGGCATGGCCGAAGAGAGGGCCAAGGTGGAGCCATTCTTGACATACGAGGTTTCCAGATCGTCAATCGGCTTATAATCCAGGAACAGAGTCGTAATCCGCTCGACAATATAATCCTCGGCGATGCCGAACTGCTCTGTCAGTAAGCTCGCAACACTGCATCCTACCTGAGCTCGCAACCAGACCCCCTGTTGCAGCAACAAGGAGAAAGCAGAAAGCTGCTCTAGGGGCAGAACCATACGCAATGATTGCTTCTCAGCCATAAGCTCTAGCCCTCACCTGCAGCGGAAAATAAAGTTCATTGAAATCGATTTCCAATCGGGTAGGAGGCGGGATTACTCCCGCCGTCCTCCCACACCACCGTGCGTACGGTTCCGTACACGGCGGTTCACGAAACGTGTTGAAAACTGTGGAA
>CAMYNC010000004.1 GCA_947259685.1 uncultured Desulfuromonadales bacterium | reverse complement strand
TTTGACGCTGAGACGGAGAGTCGCAGAGAAAGGTTTAGAGCTGTAAGATGTTAAAATCTTAACAGGCGATTTTCTGATTTTCTCTGCGCCTCTGCGCTCTCTCCTTCTCTGCGTTAAATAGGCTTTTCGCCTTTCTTGGTGCCTAAATACCTTTTTACTTTTTCGTCAACAGCAGATGGCCATAAGGATCCACCGTACAGTTCCAGTCCGGCGGCAGTACCGTGGTCGAAGAGTATTCGGTGATGATCGCCGGCCCCGCAAGCCGGTTGCCATGTTGCAATGCCGCCCGGTCGATGACCTCGGTGCGGTAAGTTTTCCCGGCAAAAATCGTCTCTGTCTCTCCAAGAGAAGCTTCCTTGACTGGTTGTTCTTGGGCGCGTGGTTGGGCTGTCGGTTGCTGATGGTCGGGACGACCGAAGGCGCGCAGGCGCAGGTTGACGATTTCGACGGCTTTCTCCTCGCTGGCGTAGCCGTAGGCGCGCTGGTGCTGGCGATGAAACTCAGCGAGGAAATCCTCAGCGTAATCGACCAGCAGCTCAAAGGACTGGCCGCAGTAGCGCATATCGAGCAGCGGATGCAGTTCAATCCGTTCGCTGGCCACCCCTTCCTGCTGCAGATCGTTACGCGCCTGCTGCTGCAAAGGGGCAAAAAGTTCGTTCAGCAGCTGCGGGGTCGCGGCTTCCTGGGCGAGCATCACCGTCTGCGAATAGTCCTTGATCACATCGGCCATCAGCATCCCGCAGGCCGAAAGAATGCCGGGGGAGGTGGGGACGATCACCTGCGGCATCTGCAGCAGTTTGGCCAGCTCCACGGCATGCATGCCGCCGGCTCCGCCGAAGGAGAACAGGCTGAACTCGCGTGGGTCGAAGCCGCGTTCAACTGAGATTTTTTTGATCGCTCCCTCCATGGCGCTGTTGGCGACGGCAAGAATCCCTTCCGCCAGTTCGACCGGCGCCAGCTGCAGTTGACGGGCGAACTCCTCCAGCTTATTTTTCACTTTGTCGGTCTGCAGCTGCATGCCGCCGCCAAGGAAATGCTCAGGGATCAAGCGGCCGAGGTAGAGATTGGCGTCGGTCACGGTCAGCTCTTCGCCTTTGCCGTAGCAGATCGGGCCCGGATCGGCTCCGGCGCTCTCCGGCCCAACCTGTAGCGAACCGCCCCGGTCGAGGCGGGCGATCGAGCCGCCGCCAGCGCCGACCGTATGGATATCGATCATCGGCACTTTCACCGGGTAACCGGCGATGGTCGATTCGGTGGTCAGCGGCAGCTTGCCGTCGATCAGCGCCACGTCGGTGCTGGTGCCACCCATATCAAAGGTGATCAGCTTTTCATAGCCGCTCTGCTGTCCAATCGTGGCCGCGCCAACCGCACCGCCGGCCGGGCCGGAAAGGATCGTCCGTACCGACTCGCGCCGGGCGGTCGCGGCCGAGATCGAACCGCCATTCGACTGCATGATGCGAAAGACCCTGGCGCCCGATTCGTCGGCCAACTGGCCGAGATAGCGATCCATTTTCGGTGAGACATAGGCGTTGATCAGGGTGGTGCTGGTGCGCTCGTACTCGCGAAATTCGGCAAGAATCTGATGGGAGAGAGAGAGCGGCAAGCCCAGGTTGGCCAACTCCTGGCCGACCAGCTCCTCATGCCGCGGATTGCTGAAGGCGAACAGCAGGGACACCGCCAGGGATTCGACATCGGTTGCCGCCAGCTGTCTGCGTAAAGGCTCGAGATCGGCCGCGCTGAAGCTTTCCAAAATCTCACCACCCGGACCGATGCGGCCGGGGATGCCGAAGCGCAACTCTTTTTCGACCAGGGGCGGATTCTTTTTCACCTGCAGGTCATAGAGCGCCGGGCGGTTCTGGCGAGCGATTTCGATCACGTCCTCAAAGCCGCAGTTGGTGATCAGGGCAGTGCGCGCCCCCTTTTTTTCCAGCAGCGCATTGGTTGCCACGGTCGATCCATGGACCAGCTGATAGGCGCGTTCACCGGCGATATGTTGGAGTCCCGCCAGGACCGCTTCGGCCGGGTTGTGCGGCGTCGACAGCAGCTTGTATTCACCGCTTTGATCGCCATCCTGCCAGATAAAGTCGGTGAAAGTTCCACCGGTATCAATCCCGATCAACAGCATCGGTTGGGTCTCCTTTCCGTCATTGAAGGCGCTTATCCTACCGCCTGGCAGAAAAAAACTGAAGCTTGATTATTGCGCTCGGCGAAAGCTGAAAAAGATCTGCCGGTTTAAAAATTAATATGCTACCATCTGGCCAATTGGAGAACTGATCAGGGAGAACTTTGATGGCCATAGAGATTCGAATTCCGCAGTTTGATGAGCAGATCCAAACCGCTACCCTGCGTCGCTGGTGTATTGACGAGGGGGCGCAGGTGCAACGGGGCGAGGTGCTTGCCGAAATTGAAGAAGGCTCGGTACTGATCGAGCTTGAGGCCACGGTGGCCGGTGTTTTAAGCCGCTGTTTGCTGCAGGCTGGTGAGTCCGCCCCGGTTGATACCGTGATCGCCACCTTTATTCCCGATCAGGATGAGGCGATCAGCGCTGTCCCACCACGAATTTCTGCCACGGTCGCGGCGCGCAAGCTGGCCCGCGAATTGAAACTTTCCTTAGAGCTCGTTGACGGCAGCGGCCCCGGCGGCCGGATCGTCATCTCCGATGTGGAACGTGCCTATGCCGAACGCACCCCCGCGGCAGTCGCTGTCTCGCGCGATCTGACCAGTCAGGCCGCAGCCTGCGGCAACCATACCCGGGTGCGGGTGCGGCGGCTGTTGGCCCGGAAAATGGAGGAGGCCTGGAAAAATATCCCGCACTTTTATGTCAGCATGAGCGTCGACATGACCGACGTGATCCGCTTCCGCAAGGACCTCGGTTTCACTATCAACGACTTTGTCTTGGCCGCCACCACCCATGCGCTGCTCGAGCACCCCTGGATCAACAGCCACTGGAACGGTGAAGAGGCGGTCGAGCAGGAGGCGATCAATCTCGCGCTGGCGGTGACCACCGAGCATGGTCTCTATTACCCGGTCATCCGCAACTGCGAAACCCTCAGTCTGAGGCAAATCAGCGATGACGCCGGCGTCATGGCCGAAAAAGCCAGCCGTGGCCAATTGCAGAAAGAAGATATGGAAGACGGAACCTTCACCATCAGCAACATGGGGATGCTCGGGGTTGAATCCTTCGGCGCGATCATCACCCCGCCCCAGGCGGCTGTGCTAGCGGTCGGCACCGTCAAAGGCGAGGTCATCGTCGACGACCAGGGTGAACCTGCCGTTGCCCCGGTCATGCACCTGACCCTCTCCGCTGACCACCGCATGCTGGATGGGGCCGACGCCGCGGAATTTCTGGATACGCTGAAAAGTTATTTAGAAGCGCCGGTTATGTTGATGGCGGATTAATCTCCGGCAGCTTCTTATCGCTAAATATTATTTGCAAAAAAATAGGGGGGCCGATTCGGCCTCCCTATTTCATGGCGGGACAACTGTTGGAGAGAGAGTTAATCAGTTTTCAGCACAGCTTCGATAAGATTCTTACCAATGGCATCGTAAAATTGTGGGTAGATGCTCAGCATCTTTTCTTTCCAGGCCAGGCGCTGCTCAGCGCTCAAACTATGCACCTGGGTTTTTCCCGAATCTTTGATTTTCTGCAGATAGATTTCGTCCATTTCTATCGCGAGCCGGTTGCCGTAAACAGTTGCTTCGGCCAATGCCTGGCTGAGAAGTTGCTGATGCTCAGGATTCAATGATGTCCAGAAAAAGGTGTTGGTGACGACCAGGTAACCGAGGTAGCCGTGAGCCGAGAGGGTCAGATCGCTCTGCACCTGGTAGAACTCCTGGGTGTAGAAGTTGGACAGGGGGTTTTCGGCACCATCGACCACGCCATGCTGCAGGGCGCTGTAAACCTTGGAAAACGGGAGGACCTGTGGGTTCCCTCCGACAGTTTTGATCTGCGCTTCCAGTACCTTGGAGGGCATGATGCGGAATTTTAAACCGGCGGCATCTGTGGGATTCAGCAACGGTCGGTTGGCCGACAGATGTTTGAAGCCGTTGTCCCAGAAGGTCAACCCGACCAGGTTCTTGCGACTGACCGCGGCGAGCAGCTGTTCGCCGATCGGCCCCTCAAGCACGCGATGCAGATGGGAGCTGTCCTTGAATAAAAAAGGCAGGTCGAGCAGCTGCAGGCTGGGGGCGATCTGGGTGAGTTTGGCAAAGCTGGGGGCTGCCATCTGAATGGCGTTGCTCATCAGCAACGGCATGACGTCTTTGTCGTTGAACAGTAATGAATCGGGGTAGACTTCGACCAGGATCTGGCCGTTGGATCTTGTCTCGACCAGTTGTTTAAAATGTTCGGCCGCTTGCCCTTTGGGGGTGTTCACGTCGACGACGTGACTGAACTTGATGGTGATCGGTTTGGCCCAGACCGGGGGTGGAGACTGACAGGTAAGGATCAGACTGAATAGGATGAGGATCAACTGCTTCATCTGTGCTTCGACCTTTCTATCTTTTTTCCCACGCTTCTTGCGTCGAAAATAGCGAAGCTGAGGCTGTCATCATCTTTTCATTTAAGGGTGCTGCCGAGGGGAATCAAACCGTGCCCAGCGAGTTGGGCACGGCTTGATAGCGGTTATCCGGCTAGTAGCCTTTGAGGTGATCGATATATTCCGGTAAGAACAGGGAAATCTGCGGGATATAGGTGATCAGCACCAGGAAGACCAGCAGGATCATCAGCCAGGGCAGTGCCGCTCGCAGCACCCAGGTGATACTCTCCCCGGTTATTCCGGCCGTAACGAACAGGTTGAGGCCGACCGGCGGCGTGATCATGCCGATCTCCATATTGACAACCATGATGACACCGAGGTGAATCGGGTCGATCCCCAACTGTACAGCAATCGGGAAGAGGATCGGCGCCATGATCAACAGGATCGCCGAAGGCTCCATGAAGTTACCGGCCATCAACAGCAGAATATTGACCACGATCAGGAAGCCCCAGGCCGGAAGGCCCCAGCCGACGATGATTTCAGCGATGTGGTGCGGAATCCGCTCGGTGGTCAGCACGTGAGCAAACAGCATGGCGTTGCCGATGATGAACAGCAGCATGATGGACACCTTGGAGGCATCCATCAGCACCTTTTTGGTGTCCTTGTGGATCAACGACAGCGGCATGGCTTTGGCGGTCAGCAGCAGGTTGCGGACGATGGTTTTCGGCATCGCGTCGCCATCGTTCGACCAGGCAACTCCTTTTAAAGGACCCATGTCGCGGTAGACGAAGATGGCGATGAAGAAGGCATAAACAGCAGAAATGGCTGCGGCTTCGGTCGGGCTGCAGATGCCGCCGTAGATCGAACCGAGCACAATGACGATCAGCATCAGGCCCCAGCTGGCGCTGAAGCTCGATTTGGCCAGACTGCCGAAGCCAACCCAGGGCTGTGCCGGCAGGCCTTTAATCCGGGCTACGATGTAGATGACCAGCATCAGCATGGTGCCCATCATGATCCCGGGGATGAATCCGGCCATGAACAGGCGGGCTGCTGACTCTTCAGTCGCGGCGGCGTAAACCAGCATGACGATCGACGGCGGAATCAGGATGCCGAGGGTCCCGGCGTTGGTGATGACACCAGCGGCGAACTCTTTCGGATAACCTGATTTGACCATCCCGGCGATAACGATCGAACCGATTGCAGCGACTGTCGCCGGTGATGAGCCGGAGACTGCAGCGAAGATCATGCAGGCGAGCACCGAGGCCATCGCCAGTCCGCCGCGAATCCAGCCGACGCAGTCGATGGCAAAATTGATAATTCGGGTGGCGACCCCGCCGGTCGACAAAAAGGTCGACGAGAGGATGAAGAAGGGGATCGCCAGCAGGGTGTAGTGTTCCGATTGCGCCTCTAGTAGCTTGAGGGCGATCGACGCCAACGAGTCAGAAGAAAACAGCAGGATCGTGGTGATACTGGACAGTCCCAGAGCAAACGCGATCGGCATGCCTGTCAGCAGGCAGAGGAGTAGGATGAAAAACAGTGCAGCGGTGGTCATGCCGAATCACCTCCCTGGGCAGCAGCTTTAGTCTCTTCAGCCAGGTGCATACTTTCCTTGGCTTCGTCGGCGAGGGTGAAGCCCTCGTTTTTGCCGGTAAAAACCCCCCACAGGAGGATCACCAAGCGGATGGCTATCAGCACCATACCGATCAGCAGAATACTGTGGGCGATCCATTTGGGGATCGGCATGTCATCCAGCTCGATACCGATCATATGCATCTTTTCCAGGTAGACCCAGGATCCCTGAATGAAAAGTCCACAGTAGAACAAGCAGGCAGCGATGGCGACGCCACCGACGACCCTGCGGACGAGAGGGGGCAGGATTTTTACAAGGGCATCAACGCCGATATGGGCGCCGACTTTAATTCCGTAAGAGACCCCGAACAGAACCATCCATGCCGAGAGATGCAGGGTTAACTCCTGGGCCCACATCACCCCGGTGCCGAAACCGAAGCGCATCACCACTTCAAAAAATACCAATAGCGTCATGGATGCCAGCAGGAGACAGATGATCATCTCCTCAATACCGTTTATTATCCGGCTAAACATATGTCAGACCTCATAAAAATCGTCCCTAGGAAACAAACAGTCGCGGACCTCGGCAACGAGGTCCGCGACGCAGAACAGCTTGATTGCTTAGTTCGACGAAACCGCTGCGTCGATGTACTCTTTACCGATCTCCCCTTCGAACTTCTTCCAGACCGGCTTCATCGCATCGACCCACTGCTGACGCTCAGCGTCGGTTAACTCGACAACTTCGGAGCGTTTGGAGTCGATGATCTTCTGGCGATCATCAATGGCTTTCTGGGCGGAAACGCTGTTGCCGAAAGCGATCGCTTCGTCGAGAGATTTTTTGACTTCGGCACGGACGTCTTCGGGCAGTTCCATCCAGAACTCAGCCGAGGTGATGACCAGGTAGTCGAGGACACCGTGGTTGGATTCGGTGATGTAGGGCTGAACTTCGTAGAACTTCTTCGAGTAGATGTTCGACCAGGTGTTTTCCTGGCCGTCAATGGCTTTGGTCTGCAGCAGGGTGAAAACCTCTGAGAACGGCTTCTTCAGTGGCATGGCGTCAACCGCCTCGAACTGAGCAGCCAGAACGTCCGAGCTCATGATACGGAACTTCTTCTTGGCGGCATCGGCCGGAACCCGAATCAGGCTGTTGGCGGAGAGTTGCTTCATGCCGTTGTGCAGGTAACCGAGACCGATCAGACCTTTCTTCTTCATCGACATCAGCATCTTCTGACCGACCGGACCCTGCTGGAATTTTTCCACCGAATCCATGTTTTTGAAGAGGAAGGGGAGGTCAAAAATCTGCAGAGATTTGGTGTACTTGTTGAACTTAGACAGGGACGGTGCAGCAATCTGCACGTCGCCAAGCAGCATCGCTTCGAGAACCTTGTTGTCGCCGAACAGCTGAGAGTTGGGGAAAACTTCTACGACAACCTTGCCGGCCAGGCGCTGGTCGACCAGTTCTTTAAATTTGTTGGCCATCTGGCCTTTTGGGGTGTTTTCAGCAACCACGTGCGAAAACTTGATGACGGTGGGGGCAGCCATCGAAACTGTCGCAGACGCGATAAAAGCGGCTGCAACCATCAGACTTACCAGGATCAGTTTGTTCTTTTTCATCTTACTCTCCCTATTGAAGTGTTGAACAAGCTGTCGCTACCATAGCGACAAAAAATACGGTTGTTGGCTATTCTACCCCATAATTCGGTTTGGGGTGTTTTTCATCGATAATCTATATTTCGAATCAGCTCTGTCAGATGCTCAAAAGCAGCGCTGCTCTTTGAACCCAGCTGTTTTTGGGTTCGCAACTGCTGGCGCCACTGCGCGCGCTGGGCTGGCGGCACCAGATGGATGTGCAGTCTGCCAGCCGTGGCAATGCTCTTGAGCTGCTCCTCTTCCTGCTGCAAACTCAGCTCCCTGGCGTAACGGGTGGCGTCTTCGATTGCGCTGGCAATGATCACCTGCAGATCGCGCGGCAGCTGCTGCCAAAAGCTTTGGTTTGCCAGCAGCAGTTCGCCACTGACCGCGTGGCCGCTCAGGGACAGATCGCTATAGTGCTCGATATCGGGCAACTGGCTGAGCTCTTGTAATTCAACATCGAGGATCTTTGCCCGGGATGCCTGCTCAGCTGCTGGCTGCGGCACAGGTTCACTGGTGAGCCGTCCGCCTGCTGTCAGTCTAAGAGCTTTGCCCTGTAGTGCGGAAGGCAGCGGTTGCGCGGCCAGCAGTTGGCGAAAACCTCGATCCCAAAGTGCCAGGGCTTGAAAGCCACTGGCTTCGGTGGTGATAAATATCTTTTCGCTGAGCTTGCTTTCCAGGACAGCGTAAAGATGCTGCCGCCCCTGGAACAAAAATGGTAACTCGAACAGGTCGAGGAGTGGCAAATGGTCACTGAGCAGTTCGATGCTGCACAGACTCAGCTCAACCTGGGATTCGAGGAGCCTTTGCAAGTGGCCAGTACTCTCTACCCTGGGGTGGGTCGTCATTTCCACCCGAATTCGGCCACCCGATCGTTCTTCGATCAATTTCCCTAAGTAGCGCTTGGCCGGGGCCAAAGAATCTTCCAGGTCGGTCGGTGAGCTGAGTTTTATGACCCGCGGTTCTGCATGTGCCGGGACTGTCAGCAACAGCAGCAGTAGGGCCATTCTGATAATTTTTAAATGCATACATCCAAGGCTTTTATTTAGATTTGGGTCACCAGCTGGTTGATTTTTAAAATGCTATTTTGCCAACTGGGAGACTGATACTATGGCAAGGATGATGCCACTTTTAGAAAGCCGTTTTTAAATTGTTTGTCTTATGTGAAATCAGACAGTTAGCGACTTTACGTCATTTTGTTATGTTGGTTTAATCTGCGGGTGTGGCCATGGTTGGCCCGCTATGGCGAAAACTGGCCAGCGCTGGGAGCCGCTGCCGGCGAGCCTAGAACAGGTTTTGGTGCGGTTGATTGCTGCAGGCCGGTGGCTGAATGCGGTTCTGGTGGATGCTGTTCTACTTATTTATCTGCTGGCTTGACATCAAACCCGGGCTGCGGAATGATACGCGCCTTCTGTTTTGGAAAGTTTTGAGGAGTTTTGTCGTGAAAGAGCAGATTTTTTCTTCGCCGGCAAAGATTAATCTTTGTTTGCATGTGCTGGGTCGCCGTGAGGACGGCTATCACGAGCTGGCGATGGCGATGCAGCGGGTTGATCTTTGTGATCAAGTGCAGATTCGCCTGTCTGATGAGCCGGGGGTTCGGGTCAGTTGTGCCGGGGTTGGCTTGGCCCCAGGTGAAGAGAATATTGCTGCGCGGGCCGCTCGGCTGATTTTAAACAATGCCAATCTTGAATTGGGGGTCGAGATTGCGATCGACAAACAGATTCCGGTTGCCGCTGGTCTTGGCGGTGGTTCTTCAAACGCTGCCTCGGTTTTATGTGGTCTTGCTGAGTTGCTCGACCTGGGCCTTGGAAAAGAGCGATTAATGGCGCTCGGCGCTCAGTTGGGAGCCGATGTGCCGTTCTTTATTCATGCTGTTCCTGCCTGGGCAACCGGCATTGGCACCAGTCTGCAGTCGCTGCCTGAATTGCCGGAGGTTGCCTATCTGTTGGTGAACCCGAAAATTGCCGTTTCGACGGCCTGGGTATACCAAAGTTTAGAGTTGACAAGAGGGGGCGAACTGGCTAACCTTCCAAGGTTTTCTGTCGTGAGCAGGGACGATCTTTGCGCCGCCTTATATAATGATCTGGAACGGGTGACGCTACCGCGTTATCCGGTGATCGGTGAGATTAAGCAGCAACTGCTTGAATCTGGCGCGCTCGGCTCACTGATGTCAGGCAGTGGTGCGACGGTATTCGGTGTTTTCAGAGACTTTGCCGTCGCCGAGCATGCAGGCCGACTGCTGGCAGAAAAATACGATTGGTTCGTTTGCCCGGCCCGGCCGATTTAGGCCCTGGGCTGCCGGTGATTTCTGGTTGACAGGCGGGGCTGATCCTTGTAAAACGGCCGGTCTGAGAGATGATCTCAGCTGTGGTTGTTCATGATGGGGCGTCGCCAAGCGGTAAGGCACCGGATTTTGATTCCGGCATTCCCAGGTTCGAATCCTGGCGCCCCAGCCATAAAAATATAGCAAGCTTCGCCAGGACTCGAAGCGGAGCGAGCGCTGACTTAATGTCAGAAAAGCGGCCAGGACGGCCGCGGCAGCGAGCGCAGGGGAGCCGACGCAGGAACCGACAGGATGTCGGTGACGGAGTGGGCGAATCCTGGCGCCCCAGCCATAAAAATATAGCAAGCTTCGCCAGGATTCGAAGCAGAGCGAGCGCTGATTTATTATATATAAGAAGGGCGGACTGAACGTCTGCGAGTGGAGGGGGCCGACAGGAACTGAAAACCGCCTGACTTTCGGCTTGGTTTGCGGTTTTATATATCACCTGAATCAGTGAGTAACCGGCGGCGAATAGCACAAGTCATTGAATTGCCTGAGCACTCCAAAAATCACCGCTGAACCTTTGGGTGCCGCTTAGATTTTTGAAGCACTCATTCAATCCAAGCACTTGCACTCTTCATCCACCTTTTACCCACTGATTCAGGTATCAGTAAGGGATCACTGGTTAGGTCATGGTGTCGACATGGCCTAACCGTTTTTGCGTCTTTTCCACTCAGACTCGAAGGGGACAGCTTCTGTGAGCATGATCAAGCTTTTCGCCGGAAATTCCAATGAGCCACTCGCTCGTGAGATCTGTAAGCATCTCAACGTCAGCCTTGGTGAGGCCAAGGTAAAGGCTTTTTCTGACGGTGAGATTATGGTGGAACTTGGGGAAAATGTCCGTGGAAGGGATGTCTACCTCATCCAGTCGACCAGCGCACCGGCTAACCACCACCTGATGGAAATGCTGGTTATGGTTGATGCCCTCAAGCGGGCTTCGGCAGAACGGATCAACGCAGTTGTTCCTTACTTCGGATATGCGCGGCAGGATCGCAAGGTAACGCCACGGGCACCGATCACCGCTAAGCTTGTGGCAGACCTGATGTCGGTGGCTGGTATCGATCGCCTGCTGACGATGGACTTGCATGCCGGGCAGATTCAAGGCTTTTTTGATATTCCGGTTGATCATCTTTATGCGGCTCCGGTAATGCTCGACGAAATCCGCAAGTTTGTGCCGAATGCTGCCGACCTGGTCGTGGTTTCTCCGGATGCCGGCGGCACCGAGCGGGCGCGCGCTTTTGCGAAACGCTTGAATGCCGGCCTGGCGATCATCGATAAGCGGCGTAGCGGACCGAACGTTTCCGAGGTCATGCATATTATCGGTGAGGTCAAAGGCAAGGTCTGCGTGATTATCGATGACATGATCGATACTGCCGGCACCCTCTGTACCGCCGCTCAGGCGCTACAGGCCGAAGGGGGCACCGAGGTCTATGCCTGCGCCACTCACGGAGTGCTTTCCGGTCCGGCCCTGGATCGGATCGAGGCCAGTCCGCTGCAGAAGGTGATTGTCACCAATACCATTCCGGCCCAGGATAAAATTGAGCAGTGCTCTAAGTTGCACGGGCTGAGCGTCAGCCACCTGCTCGCAGAAGCGATCCGCAGGATCCATAACGACGAATCGGTCAGCTCGCTGTTTGTCTAGATCGGCAGAGCGACTATTTTAAAAAGCCAGTTTCCTAAAAGATGGAGGATAGATAGATGGCTCAAGCAGAACTGAATGTGGAAATTCGTGAGAACACCGGTAAGGGTGTCGCACGCCAATTGCGTGTTGCCGGCAAGGTCCCGGCTGTTGTTTATGGTAAAGGCATGGAGCCGACTGCAATCTCCTTCGAGCCGAAAGCGCTGGAGCAAGCGATTGCTACAGAAGCGGGCTGGAATACCCTGCTCACGCTGAAGGGAGCTCCTGAAGTTGAGGGCAAGGTTGTCGTGCTTAAGGATCTGGACCTGCACGCTATCCGCCGGACCATGGTCTGTGCTGATTTTCATGCCATCGATGTGCAGAAAAAGGTTCACTTCATGGTTCCGGTTCACACTGTTGGCACCTCTCTCGGTGAGAAAGAGGGTGGAATCCTGCAGCTTATTCGTCATGAGCTGGAAGTCATCTGCTTGCCGACCGCAATTCCTCAGTCATTCGATATTGATGTGTCTGAACTGAAGATCGGTGATGTTTTCCACGTCGATGAGGTTGTGGTTCCTGAAGGTGTTGAGATCCCTCACGACGTCAACTTTACTGTGATTACCGTTAAGGGTCATAAGGAAGAGGTTGAGGAAACTGAAGAGGGTGAAGAGGGTGTTGAGGTTGCTGAAGCCGCTGAAGGCGAAGCCGCCGCAGAATAATTACTCACTGCACAAGCGAGGCTGCTGTGAAATTACTGGTCGGGCTGGGGAATCCGGGAGATCAATACTCCCGAACCCGCCACAATGCAGGGTTTCAGGTGGCCGACCGGGTTGCCGAACGGCACCACATTGCCTTAAAGAAAAAGGGCTATCAGGGGCTTTATGGAGTCGGCCGGGCGGCTGGCGAAGAAACCACCATCCTGCTGCCGCAGACCTTCATGAACCGCAGCGGCGCCAGCGTCAATGCTGCTTATAAATCCCTCGGAATCGTTCCGGGGGATTTGATTGTCATCTACGATGATCTGGATCTACCCTTCGGTCGATTGCGGATCAGGCCGGATGGCGGTCACGGTGGCCACAACGGCATGCGCGACATTGTTGCGATCCTTGGCTGCAGAGATTTTATTCGTCTCAAGGTTGGTATCGGCCGACCGGAGCGGGGTGATGTGACCAGCCATGTGTTGGGCCGTTATTCCCCTGAAGAGCGTAAACTGCTGCCCCAGTTACTCGATTTGGCTGCTGATGCCGCCGAAGCGATCCTCGAAGAGGGAGCGCTTGCGGCAATGAACCGTTTCAATAATTGTAACCTGCTGGATTCACCTTAAACACTAAAAGAGAGGCGAGGAACAGATGGAACTGCAGATGTGGGCTCCTATTCTGGGAGCGATTGGGTTTGTCATCGCGATTGTGGTCTACAACATCGTCAAGGCACAGCCTGTCGGCAATGACAGAATGCGCGAAATATCCGAAGATATTCATTCGGGTGCTATGGCTTTTCTTAATCGAGAGTACCGGGTGCTGGCGATTTTCATAGCGGTTGTTTTTGTGCTGATCGCTGTCGGCATGAACTATCAGACCGCCCTGGCATTTCTTGGCGGCGCAATCTGCTCTATGACCTGTGGTTTTATCGGCATGAAGGCTGCGACCCGGGCCAATGTTAGAACCTGTGAAGCGGCTCGCGCAGAAGGTCAAGCAAAGGCTCTGGAGGTTTCCTACAACGGCGGCGCCGTTATGGGTCTGGCTGTTGCCTCTCTTGGTCTGGTCGGTGTTGGAGTTGCTTACATCTACTTTGGCGGCAACATTGAAACTGCCAAATACATCAATGGTTTCGCCATGGGCGCTTCCTCCATCGCTCTGTTTGCCCGGGTTGGTGGTGGCATCTACACCAAGGCTGCTGACGTCGGTGCTGACCTGGTTGGTAAGGTTGAAGCGGGGATCCCGGAAGACGATCCACGTAACCCAGGCGTTATCGCTGATAACGTCGGTGACTGTGTTGGTGACACCGCCGGTATGGGCGCTGATATCTTCGAATCCTATGTCGGTTCAATCATCGCTACCATGGCGATCGCTGCTGCCGCTGGTCCGGAACTGCTGAGCAAGCTTGGTGCTGGAAGCACTGTTCAAGCCAGTGCCATGATCCTGCCGTTGGTCATGGCGATGGTCGGCCTGATCTTCTCGGTCATCGGGATCTTCTCGATGAAGTTCCTCAAGGGGATTGATCCTGCAAAAGCGCTGCATTACACCACTTTCGTTGCCGCTGGCGGCTTTCTGGTGGCGGCATTCTTTGTTATTCAGGCGCTGGGGATTAACACAGGTGTTTTCTGGGCTGTGCTGGCCGGGACCATCGCTGGTATCGCTATCGGTCAGATTACCGAGTACTATACTGCCCATGCTCCGGTTGTCCGGATTGCTGAAGCGTCCAAGACCGGCCCTGCCACCAACATCATCCATGGTCTGGCTGTCGGTCTTGAGTCTTGTGCTCTACCGATCGTCATCATCTGTATCGCTATCTTTGTTGCTAACAACTTTGCCGGTCTCTATGGTATCGGTATCGCGGCTGTCGGCATGCTGGCGACCGTCGGCGTCACCATGACCGTCGATGCTTACGGTCCAATCGCTGATAACGCTGGTGGTATCTCGGAGATGGCTGCTCTTGGTCCCGATGTCCGTAAAATCACTGATGGCCTTGACGCTATCGGTAACACTACTGCTGCTATCGGCAAGGGTTTCGCCATCGGTTCGGCAGCGCTGACCGCCCTGGCTCTCTTTTCCGCTTACGCAACGACTGTCGGTCTGAAGACGATCAATCTGATTGAGCCAAAGGTGGTTATCGGCCTGCTGATCGGTGGCGCGCTGCCGTTCTTCATCGGCGCTCTGACCATGACCTCGGTCGGTCGTGCTGCCGGCATGATGGTTGACGAGATCCGTCGTCAGTTCCGTGAAATTCCAGGTCTTCTCGAAGGCAAGGAAGGCGTCAAACCGGACTCGCAGAAATGTGTTGACATCTCCGCCAAGGCTGCCCTTAAAGAGATGGTTCTGCCCGGCGTGGTTGCGGTTGTCGCTCCAGTGCTCATGGGCTTAATCATGGGCAAAGAAGCTCTTGGCGGTATGCTCGCCGGGGCGACTTTGGCTGGTGTGCTGCTGGCACTGATGATGTCTAACGGTGGTGGTGCTTGGGATAACGCCAAGAAATACATTGAAAGCGGTTCCCTCGAAGGTGAAAGCAAAGGCGGCGACGCTCACGCTGCTGCCGTTATCGGCGACACCGTCGGCGATCCCTTCAAGGACACCTCCGGTCCGGCCATGAATATCCTCATCAAGCTGATGAGCGTTGTCGCGCTGGTTATTGCACCGCTGCTCGTCTAAGAGTTTTTGAGGTAATATTCGCTCAATCCGATAGCCGGGGCTTTTGCTCCGGCTATCGGTCTTTTACAGGAATAAAAATTATGGGTTTTAAATGCGGTATCGTTGGTCTGCCGAATGTTGGTAAGTCGACCATCTTTAATGCCATCACCTCTGCCGGCGCCGAATCAGCCAACTATCCCTTTTGTACTATCGAGCCGAATGTTGGTGTGGTCGCGATGCCGGACAAGCGCTTGGATCAACTAGCTGAAATAGTAAAACCGCAGGCAATTCTTCCGACCAGCATGGAATTTGTTGATATTGCTGGCCTGGTCGCGGGTGCCAGCAAGGGTGAAGGTCTTGGTAATAAATTCCTTGGTCACATCCGTCAGGTAGATGCGATAGCTCAGGTTGTCCGTTGCTTTGAAGATGATAACGTCGTACATGTCGACGGAAGTGTCGACCCTCTGCGCGATATTGAAGTCATACAGACCGAACTGAATCTGGCAGATTTAGAGACAGTTGAAAAACGCTTGCAGAAGAGCTTGAAGCTTGCCAAAAGTGGCGATAAGAATGCTCAGCTCGAAGTATCGATATTGGAGAGGGTCAGCGAAGCTTTAAACGACGGCAAACCGGCACGGTCGGTTGCTCTTGATGCGAATGAAAAAACTATCATCGCTGAACTCTGTCTGATCACCATTAAACCGGTCCTCTATGTCGCGAATGTGGCTGAGGACGACCTTGAGGGCGCCCATCCTTTTGTGCAAAAGGTGCGTGACCATGCTGCAGTCGAAGGGGCAGAGATGGTCACCATCTGTGGCAAGATCGAGTCGGAAATCGCCGAGTTGGATGCTGGTGAAAAGAGTGATTTTCTGCAGGAGATGGGCTTGGACGAATCTGGTCTCGATCGGATGATTCATGCCGGTTACAAGCTGCTCGGACTGATCACCTATTTTACTGCCGGGGTCAAAGAGGTTCGCGCTTGGACCGTGACTGACGGGGCATCCGCCCCGCAAGCTGCTGGGGTCATTCATACCGATTTTGAAAAAGGCTTTATCCGTGCCGAGGTCACTGCCTACGCTGATTACATCAGTTCCGGTGGTGAGGCAGGCGCAAAAGAAAAAGGCTTGCTGCGGCTTGAGGGCAAAGAATATCGAGTCGTTGACGGCGATGTGATGCATTTCCGGTTTAACGTTTAGCCTTTCAACATTTATTTGAACAGAATCCCCCGTCAATAGAGCGGGGGATTTTTTTTGCCTTCCGTGCTACGAAAATTAATATCGTGGCACAAACTTTTTGACACCTATCTGGATACCCGCTAGGCTTGGGGTGTTACTAACTGGAAAAACGTAGCACTTGGTATGAATCCTGCTCATTCTATCTGACCTTTATCAACAACAGAGGCAAAGAAAATATGCATTCAATTGTCATTTTGCTGTTATTTACTCTGCTTGCCACCCCCAGTCAGGCTCATTTCGGGGCCGTTATCCCAGCGGACGACATCGTCACCGCCGGGGAAACCCTGACCTTGCCTTTGGCGATAAAGTTTATCCACCCCATGGAGCAGCACTACATGGAAATGGCCAAACCGAAACGGTTCGGCGTGATGCAAGGGGGAAAGCGTCAGGACCTGCTTGAACTGCTTCGTCCGGTGAAGGGTAAAAACACCGAACAACAACGTCAATTCACTTTCTGGCGTGGCGAATTCAAAATCAAGCGTCCGGGTGATTACACCTTTTTCATTGAGCCGCAACCCTACTGGGAGCCCGCCGAAGACCTGTTCATCGTGCATTACACCAAAGTCTGCGTCAATGCCCTGGGGTTGGAGGATAGCTGGGACCAGCCGGTCGGTCTGGAGACCGAAATTGTTCCTTTATCGCGGCCTTACGGGCTCTGGACCAACAATCTCTTCTCCGGGCAGGTCTTACTGCAGGGAAAACCGCTCGCCTTTGCTGAGGTTGAGGTGGAGTATCTGAACGAATCGTCGAATAACCCCGCCATTGTGGTTCCCCCGGCCGGCCCCTATGTCACTCAGGTGGTCAAGGCGGATGCCAACGGGGTCTTTCACTATGCCTTGCCGCGCTCCGGCTGGTGGGGTTTTTCCGCCCTCAGCAGGGCAGGCTGGACGCTCCCGCACAATGGCGAAGACAAAGCGGTGGAAATCGGCGCCGTCTATTGGGTTTTCACCCGCGATATGGATTAGGGAAGGAATAAATGCTGAACTCGCTGCTGATTCGACGGCTGATAGTTTCCCTGTTAACGGTCTTATCTTTTCCTGCCACCGGCATGGCACATAAAGTGAATATTTTTGCCTATGCCGAGGGAGGAATCGTCTATGCGGAAAGCTATTTTCCCAATGGTCAGCCGGTAGTGAATGGCAAGGTTCTGGTCTTGAATAGCCAGCAGCTGACGCTGCTGGAAGGGCAGACCGATCAAGCGGGACTCTATCAATTCAAGGCTCCTGAAACTGACGACCTCACTTTGGTGATTGATGCAGGGATGGGACATAAAAACACCTTTTTACTTAATAAAGCTGCCCTGAAAGAATGAATTATGACCAGTTTCCGTCAACTCTGCTGCCTGGCTGCCTTGCTGCTTACCCTGTTTCTGGCTTGCCCCCTGTCTGCGACAATTCAGCCAACGGCAACTGAGTCGACAGCTCAGCAACTGCAGCAGGAGAATGCCGCGCTGCAACGTAGAGTACGACGTCTTGAGAGTCAGGTGGCCGCCCAGCGGGAGGAATTGAATAGCCCCGGAGCAACCCAAATCATCGCTGGGATCGGTTATATCGTTGGTATCTTCGGCATTATCGGCTGGCTTGCCGCCCGTAAAAAATCAGCTCAGGAGAACTCATAGATGCATATTTCCGACGGTGTCCTGCCGATCAGCGTTGCCCTTGGCACTGGTGTTGCCAGTTTGGCGATAGCCGCTTGGAGCCTAAAGCAAACCGCCAATGAGGATCTGCCGAAGGTGGCGGTGGTGACTGCCTCCTTTTTTGTCTCTTCTCTGCTCCACGTGCCGCTTGGACCGACCAGCGTCCACCTGTTGATCCCGGGTCTGGTGGGGGTCCTGCTGGGGCCTGCTGCTTTTCTGGCGATTTTGCTCGGCCTGCTGCTGCAAAGTCTGCTCTTTCAGTTCGGTGGCTTGACTGCATTGGGCGCTAATGCCCTGATGATGGGGATTCCGGCGCTGCTTTGCGGACTGTTATTCAACCGACTGCGCGGTGAAACGCAGAAGCAGCATGTAATAATCGGTGGCTTGGCCGGCGGCGGCGGTACCCTGCTGGCCGCCACGCTGCTGGCGCTCTTGCTGGCCACCGGCGGGGAGGATTTCTTCGGCGTGATGAAGTTGGCGCTGCTGGCCCATCTGCCGGTCTTTGTCGTTGAAGGACTAATGAGTGCTTTCACCGTCTCCTTCCTGTATCGCGTTAAGCCTGAGCTGCTTGCCCAGCGACTCGGGGCTATGGGGTAGGCTGCCGGAATGAACGAAGCCCAGGTCATCCAGCTGCCGATGATGTATCTGCTGGTCGGTGCTCTGTTGTGTGGCGCTTTCTGGTGGTTGGCGCTGCGCATGCTGAAATCTGCTGTCGCTGGGCAGCAGAAGGTGCAGCAGGAGCGGGATTGGTCGGTACCGGTGATCGATGCCGACTCAGCGGGGGATTCGTTGTTTCATCGCTGGGATGTTCGCTTCAAGCTGGTGGCGTTGCTCGGCTTCGCCTTTCTGGTGGTAGCGACCCGTTCTCCCTGGTCCGCGCTGATTGCCGTGGTGCTGGCTTTTGCTGCCGTGCTGCTGGCGCGACTGCCCTTGGCCCGTTCGCTGCGACGCCTGCTAGCGATGAGCGGTTTTCTTTCGATGTTTCTGTTGATCATGCCGTTGACCGCGGCGACTCTCCCCGGCGATGTTCTGCTGAGCTTTTCCGGTCTGAATTTCCTGTCGTTTAACCTGCGTGGCCTGCAGCTGGCCCTGGCGATCACCGGCAAAGCTTGCGCCGTTGCTCTACTGATGGAGCCGCTGCTGGCAACCGCATCACTGCCACGCACAGTCGAAGGCCTGACCCGTCTCGGCATGCCTGAAAAGGTCGGGCAGATGATTCTGCTGGCGCATCGTTACATTTTTGTCTTTCTGGAAGAGGCGCGGCGGATGGCAACGGGAATGCAGGTGCGCGGCTTTCAGCGCCAAACCAGCATCGAAACCCTGCGGGTGATGGGCAATTTTCTCGGCATGTTGTTCGTGCGTAGTTTTGAGCGCACCCACCGGGTCTATGACGCCATGCTGGCGCGGGGTTATCAAGGGCGTTTTCCGGCTCCAGCCTATTTCGTTGTGACCAAAGCCGATTGGCTGCACTCCGCTTGCTGGTTGTTGCTTGGTCTGACTCTCGTCTGCCTTGATCGCTTCTGGTTGGAGGGATAGGGAATGCATGATTTAAACCGCCTTCCGCCGATCAATTTTGCTGGCCCGGCGCAGTTTGAAATCCGCGATCTGCATTTCGGCTATCCCGGCGGTCAGCAGGCTTTGCGTGGTATCGACCTGAGCATTGCCGCCGGAGACCGGATCGCCCTGGTTGGCCAAAACGGTTCCGGTAAGTCAACGCTGATTCGGCACCTCAACGGCCTGCTGGCGGTCCAGCAGGGTGAACTGATCTATCAGGGAAAATCGCTGACTGGAGAGCCCCTGCAACGGGCCCGCCTGGAGATCGGGGTGCTGTTTCAGGATCCAGATGATCAGCTGTTCTGCTCCACCCTTTACGATGATGTCTGTTTCGGTCTGCTGAACCAGGGGATGGTTCTGGCGAACGTCGAGCCTATGGTTCGTCGGGCGCTGGCCTCAGTCGGTCTGGAAGGATTGATCTACAAGCCCTCCCATCATCTCAGTTACGGACAGAAAAAACGCGCTGCGCTGGCTTGTCTGCTGGCGATGCGACCACAGGTGCTGATTCTTGACGAGCCGACCGCTAATTTGGATCCAGGGCAGGAGAATGTCCTGGTTGACCTGTTGCGGGACTATCAGGGAACCCTGATCTGCATCACTCACGACCTGCTGTTTGCTTTTGAGCTTTGTCAGCGGGCGGTGGTTCTCGATCAAGGCCAGATCCATCATGATTACACGATGGCCGAGCTGGTTGCGCATCCCCCTTCGATGCGCGAGCATGGGCTCGACTTTTCTTTCCGCCTGGCTGGGCTGGCAACCCAGGAATTGCCACCGCAGCAGGTCTGCAACCTGCCTCCGGAAACGCCAGCTGCTGTGCCGGTGGCAGACACGCATGTCGCTGAGTCGGTGGTTGGCTTAGGCAACTACCGGTTTAGCTACCCGGATGGCACTCAGGCGCTCCGCGGAATAGATTTTGCCCTGCATGCGGGCGAGTCGGTTGCCATTGTTGGCGAAAATGGCGCCGGGAAAACCACGCTTCTCTCCTGCTTGATGGGAATTCAGAGCGGCGAAGGGGAGCATTCTCTGGAAGGCAGGATGCTGAACAAAAAGCAGCGGCAACTGCTTTGGCGCAAGGTCGGGATGGTTTTTCAGGATCCGGCTGATCAACTGTTTTGCGCCAGTTGTGCTGAGGAGGTTGCTTTTGGCCCTCGTCAGCTCGGTCTGCCGGCGGCGGAAGTCGAGCGCCGGGTCGATGAGGCTCTGCGGCGGGTCAGGCTGAGCGATTACCACCATAGGGTGCCATTGCAGCTCTCCGGCGGGGAACGCAAACGGCTGGCGATTGCGACCATCTTGAGCATGCAGCCGGAACTGCTGATCCTCGATGAGCCGACCGCCGGGCTTGATCCGCAAGGGGAGGAGCTGCTGCTGGAGATCCTTAAGGAGCTGCCGCAGACCCGGATTCTGGTCACCCACGACCCCTTTCTGGTTGCCGAGCTGACCCAACGAACCCTGGTGATGCATCGCGGTATGATTTTGGAAGATTATCCGACCGCCGATTTTCTGGCCGACCAGAGCCAGAAGTCACTCAATCTGCTGGCGCTTGGCTATAAGCAGCAGCGTTCGCGGGAAATCCTTGCACTGCAGCATCAACATCAGCACAGCCATACCCACCATCACCTGCATGACCATCCCCATCGCCATGGTAACCTGGTTCATAGCCACCCACATGAACACGATCATGCTCACCCGCATGCCTACACCCATACCCATGGTGCCGACACGGCCGAGCATTGTCATCGACCGCAAACCGGTTTTCATGATCATTTACACCCGGGACATGAGGATGAGGAGCATCTGCATACTCATTTTTCGAGTAAGCCGCCAGCCGAGTGACTGCCGCTTTGCAGGCTTTTTAGCGCTCAGCAATGAGCTCGGGGAAAACCGGAAATTTTTGCAGAATGTGGAAGCCGACATCGGTTTCAATGATCGGGCTGTAGTCAAGTGGCGCAAGCTCGTTCAGCACGCTGGTGAATTGCACAGCAAACTGCTCTGGTCGGTAGGGCCCCCAATAGCCGCCGTTGCGGTGGTATTGCTCCAGCGAAAGGGTTTGGGCCAATTGACTGAAGTCTTTGCCGCTCTGCAGTTCTTGTAGAGCGGTTGCTGCCGCTTGCCGAGTGGCTAGAACCAACTGGCGCAGATGCATATCGGCCTGCAAGGCCTCTTGCAGGCTGATTTCGTCAGCGAGGGCCTGGCCGGACAGCCGACTGCTGATGCGTTGATTTGCGAAGCCCAGCAACTCCGCCTGACGGATCGCCTTCCAGGCCGCAGGATAATTCTGCTGCTGGCGAAAAATCTCCGCCATGTCCGAGTAGATCCAGCCGATGCCGGGATTGAGGCTGGCGGCTTGGCGGTATTCAGCAAGTGCCGCGATAAGTTCGCCCTCAAGGAAAAAAATCAGCCCGCGGCTGGCATGCATTGTTGCTTGACCGGGGCCCAGCTCGATCGCTCTGCGCAACATCTCCAAGGCTTTGCGGTTTTCGCCGTTATGGACATAGGCCGAAGCCAGATTTCTGTGACTGCTGATACTGTTTGGGGCCAGCTGCAGCGATTTTTCATAGGCGGCAATCGCTAACGACAAGTCGCCGGTTTTTACCAGGCGATTGCCAGCGAGAAAAAAATCTTCCGCGCTCTCCATCTGTTCCGCCAGCCTGGCGAACCTTTCTATCAGGGCCCCTTCATTTAGTTGGTTTTGCTTGTGCTTGATAACTCTTTGCAGGGCGAGCATCACTTCGGCGGCGGTCATTTTTTCTTCTAATTGCAACTTTGTTTCGCGCCTGCTCAGGTTGCCTTCAGTCCCTGCTATAACCGTTTGAACATAAGCAGCAATTAACTGTTCGCTGTCATTAGGCTCAACCATCGCAGGCTCAGGGCCGGCTTGTTTGCTTGGTAGCTTAGCTAAAGATTCAGCTGCTTTCTGGTGGCCCTGGGCTGCTGCCTGGCGAAACCAGGAACCCGCTTCGGCAGGGTCCTTCTTGACGCCCTGGCCCCACAAATAGCGCAGGCCTAAACTGAATTGAGCATCCGCCAAACCCTTTTCCGCCGCCGGCTTCAGCAAACCGACGGCCATTTGCGGGTTCTTTTTGACCCCCTGACCGAACAGGTATCGCAACGCCAGACTGTACTGAGCTTGGCTGTGACCCTGTTCTGCTGCCCGTTGCAGCCAGGCAACCGCTTGCGGGTAATTCGGTGGCGACCCTTGCTCCTTTAGAAGGTCGATGGCCAGTTGGTATTGGGCGTTGGCGTTGCCTTGTTCAGCGGCCTTTAGCAAGGCAGATGATTGGGCTGAAGCAGCACTGATCAGCAGTAGCATGGCGGCAATCTGGATTGCCCCGCAGCGGAGAAAACTGGCAAAAAAAATGAATTTTACAGTTGGTTTGGATGCCATCATCGCATTGCACCTTTAATAACGCCAGGAATGCGGCCTGAAAAAGCTTTATGATACTTAAGGGACTGTGCAAGAAAAAGTGAAAACTCATTCCAAAACCAAGAACCGATTTAGGCGGGCGTTGCCAGAGCGGAGACATCTGTGCGGGCTTCACGCCTAAATAGTTTGTTTCGCGCCGCTTTTATCCTGAGAAAGCTCTTGAACCTAAGGGGCGATTGTGCTAAAAATTCGTGTTTCGTCCAAAGCCATGGGGGCTTTGGTGAAAGATCCTTGCTCCGGAAGGGTTCCGGGGCTGCTTAATCCGTAAGGAGAAACACTGATGAGAAATTACGAAGCTCTCTACATCGTTCATCCTGAAGTGGTCGCCGATGAGCTGACTGCTCTGGTGGACAAGTTCCAGGCGGTTCTGACTGGCCAGAACGCTGAGATCCACAAGCTGGACAACTGGGGCGTCCGCAAGCTGGCGTACCCGATTAATAAGGTTGAACGTGGTTGCTATGTGCAGACCCTTTTCCGTGCCGAGCCGCTGGTGCTTGCTGAATACGAGCGTCGCCTGCGTCTGGATGAGAAGGTGTTGCGCTTCCTTACAGTTCGTTTCGAAGGCGAATGCGTTGCTGAGCCGGTGGTTGAAGAGCCGGTGGTTGAAGAGGCTGTCGGTGAGGAAGCTGTTTCTGCCGAAGAAGAAGAGTAATTTTCCATAGCAATCAAGGAGTAAATATCATGGCCTACGAAAAACCAAGTCGTCCTTCATCCGGAGCTCCTCGCCGTCGCTTCGGTCGCCGTAAAATCTGCCGTTTCTGTGCAGACAAGGCGCAGTCGATCGATTACAAGGATGTCAATTCCCTGCGATACTACCTGTCGGAGCGCGGCAAGATTGTTCCGCGGCGGATTTCCGGCACCTGCGCAGCCCACCAGCGTCAGCTGGCCGAAGCGATCAAGAATGCTCGGCAGATTGCGCTGATACCGTACACCCAGTCGCACGCCGTCGACTAGACAGCGGATAAGAACCGCAGCCGATGAATGGACAAGCTGTACTGCTGACAGCAGTCGGCATCGGTGTGACTCTCGCCTTTTTTCTCGGCGCGAGTTGGCTCGGTGTTGCCGGGGCTATGTTTAATCTGTTAACCCCGGTTGCTGCTGCCTATTTGAGCCTGCGGTTCGGCTGGCAGGCCGGACTGGTGGTGGTCTCAGTGGTCAGTCTGCTGCTGTTGCAGTTAACACCGTTGTTCACTCTGACTGCCTATCTAGGGCTGTTCGGCGGCGCTTCACTGCTGTTGCCCTGGCTGCTTAGACAGCGGTTGTCCTGGGATCGGGCAATCTGCTATTCGGCTTTGGCTTCCGCCGGGCTGGTGGTCATGATGATGGCCGCTGCAGTGTTTGGCGGCGAACTGCAGTTCGATGCCTTGATCGCCAAGCTGCTGCAGACCGAAATTGATCAGGCAATGAAGATCTACCGAGAAGCCGGGTTAGCTGAATCGCAGCTGCAGGAGATGGGCGAGCTGGTCAAGCAGATCGCCGATTTTATCCAGCAATCATTTTACGGGCTTTACCTGGCGGGTGTGCTGCTGGTGCAAATGGTATGTTTGACGCTGCTGCAGCGCATTAAAAAAGACCATTACCAGATTTACGGGCCTGAGTTTATTCGCTGGCGGTTACCGGCCGGACTCATCTGGCTTTTGATTGCCTCCGGTTTTGCCCTGCTTGTGCCGGTTGCCGAGCTGGGTAGCGTCGGTCGCAATCTGCTGGCTGTTTTGCTGCCACTCTACTTTTTGCAGGGGCTGGCGGTGGTCAGCAACTTTTTACAGCGGAAAGCTTATCCGCCGATACTCAAAGGGATGATCTATGTGATGGTGTTCATCCTTAACCCGCTGCCGTTAATTATAACCGGTGTCGGGGTTTTCGATCTCTGGATCGATTTCCGCCGGCCTCGGAAAAAAGATATCTAAACACTCGATTCAGTATACGGAGGAGACTCATGAATATTATTCTGCAAGAAAATGTCGACGGCCTCGGCGTGATTGGTGACCAGGTCATTGTCAAACCTGGCTATGCCCGCAACTACTTGCTCCCCAAGGGATTGGCCGTTGTCGCCGATCCCCGTAATGTCAAGGAACTTGAGCACCAGAAGCGTCAGTTATCCCGCAAACTGGAAAAAGCCACCAAGGACGCCCAGGCGATCAAGGCTCGCGTTGAAGCGGTGACCTGTGAGTTCACCCAGCGTGCCAGTGAAGAAGGCAAGCTGTTCGGTTCGGTCACCTCGATGGACCTGGAAGCCAAGCTGCAGGGCGCCGGCATTGAAATCGACCGGAAGAAAATTCAGCTTGCTGAGCCGATCAAGTCACTCGGCGAGCATGTTGTCAACGTCAAGCTTGATGCCGGTGTGGTTGCTGAGCTGAAGGTGGTTGTCAACGCCGAAGAGGAAGCCTGATTTTCCTGTTCGCTGGTAGATAGTTAAGTCGCTGAAGCGGAAGGCCAAACGGTCTTCCGCTTTTTTATTTGGCACGCCTCTGTTATTCTGCCAGCTTAAAATATCGAGCAGGAGTTGTTATGGAAGAAAGTCGCGGACATCGTTTGCCACCCCAGAACCTGGAAGCCGAAATGTCGGTGCTGGGCGGGGTGCTGCTGGAAAATGAAGCACTCAACCGGGCTCTGGAATTTCTCACTGCGGATGATTTTTATCGTGAGAGTCACCGCAAGATTTTTAAAGCTCTGATTTCGTTGTCTGAGAAAAACGAACCGGCTGATCTGGTGACGATTACCGCTGTTCTCAAAGAGCGGAATGAGTTGGAAGATGTCGGTGGTAGCACCTATCTTGCGACTCTGGTCGATTATGTACCGACCGCCGCTAATATTGTTTACTATTGCAAGTTGGTGAAAGAAAAGTCAGTGGCTCGCATGCTGATCAAGGCCTCGACTGAGATCGCTACCAGCGGCTACGAAGGCGGGGATATGGATATGATCCTCGATCGAGCCGAGAAGGCGATCTTTGAGATCTCAGAGAATCGCAGCAGCCCTTCTTATGCGGCAGTCAAAGATATCCTCAAGGACACCTTCAAGACCATCGAGAAGCTCTATGATCGCAAAGAGCTGGTCACCGGAGTGCCGACCGGTTATGCCGATCTGGATAAAATGACCGCCGGCATGCAGGCGGGCGATCTGGTGATCATCGCCGGGCGTCCTTCGATGGGGAAGACCGCCTTTGCCTTGAACGTGGTGGAGTATGCGACCACCCATGCCAGCACCAAGGTGCCGGCCGTGGTCTTCTCCCTGGAGATGAGTAAGGAGTCGCTGGTTCAGCGGATGCTCTGTTCGGTGGCCAAGGTGGACGCCGGTCGTTTGCGGACCGGGCATCTGGGGGAGTCGGACTGGCCGAAGCTGACCATGGGGGCTGGGCAACTGAGCGAATCGCCCTTTTTTATTGATGATACCCCGGCGATTTCGGTGCTGGAATTGCGTTCCAAGGCCCGCCGGCTAAAAGCTGAACATGGCCTTGGTCTGATCGTTGTTGATTATCTGCAGCTGATGCGCGGGAGCACCACCGAGAACCGTCAGCAGGAAATTTCCGAGATCTCTCGTTCGTTAAAAGCGCTGGCCAAAGAGCTGGAGGTGCCGGTTATCGCCCTGTCGCAGCTCAACCGCTCTTTGGAAAGCCGCACCGACCGCCGGCCGATGATGTCCGATTTGCGCGAATCTGGAGCGATTGAGCAGGATGCCGATGTGATCATGTTCGTTTATCGGGAATCGGTTTACTGCGATGCCTGTAAAAAGCGCGATGGTTCCTGCGACCAGGGGCACGAAAAGGATGCTGAAATTATTATCGGCAAGCAACGGAACGGGCCGATCGGTAGTGTCAGCCTGACCTTCCGCGGTGAGTTTACCCGGTTTGAAAATCAGGCTCGCCGGGAAGATGGGTATTGAGGCATGCTTCCATAAACCATGGCAACCGTCGATTTCACCTCAAGGGTTAGGGTGATTCGTGGTGGCGGTCGGTTGGCGAGTTTTTGTGTAGTGTTTTTATTCTGAGGTCCCCCCATCATGTGGCCTATTCAATTTATATATTTCCGCAAGCAAGAGGGATTTCCTTCGGTCACGGGGGTCTGTCTTGGGATCTTGTTGGGTTGCATCTTCAGTCTGCCCGCTTGGGCAGAGGAACCATTGAGCGACTCCCCAGACAATGCCGGAGTTTTCAGCATGCAGGTCGAAAATGATGGCTTGAATGAAGCGGTTGATGGTTATTACACTAACGGGTTCCGTTTTTCCTATCTACCAGGCAAAGAAGCACCGTTGTGGAGTCGAAACCTAGCGGCTCACCTGCCGGTTTTCAATCAAGGTGACAGGCTGCGGGTCAGCTATGCGCTTGGTCAGAATATCTTTACCCCTGAGGATATCTCCCGCAAAGAAGTGATCCCTGATGATCGCCCTTATGCGGGTTGGCTCTATGTTGGGCTCGGTCTGATTACCGACCAGAGATCCGGGGAAGGAAGGTTTCGAAATCGGCGCGACTCGCTTGAGCTGAATCTCGGGATGGTTGGCTCTGTTTCGCTGGCGGAGCAGCTTCAGACCTCCGCTCACAAGTTACGCGGGGCAACCCGTCCGGAGGGCTGAAATCATCAGTTGGGGAATGAGCCGGGCATTCTGCTGGTCTACGATCGTCAGTGGCAGGGGCGGTTTGAGACCCAACTTGATGCCCTCGGTTTGGATCTGACCCCGCATTTCGGCGGCGCTATCGGCAATGTTATGACCTATGCAGCGACTGGACTCACCCTTCGTTTCGGGCGTTATCTCCACAGTGACTTTGGTGTCCCATTGATTCGGCCGAGTTCGCCGGGCTCAAGTTATTTCGCCAGGCCTCCAGGTTTCGGTTGGTATCTCTTTGCCGGCGTGGAAGCGCGGGCGGTCTTACGGAATATTTTTCTCGATGGGAACACTTTTCGAGATAGTCACAGCGTTGACAAAGAGTCGCTGGTTGGAGATTTCCAGGCCGGCTTGGTGTTGACTTGGCAGGATTATCGTCTCTCGCTTACCAGTGTCCAGCGCACCAGAGAGTTTGCAGAGCAAGATAACAGCACGAAGTATGGTGCTATTAACCTCTCGGTGCGTTTGTAGCCGCTCGCGGAAGTTTGGGGCGCGGTTAATCCCCCCGCTTCACATCGATTTCGAGGGCATTGATCTTTTTTCTCAGGGTGTTACGGTTGATCCCGAGGATCTCTGCGGTACGCACCTGGTTGCCGCGGGTCTTTTGCAGGATGATTTTGATCAATGGTCGTTCAACCTGGTACAGGACCATTTCGTAGAGGTTGTCCAGCTCCTGCAGGTTCATTTGCGCCAGAGAGTTCTCCAGTTTACGGGCGACCAGCGCTTCGAGCGATTCGTCCTGGTTTTCGCTGCCCTGACCGCCGAGCAGACCGGGAAAGTCGGAGGGCATCAGCACATGGTTTGGGGAGAGCAGCGCCGCACGTTTGATGGCATTTTCCAGCTCGCGGATATTGCCGGGCCAGGTATGGCGCTGCAATTTTTCGAGGGCTTCTTTGCTGCACTCGATGGTGCTGACGCCTAGGTCTTTTTGGGCCTGCTGGAGAAAGAAATCGACCAGCGCCGGAATGTCCTCTTTGCGCTCGCGCAGTGATGGCAGGCTGATCGGGACGACGTTTAGCCGGTAGTAGAGGTCTTCCCGGAATTGCTTTTCCTGCACCTGCTCGATCAGGTTTTGGTTGGTCGCAGCGACGATCCTGACGTCGATTTTCATGATCTGACTGCCGCCGGTGCGGGTAATCTCTTTTTCCTGTAAGACCCGCAACAGTTTGGCCTGCAACTCCAGCGGCATATCGCCGATTTCATCCAGAAACAGGGTGCCGCCGTTGGCCTGTTCGAACTTTCCAGCCTTACGCTCGGTCGCGCCGGTAAAAGCCCCTTTTTCGTGGCCGAAAAGTTCACTTTCCAGCAGATCGCGAGGAATAGCCGCACAGTTGATGGCCAAAAAGGGCTTGCCGAGTCTTGGACTGTTGAAGTGGATGGCGCGGGAGATCAGCTCTTTACCGGTGCCACTCTCACCGGTGACCAATACCGTTACGTCCGATGGCGCAACCCGTCCCAGGGTCTTGTAGACCTCCTGCATCGCTTGGCTGGTGCCGATAATGCTGCGGCCAAAACTGTACTGATCCTGTAACTCTTCCTTGAGCTGACCGATCTGATCGCTGACTTCAGCAGCCTTTTGCGCTTTGAGAATGATTGCGTCCAGAGCATCCAGGTCGAAGGGTTTGGTCAGGTAGTCGTAGGCACCATGCTTCATAGCGGCCACGGCATTTTCCATGGTCGACTCGGCGGTCATGATCACTACCAGAGTCTCCGGGTACTCCTCCTGGAGTTTTTGTAGGAGTTCCAGTCCTTGCAGGCCGGGCATTTTGATGTCGAGAACCGCCAGGTCATAACGATGGCTACGAAACAGGCTGAGCGCCTGCTTACCGTCTTCTGCCAGGTCGACTTTAAAGCCCTGTTTTTTCAAGGCTTTGGAAAGAACCCAGCGGATACTTTCTTCGTCGTCGGCGACCAGGATGCGTTGAATTGCCATGGATATTCCTTAAGTGGTAGTCGGTTCAGGACCGGGGTTACGAAGCAGAGGCAGGGAAACCCTAACCCTGGTGCCGCCCTCCGGTCGATTATTGAAATGCAACAAGCCACCGTGGTCGGTGACGATTTTCTGGCAGATCGGTAGCCCGAGCCCGGTCCCGCCATCTTTGGTGGTATAAAAGGGAGTAAAGATCTGCTCCAGCTGTTTCTGCGGAATACCAGCGCCGTGGTCGCTGATACTTATCAGCACCATCGGGGTCGGACGGGCACCAGGAATGCTCATATGGTACTCAGAGTCGATGCGGCTTTCGATGATGATTTCACCCTCATCCGGTTCGGCTTCACCAGCATTTTTGATCAGGTTCAGCAGCAGGCGAACTAATAGATCACGATCACCGGTGAGCGGTGGAATACTTGGATCAAGGCGCAGCTTAAAACCGATCCCGCGACCTGCCACCGCCTGCTTTTGTAACATGACGATTTCATCGAGAATCTGGCTGATGTTGACCTCGTCGTACCGTGCTTTGCGCGGGCGTGACAGATCCATCAACTCTTCAATGATGCGGTTGACCCGCTCTGTTTCGCGGATCATCAATTGAGTGTATTCCTGGAGCTCTTGGGAGTCGGACAGTTCCATCTGCAACAATTGTGCAGCGCCCTTGATACCGCCGAGCGGATTCTTTATTTCGTGGGCCAGCCCGGCAGCCATGGTGCCGATCATCGACAGGCGGTCGGCCCGGCGAATCGCCTCTTCAAGGGTTCGGACCTGTGTCAGATCGCGTAAAATTAGCACTACCCCCTGTTGCAGGCCGGCGGTGGTGAAGATTGGCGACACGGTGACGCTGATCGGCCGCGGTCTGGTTCCCGGCATGCGCAGCACCACGGCTTCATGGTCGGAGATCGAGCGGCCGTCGGTCAGTGCTGTGCGGGTCAAATAGCAGAGGGTCTCCTGGTGGCTGAAGCGATCAAAAAAGTCCCTGCCAAGGCTCTGTTTTTCCGACAGGCCAGTGTAGTCCTGGGCTGCCGGATTGAATAGCTTGATCAGTCCCTGCGGGTCGAGGGCGATCACGGCATCCTCGATATTTTCCAGGATCATGGCATATTCCTGGGGGGAGGGGACCTGTTTGTCGCTCATGATTCCTCAGCTTCTTGGAAAAATTTTGTTGCCTGGTCAATCAAAACCTCAATGTCGGTGATTTGCTGTAGTGAGGTTCGAAATATGCTGGCTCCTGGTAGGCCGCGGGCGTACCAACTGAGATGCTTGCGCATCTCGAAAATAGCTTTCTGGTCGCCGAACTGCTGGCGGTGAAGCTGCAGGTGCTGCATCGCAATCCGGTACTTTTCCGAAGTATCGGGTTGGCGGGTTGGTTTCCCGGCCAGGCATTCCAGAATGCTCCGGATCAACCAAGGGTTGCCATAACCGCCACGGCCGATCATCACTGCATCGCACCCGGTTTGCTGGAACATCTGCAGGGCGTCTTCGGCAGTAAAAATATCGCCGCTGCCAAAAACCGGAATCTGCAGTTCGGCTTTCAGCTCGCCGATCTGTGCCCAGTCAGCCTTTCCGGCGAAAGCTTGACTGCGAGGCCGTGGGTGCAGAGTAATTGCATCCGCGCCTTCATCCTGGGCAATTCTGCCGATGGTTAGGTAATTGATGCTATCGACATCCCAGCCGGAACGAATCTTGATCGTCAAGGGGCCAGGATAGACCTTACGGACCGCTTTAATGATTCTGCCGACGCGTTGCGGTTCTTTTAATAGCGCACTGCCGGCACCGCTGCGAATGACTTTTTTAACCGGACAGCCCATATTGATGTCGAGCAGGGCGCCATCATCCACCAACAGACTAGCTGCTTGGCCAAGAACCTCCGGATCATCACCAAACAGCTGGATACCCAGGGGGGCTTCCTCGGCACTACTCACCAGTAGCTCGCGGGTTTTTTGGCCATCCCGGATCAGGCCATTTGCGCTGATCATTTCGCTAAAAACCAGAGCTACACCCTGGGCTTTATTGATCCGCCGATAGGGCAGGTTGGTAATGCCTGCCATCGGCGCTAAAATAACCGGATTGTCTAGTTTGAGCCTGCCAATACTTGGGGGGAGAATCTGCATAATATTTAGGCATCTTATCGATACTTCTGCTGAAAGCAAGCAAAAAATATCTTCTGGAAAAAACTCTAATTAGGTGTAGTATTTTGAATACTGTATACAAAATCAGCTTGACAAGCCTGGGGCGAGTTGTTAAAACGATATTTGGAATTTTAAACTAAGGAAGGTTTTCGGGCGGCAGTTGTTTTGCCTGTTCTTCCACAGTGAAAAACATCCGATGTTCTACTGCACTGAGAAACCGTTCGGGCGGGCCGTTTCAAGCAGTTATGTTATGTTTTTACCGCGTTGCGGTGCATTCATTTTTTTGACCCCTTGGGTCACCGATATCTTTTTTCACACCACTAAAAGGAGAGAGAGTATGTCGACACTGAAATCCGTATTATCCAAGAAGATCGAAGAGCATCGTCCCCGTACCACCCGTCTTGTAAAAGAGTGTGGTGACGTTAAGTTGGGTGATGTCACCGTCGCTCAGGCTATCGGTGGTGCTCGCGGCGTTAAGTGCCTGGTTACCGATGTTTCCTATCTTGACCCAATGGAAGGTATCCGTTTCCGTGGCATGACCATTCCGGAAACTTTTGCCGCTCTGCCGAAGGTTCCGGGCAGTGATCAGCCCTATGTTGAAGGTTTCTGGTACCTGTTGATGACCGGTGATGTTCCGACCATGGAGCAGACCCTGGAAGTTGTCGAGGACTGGAAGCAGCGCTCCCAGGTTCCTGAGTATGTCATCGACGTGCTGCGCGCTCTGCCACGTGACTCCCATCCGATGGCTATGTTCTCCTGTGCTATTACCGCTATGCAGCGTGATTCAATCTTCTCCAGCAACTATGCTGCCGGCAAGTTCAACAAGATGACCTGCTGGGAAGATATGTACGAAGATTGCACCAACCTGATGGCCAAGCTTGGCCCGATCGGTGCTTACATCTACCGTATGAAGTACAAAGGCGATACCCACATCGAAGCCGACCCTGAGCTCGACATGGGTGGTAACTTCGCTCGCATGATGGGCCAGGAAGCTCCTTATGACGACGTTGCCCGGATGTATTTCATCCTTCACTCTGACCATGAGTCCGGTAACGTTTCGGCGCACACCACTCACTTGGTCGCTTCTGCTCTGTCGGATTGCTACTATGCATACAGTGCTGGTATCGGCGGTCTGGCCGGTCCGCTGCACGGTCTGGCAAACGAAGAAGTGCTCCGCTGGACCCAGAACTTCATGTCCAAACTGGGCGGCGAAGTTCCGACCGAAGAAGGCCTCAAGGAAGCTCTCTGGGCGACTCTTAACAGCGGTCAGGTTATCCCGGGTTACGGCCACGCCGTCCTGCGTAAGACCGATCCGCGTTACAGCTCACAGCGCGAGTTCTGCCTCAAGACTGAAGGTCTCAAGGACTACCCGCTGTTCCAGCTGATTAAAATGATCTACGAAGTTGCTCCGGGCGTTCTGACCGAGCATGGCAAGGCCAAGAACCCCTGGCCGAACGTTGATGCTCAGTCCGGCGTCATCCAGTGGTACTACGGCGTTACTCAGTACGAGTTCTACACTGTTCTGTTCGGTATCGGCCGTGCACTCGGCTGCCTCGCCAACATCACTTGGGACCGCGCTCTCGGCTACGGTATCGAGCGTCCTAAGTCACTTACGACTGCCATGCTCGAAGACGCTGCTGGCATCAGCTAAGTAAGTTCGATATAGCACGATTAAAGGGAGGCTCCTGGTGGGCCTCCCTTTTTTTATTTGCCGGGCTTTTGCTATTTTTCTGTAGCAGGTATACTTCCCATCAAACTTATTCGCTGATTGGGACTACATAAATTTAAGGAGATGTAAATGGTAAAAGGACGGATGGTAGCAATTTTGGTGATATTGACTTTCGTCGTCAGCCTGGTTGGTTGTGCGACTAATACGACCCATGAGAACACCAAGAAGGGGGCTGGTATTGGGGCACTGGTCGGGGCTGCTGCTGGAGCGGTTATCGGCTACCAGAATGACCATTCTGGCGGTGCTCTGCGAGGCGCACTGATTGGTGGGGCGGCAGGTGGTGCCTTAGGCGCAGGTGCTGGTGCCTACATGGATAAGCAACAGACCGAATTTGAACAGCAACTGGCCAATGAGCAGGCTCAGCATCAGATTGAGATTGAGCGTCAGCAGAATGAGATTCTCAAGTTGACGATGAACAGTGAAGTCTCCTTCGATTTCAATTCAGATCAGATCAAGTCGACCTTTTATTCGCCGCTGAACAAAATGGCCGACATCATGAACCGTTATCCACGCACCCAGATTACCATTGTCGGCCACACCGACAGTGTCGGATCGGAACAATATAATCTGGACCTTTCGAATCGCCGGGCGATCTCGGTGGCGGATTATCTGGTCACCCGCGGAGTTGCTGCCTCTCGGCTTGGAACCGAAGGCCGTGGGGAACTGGAGCCGATTGCCGTTAACGATTCGGATGCTGGTCGGGCACAGAATCGCCGGGTGGAACTGTTTGTGATTCCGGATCAAAACCTGGGCTGAGGGTTGCTGAGTTAAGGTCGATGAAGTAAACAAGGGGGCGGAGCGCAAGGAGCGTTTCCGCCCCCTTGTAATTGGAACTGGAAGCGGTAGTTGTTCGTTGCCTGATATTGTTCGGTCGTTGATCTGTGGCCAGAATCAGTGCCTACTGCGAATGGAATTTTGTAAGTAAAAAGCAATTACCGGGATAGGTTCCAGGTATCGGCGAAAATGAAAATTAGCGGTCTCGTTGACCGCCGGCCCGGTTATTGTCGATTTTTTCGGGACTACTTTTTCTCTTTTTCTTTGCGACTGGCGAATACTAGCAGTTTCTGATCAGTGTAGGTTTCCACTTCGCCGGCAAAGGATTCGATCTTGAAGAAATCATGAATCTTGGTCGGCGCATCCATGAAAAAGCGGTTCAACTCTTGAACCTGATTGCGATTCAGGCCGGCGCGCTTGGCCCACTCCTGAAAATCATGCTGCTTGGGAATCACCAGGGTTTCGTGAAGAATCAGTTCCGCATCGGAAATCATCTGCGTCCACTCTTCTTCACTAAAAGCGCGAATGTGGGTCGGGTCGCGCATTTTTTCAACGGTCTGATAGAAATCAGCGATTTCAGGATCAGCAGGAAGCAGGGTGTCGATGATCGCCATGCGGCCGCCACGCCGCAGCACGCGATGGAATTCCTGTAAGGCGCGAGGCACATCTGGAAAGTGGTGAGGAGCGATTCGGCAGGTGAGCAGGGTGAATGAGCCTGCCGGAAAGGGCAAATCCTCGGCGTCGGCTTCGCGAAAGATGACGTTGTCAACGCCGCCTTCTTCGGCGATGTGCTCCTGGGCTTTTTTTAACATCTGCATGGTCAGGTCGGAGGCGACCACTTGTCTGACCAGGGGGGCGAAGAACAGCGCCGTATGGCCCCCACCGCAGGCAACATCGAGCATATTGTCTTCTTGGCTCGGCTGCAGCAGACGTACCGCTTCTTCCAGGTCTTTTCCGCCGGCAAATGAACTCGATTGTACATAGGCCGCAGCGGTCTTACCGAATTGTTCTCGGACCCGGTTTTTAAATTTCTTATCCATCCAGGCTCCTCCAGTAAATTTCAACCAGCAGTATAGCATTGAAATCAGAAAAGTCTTGGAAATATTTGACATTTACGGTATTTTCCCAAGCTTTATCTTGGACACCGAGGAAAAAATGAGGCACAACTTTTGCTGTAGTAGATCGACTCTTCTGATGCTGCCCGCAAAAGCATGAATATCTGACCTGCCGATATCGGCTGATGGGCGGAAAGTCGTCAGATTTTTCGGTTGCGATGACAGATAAACTTCCGGCCGCAGGGTTCGGCCTTTAAGACAGACAGGACAAATACAGAATGGAATTATTCGAACTGGTGAAAGGGCTGTTCCTTGGAGTATGGCACGAATTTCTCTATATTCTACCCTTCCTGCTGATCGGGGTATTACTGGAAGCAACGATCAGAACCCTGAAGTGGCATGTAAAAATTCGCCATGCTTTAACCCAATTTGGTGGCCTGGCGATTATTCTGGCAACCCTGCTCGGCGCGATCAGTCCATTGTGTGCCTGTGCGACCCTGCCGCTGGTGATATCGCTGTTGTTGGCCGGCTTACCACTGGCTCCAGCGATGGCTTTGCTGGTGACCTCGCCGCTGATGAGTCCCGCGGGGTACACCCTGCTCAATTGGGAATTAGGACCGAGCTGGGCCAACGCGGTACTTTTCAGTGCGATCTTCCTCGGGCTGTTCGCCGGTTATCTGACCCATTTTCTGCGCCGCTACGGTTTTAGCGAAGAGGCCATCTTCCGGCAGAAGTTGCCGCAAGGGAACTTCCACGACCCAGACTATCCGGTTGAGGAACTGCGCTGCGATTGTGGCAAGCAGTTGTCCCACCGGGTAGATCGCTGTACCCATAACCCATGGCTGGTTTTTCTGGCCAAATTCTGGGAGGGGACGCTGAAGATTGGCAAGTTTGCCCTGCTCGGGATTACCGTCGAGGTCATCGCCCTGCAGTTCATTCCCAACGAATGGATCTCGATGCTGCTCGAAGGTACCGGAATCCTGCCGATTTTTGCCCTGACCTTTGCCACGATCCCTTTGCATATGCCGCAGGTAACCGCTGCTGCGATGCTCTACGGTTTTGTCTCACCGGAATTTGGTGAGGGCATTGTGCTCTCCAAAGGCGCCGGGATCGCACTGCTAGTGGGTGGGCCGGTCACCGCACTGCCGGTCATGGCGTTGTTTATCGCCATGTTCCGGAAACGGGTGTTGGCGCTCTATCTGACGATTTGCGTCAGTGGGACCTTGGTGTTGGCCTTTGGCTATCGCTTGTTGCCGATAGCCTTCTAGGCTGCATAATATGACAGGGTCCCGTCTGTAATTAAAGCAGGGCCCAGTCAGTTGCCGCCTTCGCTGCGTTGCGCTTCTGCCGTGTTACTCAACTCGACTTCCTGACGGCTCAGCTCATTCATCAACTCATGCAATGCTTGTAACTGCTCTGGGGTAACCGCCGACAGTTCCTGCAGCTGGCTTTCCAGTCGGCGGGCAGTGGTCAGGGTCGAACGAAGTTGCTTGAGCGGGTCGATTTCCGGCGGGTTGTGCAGATGGGCCACGTCACGAAACTGCTTCTGCACTGACGGATAACTGCGTTCCTGTTCGATCACTGATTCGCGCAGCTGGGCATATTCGTCCTCGGAGAACTGCTGCTCTTCACGGGCCTGGCGCAACAGGTCGATGGCGCGGTAGTCGGGAAGCGGCTGCAAACGGCGTTCAGCACCGAGCAGCCCAGGCTCTTCCTGCTCCAGATAGCGGTAGGCCAGGGTCAGTTTGCGCGCTGTCTCTTTGCGGATGCGGATCTCCTTTGAACAGTAATCCTCAAAGGATTCATAGCCCCAGCCCTGAAACTCCCCCTCATTTTTCACCTTGATCAACTGCTCGCCCAACTCCACCCATGATGATTTGAACTGCCTGGCGACGGCCAACACTTGGTAACGGGGTGAACTTGGGTCGAGTTCCCGCATCAATTGTTCGATAATCAGTTCATTTTTACTTTTAGCTGCTTCGCGCATTGGCTTTTCTCCATCCGACAGATTTGCTCGCCGGGAAGATAGCACAGCCTTGCCGAATATGAACAGCTGGTTTTACTGCTGTTTTACTTGGCGCAGGCTGGGGGGTCAGGTACAATTGCGCCTCTTTTTGCGGAGGCAGTATGAATAAATGTAAGGTTGGTCCGGATACGGTCCGGATGCTTGAGCTGGGTCACCCCTGGGTGCTCACTGATAAATATACCCGCCAGTGGCGGGAAGGCAAAAGTGGCGAACTGATTGTGCTGGTGGATGACAGTGGACGGCATTTGGCGACTGCGCTGTACGATCCTGAAGACCGGATCGTCGCCCGGGTGCTTGAGCGCGGCAAACTTGATTTGACTGCCGATTGGTTGGAAAAGAAGCTGCGGGCTGCGCAACTGCTGCGTCAGCAGCATGGCCAACTGGAGGAGACCAACGCCTATCGCTTAGTCAACGGCGAAGGGGATGGCCTGCCGGGGATTACCGTTGACTGTTACGCTGACTACCTGATGGTGCAACTTTATACTCCGGCCTGGGATCGACATCTGGCCATTCTGCTGACTGCTTTGCAGCGGGTATTCCAGCCGCGCGGAATCTATCGTAAACTGCGGCCGCAGGAAACCCGTCAGCTGGAAGCGAAAAGCAGCAGTAAACAGTACAGTCGTTTGCTCACTGGAGAGGCGGCACCGGTACCGCTGCAGGTGGTTGAAAACGGTTTATATTGCCTGGTTGATCTACGCGAGGGGCTGAACACCGGCTTGTTCCCAGATCAACGCCGCAACCGTCGTGAGTTGATGGCCCGTGCTGCCGGAAAACGGGTCCTCAACCTGTTCGCCTTTACCGGCGCCTTTTCGGTCGCGGCTGCGGCTGCCGGGGCAAAAAAAGTCACCAGTATTGACGTTTCGCAAAAGTATCTGGATGTCGCCCGGGAAAATTTTGCCAGCAACCGGCTCAACCCGAAACGGCATGAATTTATTGTGAGCGATGTCTTTGCGGAACTAAAAAAACTCCGTGATCAGGGGCGCCGATTTGACATTATCCTGTTCGATCCGCCTTCTTTTTCCACCACCAAAAAAAGCCGCTTTTCCACTCACGGCGGGACTGCCAAGCTGGTCGCTGAAACTCTGCCGCTACTCGAAACCGGTGGCTTGCTGATGTCCTCTTCCAACCACCAAAAAGTATCGATGGAGGATTATCTCAAGGAATTAAGGCGCGGCAGCCTGCAGGTCGGCAGCGAGTTGCGCACCATCTTCACCAGCGGCCAGCCGGAAGATTTCCCTTGTTCGGTCAGTTTCCCGGAGGGGCGCTACTTGAAATTTGTCATCAGCACGATAGCAGCGGGCGAAAATTGCTGAGATATTACGAATAAATACTATTGTCTTACTGCTATTTCTTACTAATCTTGTTATGATTTGCTTTTGTTGACTAAAGAACGAGTATTTATCAATGACAAAGAGGTCAAGATGACGGGTAAAAAACTACTGTTAAGGGCGCTCAAGGAGAAGGGCGTCAAATTCGTATTCGGCTACACCGGTGGTGCGATCATGCCGGTTTTCGACGAGATGGACAAGCAGGACGCATTCCATTTCATCATGTCGCGGCATGAGCAGGGGGCGGCTTTTATGGCGCAGGGGATTTCCCGCGCTTCCCTCTCGACCGAAAAACCGCAGATCGGGGTTTGTATGGCGACCTCCGGGCCGGGAGCGCTGAACTTGGTCACCGGAATTGCCGATGCCTACATGGATTCGGTGCCGATCATTGCGGTCACTGGGCAGGTGGCCACCGGGGTCATCGCCACCGATGCCTTTCAGGAAAGTGACGTGGTCGGAGTGATGTTGCCGATCAGCAAACAGACCTACATGCCGCTACATGCCGAAGATGTGGAACAAAGCGTTCATGAGGCGTTTTATGTCGCCACCACTGGCCGTGGCGGCCCGATCGTGCTCGATATCCCCAAAGATGTACAGAATCAGCCGGTGACAGAGAATTATCGCTTTGATGCCCACCGTTTTCGTCCGCAGTTGCCCGGTTTCTTCATCCACCCGACCCCGGGTCGAGAACCGCTGCAGCGTGCCATCGACCTGATCAATCGCAGCGAGCGGCCGGTGCTGTTCTGCGGCCATGGGGTGATCAACAGTAACGCCGGACAGCTGCTGCAGGAGTTTGCCGAAAAGGTCAACATTCCGGTCGCCTTTACCCTGCACGGCCTTTCGGCGATGCCGGCCGATCATCCCTTAAGTTTGGGCATGATGGGAATGCACGGCACCGTCGAGGCCAACCGGGCAATCATGGAGGCCGACCTGTTGATTGCCTTTGGCATGCGCTTTGATGACCGGGTCACCGGCAAGCTTAACGAATATGCCCGCAACGCCGATGTCATCCACGTGGAGATCGATCCTTCGGAGATTGACAAGAACGTCGCGACTTCGGTGGCGATCAACGCCGATGTCTTTCGCACCCTGCACGTGCTGCTCGGCGACCCGATGCTTACCTACAAGCCCCGCCGCCGCTGGCGCGAGAAGATCGAGAGCTTTCGCCAGGTGATGGCCGAAGACCTGCACCAGGAGATCGAGAACGGGGTTGGCGATGAGGGTAAACTGCTGATGAAATCGATCATCCACCAGCTGTCCGAAGTGACGGCCGGCAAGGATCTGATTGTCGCCGATGTCGGCCAGAATCAGATGATGGCGGCGCGCTTCTACAACTACCAGACCCGCAACAGCTGGTTCGCTTCCGGCGGGGCCGGAACCATGGGCTGCTCGCTGCCGATGGCGATCGGCGTCAAGCTGGCCCGCCCCAAAGAGCGGGTCTGGTCGATCAGCGGCGACGGCGGGTTTCAGATGAACGCCCAGGAGCTGGGCACGATCATGGAACAGCAGCTCGACGTCAAGATGATCATTCTCAATAACGGCTATCTCGGCATGGTGCGCCAGTGGCAGTCGCTGTTTTTCGATGGTCGCTACGCTGGCACGCCGATGATGAGTCCCGATTTCGGGCTGCTGACGCAGGCCTACGGGATTCCGTATCGCAAGGTCGAGACGCTCGAGGAGGTTGCCCCGGCGCTGCAGGCGGCCATCGAGCACCAAGGAGCAATGCTGCTCGAGTTTGTCTGCGATCCCTCTGAGCTGATCCTGCCGATGGTGCCGGCCGGTGGTGGCTTCGATGAGATGCTGGTCAAACGGCCGCAACCGGTCGCCGTCGATGGAGGCAAACCATGAAAAGACGCGCTATACTGGCCTTCATGCTCGATCGCCCTGGGGTGCTCAACAAGGTATCGATGCTGATCCGCAAGAAAATGTACAACGTCGACACCCTGACCGTCTGCAGTTCGCGCAAACCGGGGATCAGCCGGATGACCATCACCCTGCGCGAGGACGATCAGGCCCGGGTGGCCCAGGTGATCAGCCAGCTGGAGAAGTTCACCGAGGTGGTTTCGGTCAAGGAGCTCGACACCGATCACAGTTACTGGCGGGAGGCTGCTATCGTCAAGCTGGAGATCGATGAGCCGCACCTCGAGGCTTTCCGCGGCCGCTACAATTTCGAGATCCTCAATCAGGATGCGGATGAAATCTGCATCCTGCAGGTGGCCGGCTCAACCCGCAGCATCGACGCCTTTCTCGACGAGATCGGCCAGGAGCATATCATCGAAATTGCCAGGACCGGGGTCACGGCACTCGAGAAATAGTGGAGGCAGGCATGAAACGACGCAGCGGCGAAATTACCGGCAACCCGCAGGGGGATAACTGGGTCGAACGGACCGCGGCGCGCACCATGCTGCGGGCGGTGCGTTTTTCCGACGCTGATTTCGACAAGCCGCTGATCGCCCTTGCGGTCCCTTACACCAACGGCACCCCCTGTAACGACCATATCCGCGAGCTGGGCGACCTGCTACAGGCTGAAATCGAAGCGGCTGGCGGCAAGGCGATCATCTTCGGTACCCCGGTGGTTTCCGATGGCATCTCCATGGGCAGCGAGGCGATGAAGTACTCGCTGGTCAGCCGCGAGGTGATCGCCGATGCCATCGAGCTGATGACTGAGGGGTACCGGGTCGATGGCGTTATCACCCTTTCCGGCTGTGACAAGACCATCCCGGCGGCGTTGATGCCGATTGCCCGCAACAATCTGATTGGGCTGACCCTCTATGGCGGTAGCATCCTGCCCGGCAAATACGACGGCGAAGAGTTGAATATCGTCAGTGCCTTCGAAGGGATCGGCGCCCACGCCGCCGGGAAAATAGATGACGGTCAGCTGCACGCCATTGAGTGTAACGCCTGCCCCGGCGCCGGCTCCTGCGGTGGCATGTACACCGCTAACACCATGGCATCCGCCATCGAAGCGCTCGGCATGAGCCTGCCTGGTTCCTCCTCGAATATGGCAGTGGATACGGATAACCAGATCTCTGCCGAAAAGCGGGGCGATGCTGCCTGCGCCGCCCGGGCGCTGATCGCCTTGCTCGAAAAGGGGCTTACGGCTCGCGAGATCATGACCCGCAAGGCGTTCGAAAATGCCCTGACGGTGGCCTGGGCTCTCGGGGGCTCGACCAATGCCGTGTTGCACCTGCTGGCGCTGGCCAAGGAGGCGGACGTCGACCTGGGCCTGCGCGATATCGCCGCCATCACCAAAAAGGTGCCGCTGCTCGGCAACTTCAAACCTTTCGGTCGCTACCTGATGAACGACCTCCACCGCCTCGGTGGGGTGCCGATGCTGATGAAACTGCTGCTCGAGGCGGGGTACTTGCATGGTGACTGTCTGACGGTCAGCGGCAAGACCATCGCCGAGAACCTGGCGGATGCCCCCGTACTTCCAGTTGAGCAGGATGTCATTCTGCCGGTCGCTTCTCCCTACGCACCGGCAGGCCAGCATATTCGTATCCTTTACGGTAATCTGGCGGAAGAGGGCTGTGTCCTCAAACAGAGCGGCAAGCCGCTGTTGACCATGAGCGGACCGGCGCGGGTTTTCGAACGTGAGGAAGACGCGCTGAAGGCGATCCTTGCTGGCGGGATCACGGCGGGCGATGTCGTTGTCATCCGTTACGAAGGCCCGAAGGGCGGTCCCGGCATGCGCGAGATGCTTTCGCCGTCGGCGGCGTTGATGGGCGCTGGACTGGGCAACAGCGTGGCGCTGATCACTGACGGGCGCTTCTCCGGTGGTACTCACGGCATCATGATCGGCCATGTCGCTCCGGAGGCCCAGGTCGGCGGAACCCTGGCATTGATCGAAGAGGGGGATCGGATCGAAATCAACCTGGAGAACGAGGAATTGAACCTGTTGGTGGACATCGGCGAGCTTGAGCAGCGGCGCAATAATTGGCACCCTCCCGTGCAGCGCTATCCACGCGGAGTTCTGGCTAAATACGCGCGGCTGGTTTCTTCGGCTTCGCAAGGAGCGGTTACAAATTGAGCAGGATTCGATCTGGTACTGGTTTTCAGTCGCCCAGCATTACGGCTTGCCGACCCGGCTGCTCGACTGGACCTACTCCCCTAATGTCGCGCTGCACTTTGCTACCGCAAACCTGGAGCGCTTCGACACCGATGGCGTGACCTGGGCGGTGAATTTATTTAAAAACCCACCAGCTTTTGCCGCAACGACTGTGTGACAAACTTGACGAGGAGGGCGTCAATGTTTTACCGTGGAAATGCTGCCCGAAACCCTGACCAGCCTCGCCGAATTTGAACAGCTCGAACTGCAAGACTAAGGTCTCTTTATTGAGCCGCCATCGATCGTTGATCGCATCATTAACCAGTTCGGGTTCTTCTCCGTCATGCCGCAAGCCGATTGCGCCCTGGATAGCTGGTCAACCCTGCGACGCCGCAGATAGTTTGCCGTTGCTTTGCCCATGCCGCTTGATCCTCCGACGATCAAAGCAGTTGTCTTCACTGAAGTCGCCATGGCCGTTTCCTTTCAAATTTGAAGAGAAAGGCAAATTGTTTATGATTTGATTATCGACCAGCGGGCGACGTGGAGGATGCAGGCACAAGATGGTGTGGTGGGTACTTTCGAGTCCAGTTTGGTGAAATCAATGAAGATAATGTTCCAAAAAACTTCGCTTGAATGTGCAGCCCGCACGATTGAAGTTTTATTCAACTGCAAGTGGTCGCTAACGGTGTTCCATCTTTTAGCGAAAGATATAAACCGCTCCTTCCGTATTTTCTTTTAATTTTCAATGACATGCCGGCACTGAATTGAAATTTTAGCTTGACGGTAGGAATTTCCTAGGCTCTAATGCCAGGTGCCTCCTAGGTTAACAGCTAGAGGTTTCGCGCATCAATAAAGGGGGGATTGATAGACCGGACAGGTCTAGTTACATCAATGTGATTCGCATCATTTCACAAATCGCTTTATCCCCCCCCTGATAAATTAAAACAAGACGTTATGTCTGAGAACGAACAGGTTGTTTTGGCAAATATTTAAATTGTATTTATCTATGTAGGGGGGGGAGATGAAAGCCAATATATTAATTGTCGATGATAACAATGATATTCGTGATCTGCTGAAAAAGTATCTTGAAAAAAAAGGTTACCAGTGCTTTCCCGCAGAAAATGCTGTCGAGGCGATGTCATGTTTTAATCGTGAACGTATTGATTTGGCATTACTAGATATCAATATGCCTGGTAAATCTGGAGTTGAACTTCTTCAAGAAGCCAAGTCTTCATTTCCTGAAGCAGCGTTTATCATGGCCACGGCGGCCGACGATTATAGTATTGCATCACATTGCCTTGATATTGGAGCAGATGACTATATTGTAAAACCTTTTCAAATGTTAAGGGTTTTGGTCAGTGTCCGTAATACTCTTGAAAAAAAATCCCTATTCCTGGCCTATAAAACCCATCAGGCGGAGTTAGAAAATAACCTGGTCGAACAGGAAAAGAAGATAAAAACCTCTCAAGCCACCATTGTTCAGCAAGAAAAATTGGCAACTATAGGGCAATTGGCTGCTGGCGTTGCTCATGAAATTAATAACCCTTTGGGTTTCATTACATCCAACCTTTCTTCCTTGCAAAAATATGGCGTGAAGTTCAATGGTTTCTTCACCTCACTGGAAGAAGTATTATGCTCACTTTCCCAAGAACAACTTCAGCAGATCAAAGGTTTGAAAAAACAGTTCAAAATTGAGGTCCTCTTGGAGGACTTGCCTGATCTCATCTCTGAAGCTCAGGAAGGCACCACTCGTATTCATAAAATTGTCCAGGGGCTGAAAAGATTCTCTAGGGCAGAGGATGATACCCCAGCGCCAGTTGATATCAACGATTGCCTAGAAAGTGCCATCACGATCGTTTGGAACGAAATAAAATATAAATCGGAACTGGAGCGAGATTTTGGCGATCTGCCCCCGATCTTGGGGTACTCTCAACAGCTGGCTCAAGTCTTTATGAATCTGCTCATCAATGCTTCCCATGCCATCCAGGAAAAAGGCTTAACGCAAATCAAGACCCGTCACGAAAGAAACAATATCGTGGTTACTGTCACGGATAATGGCTGTGGCATTTCCGAAGCGAATCTCACCAAGATCTTTGATCCATTTTTTACCACCAAAGAAGCAGGGAAGGGAACCGGACTGGGGATGAGTATTGCCGCTGAAATCGTGGAAAAGCATGGGGGCACAATTGCTGTCCAAAGCGTTGTCGGGGAGGGCACAAAATTTACAGTTTCCCTTCCGGTAAAAGAAAATCTTCCCTGATACCTGGGTTTTTTCCGGTTCGTCTTGAAAAATGCGACTATCCGTCTTTGTCACCTCTCTGATTGTGGGTGAACTGTTTATACATGAACATTGTTAGCCGATTGTTAGCAATTACCTGAATCAGTGAGTAAACGGTGGATGAAGAGTGCAAGTGCTTGGATTGAATGAGTGCTGCAAAAATCTGAGCTGCACCCAAAGGTTCAGCGGTGATTCTTGGAGTGCTCAAGCAATTCAATGACTTGTGCTATTCGCCGCCGGATACTCACTGATTCAGGAATTAGATTGTCGCCGAAATTCATTAAACCTGAGAGCTTCGTATCTCGCCTTTAACTGGTGGCTGAATGTTCAACGTGGAAACTATCGCCCCTGTTTCACCAGCGGAATCTACAAAGAGGGTGAAACCGATCTGGAAAACTTCGCGGTGGAAGTCGGCTACATGCTGCTGCCAGCACAGCTGGAGTTGGTGGCCGGTTACGAAGCTCAGGATGCCGACGAATTCTTCCTGCAGATGCAGTAGGTCTTTTAATCGCCGCGGTCTCTCCGCAACCTGAAATTGGCCCGTTCCCTGTGTTGCGAGGGAACGGGCTTCTTCCTGGTTAAGAGGTGATCTGGTGGTGCTTGGGATGTTGCGCCGCTGGCCGTCTATGCGGAAAACAGCCAGGGGGTAATTTGCTTGCGTCGTTCCTCATAGGCCTTTATCTCTTTAACTTTTTGCAGGGTCAGGCCGATGTCGTCCAGTCCGTTGAGCAGGCAATGCTTGCGGAAAGGATCGACCTCAAAACTGAGCTGCTCTCCACCCGGCAGCGTTAGCCGCTGCATTGCCAGATCGACCTGTAAGCTGAACCCTTCAGAACTCTCTACTTCATGAAACAACTCCGCCACCGTTTCTTCTGGCTGGACAATCGGCAGGATGCCGTTTTTGAAGCAGTTGCTGGAGAAGATATCAGCAAAGCTGGGAGCGATCAGCACCCGGAAGCCGAAATCGCGTAGCGCCCAGGGGGCATGCTCGCGGGAGGATCCGCAGCCGAAGTTGGCGCGGGTCAGCAGAATTTCAGCCCCCTGGTAGCGCGGCTGGTTGAGGACAAATTCACTGTTGCGCGGACGATCGGTGCAGTCCATACCCGGTTCCCCGTGGTCGCGGTAGCGCCACTCGTCGAACAGGTAGGGACCGAAGCCGGTGCGTTTGATCGACTTGAGGAACTGCTTGGGGATGATCGCGTCGGTGTCGACGTTGGCGCGGTCGAGTGGGGCGACCAGGCCGGAGAATGGGGTGAACTTTTCCATCACAGCACCTCCAGTTGACGGATATCGACAAAGTGACCAAAAACTGCGGCGGCGGCCGCCATCGCCGGGCTGACCAGGTGCGTGCGCCCCCCTTGCCCCTGGCGGCCTTCAAAGTTGCGGTTCGAGGTGGATGCGCAGCGTTCTTTGGGATTGAGGCGGTCGTTGTTCATCGCCAGGCACATGGAACAGCCCGGCTCGCGCCATTCAAATCCCGCCGCGATAAAGACCTTATCCAACCCTTCGGCCTCGGCTTGCTGCTTGACCAGTCCAGAGCCGGGCACCACCATCGCCAGTTGGATATTTTCAGCCAGTTTCCGCCCCTTCAGGACCGCAGCGGCGGCACGCAGATCCTCAATGCGGCCGTTGGTGCAGGAACCGATGAAGACTTTGTCCGGGAAAATCTCGCTGATCGGGGTGCCGGCGTTCAGTCCCATGTACTTTAATGCGGACAGCATCCCTTCGCGTTTGACCGGGTCGGATTCGTCGGCCGGATCGGGTACCCGCTCCTCGATGCTGACGACCATCTCCGGCGAGGTCCCCCAGGTGACCTGGGGGCGCAGGTCACGGGCGTCAAGCTGTACCACCCGGTCGAACTCAGCGTCGCTGTCAGAGTGAAGTTCTTGCCAGTTTTGCACTGCTTGGCTCCATCGCTCGCCAACGGGGGCAAACGGGCGCCCCTGGACATACTCGCTGGTCTTTTTGTCCACCGCGATCAGCCCGGCGCGGGCGCCGGCCTCTATGGTCATGTTGCAGATGGTCATCCGCCCTTCCATCGACAGGCTGCGGATGGTACTGCCGCCGAATTCGATGCAGTATCCGGTGCCGCCGGCAGTGCCGATGCGGCCGATGATCGCCAGCACCACATCCTTGGGCGTCAAGCCGACCGGCAGTTCGCCATCGACCTGCACCAGCATCGACTTTGACTTTTTCTGGATCAGGCACTGGGTGGCCAGTACATGCTCGACTTCCGAGGTGCCGATGCCGAAAGCCAGCGCACCGAAGGCCCCGTGGGTGGCAGTATGCGAGTCGCCGCAGACCACGGTCATCCCCGGCAGAGTGGCGCCCTGTTCCGGGCCGATAACATGGACGATCCCCTGGCGGGGGTCGTTCATGCCGAACAGGGTGATACCGAATTCGTGGCAGTTTTTTTCGAGGGTTTCGATCTGCAATCGCGAGATCGGGTCACTGATTCCGGCCGCGCGATCAATGGTCGGCACATTATGATCGGGGACCGCCAGGTTGGCCTCGATCCGCCAGGGTTTCCGCCCGGTTAGTCGCAGCCCTTCAAAGGCCTGCGGGGAGGTCACTTCGTGTAGCAGTTGTCGGTCGATGTAAACCAGGCAGGTTCCATCAGTTTCACAACTAACGATATGGCTGTCCCAGAGTTTGTCGTAGAGGGTGCGTCCGCTCATCGCTTGCTCCTGTTCTCTGTTCTTCATATGTTGAACCTTCAGTTTAGAAGGAAACGTATATTTGTACCAGCTGGAAACTTCCACTGTGAAGTGCGTAAGCAGCTTGCCTTCCCCCGGCGCTTTTGCTAAAAAGGTGCATTCTCAACACCGATGTTCAAGGAGACCGACGCAATTATGGGACTGATGACCGGAAAACGGGGCATTATTTTTGGCCTTGCCAATGACAAAAGTATCGCCTGGGGGATTGCCCAGCAGCTTAATGCCGCTGGTGCCGAACTTGCCTTTACCTATCTGAATGAAGCGCTTGAAAAGCGGGTTCGGCCACTCGCTGAGAGCCTTGGTGCGAAGATTATCCTGCCCTGCGATGTGCAGAACGAGGGTGAGATGGTCGAGGTGTTTGCCGAATTGGAAAAACAGTGGGGCAAGATCGATTTTGTGGTGCACGCGGTCGCTTTTGCGAACCGTGAAGATTTGAAAAACCCCTTCAGTCAGACCAGTCGTGAAGGCTTCCGTTTGGCTCTCGATGTCAGCGCATACTCGCTGGTTTCGATGACCCGCTGTGCTTTGCCAGTGCTGAAGGAAGGTGGCAGCATCGTCACCATGACCTATCTTGGTTCGGTCCGTTCGGTTCCGCAATATAACGTCATGGGGGTTGCCAAGGCGGCGCTGGAAGCTTCGGTGCGTTACCTGGCCGCCGAGCTTGGTGATAAGGGGATCCGCGTCAACGCGGTTTCCGCTGGTCCGATCAAAACTTTGGCGGCGTCAGGGATTGCCAACTTTAAAGAAAAGCTGCAAGTGGCTGAAGCCCGCTCGCCGCTGAGACGGCTGGTAGATCAGGATGAAGTGGGTAAATCGACTCTCTACCTGGTTTCCGATCTTGCCTCCGGGGTGACCGGTGAAGTTCATTATGTCGATGGTGGTTTCAATACTGCTGCCGGTTAAATTGATTAACAGCAGCATCTATCTGTTTTGCAAAGGCCCCATCTGGGGCCTTTGCCTTTTTCTGGATCATCAATGATCGAAGGTAAAACCACCGGCTTAAAGGCCAGCCAGATCAATGCCCTGGAGCGGATCTACCGGCGGAAAATTCCTGCCGATGAGCTGATCTCTGGTGAGCTGGCGCGCTATCTGAGCGAACTTTCCCGCGAGACTCAGCGGCAGCTCGGGTTGATCATCGATCGTGCCGGAACAATCCAGTATGTCATCGTCGGTGACGATCGGGAGATTGTTATCCCGGATCTGTCGGGCTACAGTTTAGGACGTAGCGGCCTGCGTGGACTGCGCTGTATTCATACCCATTTGAAGCAGGAAGCCTTAAGTCGTGATGACCTGACCGACCTTGAGCTGCTGCGGCTCGATACGATGGCGGTGATCGGTGTGCGGGATGACGGGCTGCCAGGGCGGTTCGAATATGCCCATCTGCTGCCGACGGAACAGAAGGCGCAGATTGAAACCGTTACCCTGAGCGATTTCTATCGGCTGCAGCTTGATTTTTCCAACTTTATCCAATCGCTCGATCAGCAGATGGAGCGGGTTTCCGCCGAGACCATCGACCTTGCCGATGATCGCGAACGGGCACTACTGATTTCAGTGCCGCGCGGTAATCGCCAGCAGGCGGAAGATTCCATGGCTGAGCTTGAAGAGCTGGCTCGGACCGCCAATCTGGCGGTGATCGACAAAGTGATTCAGCGGCCACGCAAGCTTAATCCGCGTTATCTGGTCGGTGAAGGCAAGTTGCGCGAGATTGTCATCAGCGCGCTACAGCGCCGGGCAACACTGTTGGTCTTTGACCAGGACCTCACCCCGAATCAGGTTCGTTCGATTACCGAAGTGACAGAAATCAAGGTCATTGATCGCACCCAGCTGATTCTCGATATTTTCGCCAACCGTGCCCAGTCGCGCGACGGCAAGGTGCAGGTGGAATTGGCGCAGCTGAAATACATTTTGCCGCGTTTGGCCGGCAAAGGAACAGCCATGTCGCGGCTGATGGGAGGGATTGGCGGGCGTGGCCCCGGGGAAACCAAACTGGAGATCGACCGGCGGCGGATTCGTGATAAGATTAACCGACTGGAGAAGCAACTCGAAAGCCTTGGCCGTGGTCGCCTGCAGCGACGGCAGAAGCGGGTCCGTGCCGGCTTGCCGATAATCTCTATTGTTGGCTACACCAACGCCGGCAAGTCAACTCTGCTCAACGCGATGACCCAGAGCGAGGTGTTTACCGAAAACCTGCTATTCGCCACCCTGGATACTTCAACGCGGCGTTTGCGCTTTCCCCTTGACCGGGAGGTGATTATTACTGACACAGTCGGTTTTATCCGTGACCTGCCGAAAAGCCTGCTGGGGGCGTTTAAGGCGACCCTCGAAGAGCTGGAAGATGCTGATCTGTTGCTGCATTTGGTCGATTTGTCCAATCCCAGATTTCACGAACAGATCGAGTCGGTCGAAAAGATTTTGGAAGATCTCGACTTGGGGACCCGCCAGCGGCTGTTAGTGTTTAATAAAATCGACCAGGTTGATCCTCAGGATTTACCGCATTTATGTCGACGTTACCAGGCCATTCCGATTTCTGCCTTTGACCGCGTGAGTTTTGCGCCATTGCTAGAAGAGCTGCAGCGACGTTTTTGGAGTGAAGAGGACTCTCATGAGAATGAGCCTGCTTGACATGGATTATGTGCATCCGCTAAGCTCATTCAGTTCTGTGGCTTTTTGTTGAGTCGGCGACCAGTTTGTTTTACCCAGGAGTTTCTATGTTGAAGTTGGTTCCTTTTTGCATACTGTTGACCTTGTTCGCAGGCTGTTTTTATCCAAGTTCTAGGCCTGCGCAGCCGGTTGCCGGTGGGCAACAACAGCCGGTTTCCGGTGTGCAAACACCTCTGGAAGCTGACGCCTTGGAACTGCCCGGTCCTGACTTCGCTGTCGAAAATGCATTGCTTGAGCCAGGGTTAGATCAGGCTGCTGTTCCTGAGGTCTGGGACGCAACGTTGATTGGCGAGCCTGAGGAAAGTGGTTTGGAAAAAAATCGGCCGCTGCCATATTTTGGCGATTTTCCCCTTGCCGACCACGAACGGGTAGCGCTTTTGGTCAAACGTTACACTGGACCCGGGAAAAAGACCTTTGCTCTCTGGCTGGAACGCGCTGGACGTTATGTACCTGAGATTCAGGAAATTTTTGCTGAAGAAGGGGTCCCGCTCGATCTGGCCTATTTGGCGATGATTGAGTCCGGTTTTAACTCCAAGGCCTACAGCTGGGCTCATGCGGCCGGGCCCTGGCAATTTATTGAGAGTACTGGGAACATTTACGGTCTGACCAATGACTGGTGGCAGGACCAACGCTGTCATGTCGAAAAATCGACTCGCGCTGCAGCTCAGCATCTAAAGTACCTCAACAAGCGATTTGATGGCGACTGGTATCTCGCTGTTGCCGCGTACAATGCCGGTGGCGGCAAGGTCCGTAAGGCGATTAAGGCCAAAAAAAGTCGTAATTTCTGGGACTTGGCGGAAGATAAGGTTTTGAGTGAAGAAACCCGAAATTATCTGCCGAAGCTGATTGCCAGCCTGGAGATTGTCCGAGACCTGGAAGGCTACGGATTTAATGACCTGGACTTTGAAGTACCTGTTGAGGCTGAAACCGTAACTGTACCGACGACCACTGACCTCGAAGTCGTGGCCAGCCTTTGCGCTGTCGAATATGCTGATATCAAAGCTTTGAATCCTGAATTAAAGCGCTGGAGTACCCCGCCCGGGGTCCAGGATTATCAATTGCAGGTTCCTGCTGGTACCGCCGCTCTGTTTGCCGCTGGGTATGCCGAATTGCCGGAGGACCAGCGGGCCCGCTACCATCGGCACCAAATCTGCCGCGGTGACACCCTGAGAGCCTTGGCAAAACAATACCGGATTCAGGTTGACGACATTGTTCTGCTAAATAATATTAAAAATCCCCGCGCCCTTAAAGTTGGCAGCAATCTGATTCTGCCTTTAAAAGAGGGCTTTACCCGCCTGCCGGTGGATGAGTTGGCTGACAGTTATGTCCGTAGCCGGCGCCGGACCTACAAGGTTCGTAACGGCGACAGCCTGTGGACGATTGCCCGGCGCAATAATGTGACCGAAAAACAGTTGCGGGTCTGGAACAAACTCGGCTGGAAAAATCTGATTCGCCCGGGGCAGATGCTCATGGTTTCCAAGCCCGGCAAGCGGCAGATTGCCAAGGCCAGTAATAAAGGACCGGGCCAAAAAGTTGTCTATCAAGTTAAACCGGGAGACACGCTGTGGGAGATCGGGCGGAGCTTTGATGTCGCCACCAATGAGATTCGTAGTTGGAATGCCTTGTCACCAAGGCAGATTTTGCGGCCTGGGCAAAAACTGGTGCTGATGGTAACGAACCCCGGCAAGCAGCAGGTTGCTAAGGCCAAGAACAAAGGACCGGCCCAAAAGGTGGTTTACCAAGTGCGACCTGGGGATACCCTTTGGGAGATCGGGCGGCGGTTTGATGTCGCCACTGAAGAGATTCGAGGCTGGAATGAGCTGTCGCCTAAGCAGATTTTGCGGCCTGGACAAAAGCTGACCCTGATGGTTGCTTCATCCCACCAGGGGTAAGGGGTGGCTGTCGAACGTGCGCTTTTTCTCTCGCGTTTTTCGGGAGAACTCCCGTCAGGCTTTCAGCGACTTTATTTCGGCGCTGAATTTTGTAGTTGGGCATTCCCACCACTGTCTCAGGTAGAGCAGGCGCTTTTGGCAGCTCGCTCAAGTCAACTTGGGTTCACTCTGGTCACGCCGGTGCTCCGTGAAGAGAGCCTTGGTGAAATAAAAGCACTGTATCAATCTCTCGAAAATCAAATGACTGCTGAAGATGAAGTTGTCATCTCCGATTTCGGGGCTCTGGAGTTGACCCGTCGCTTCCTTCCTCAGGTCGAGATTGTTCTCGGGCGGGCACTCTCCGGGCAGAAGCGGGGCCCACGGGTCGTTGATTTAAAGCTCTCACCGGAGGCAGAAGATTATTTTCGCCAGGGCAGCTGGTATTCCTCCGAAGCAGTCAGTCTGCTGCAGGAGCTGGGGATTGCCCGGGTTGAACTGGACAACCTGCTGCAAGGAATAAATCCGCTGCCCGAGCCCCTCTGCGGGACTCTGCATACCCCTTATGCCCTGGTGACCTCCAGTCGGAATTGCCCCTTCCACGCCGATAAGTCCGGACGGCGCTGCAGTTTCGGCTGCGGTGAAGTGTTTCGCCTGACAACCAACCAGACCTCCCAGGAGCTGCTGCAGGCCGGCAACAGCCAGTTTCTCAAGCTGACAGACCTCCCTGCAGACCTTCCCGCCCTGGGGATCGACCGGCTGGTCGAACATCCTCAATTGCCCCGCTGAATAGCGCCGGTTTATTTTGACTTTTCGGCGGCAGATTGTTAAAGTTCTGCTCCCGAAATGGCGGATTGCCGCATGCTCTGCAATCCCGATTCTTTCGGTTTATATCACGCCTGAAAGGAAATAATTTCCATGCTTAATCTGATCATTGCCCTGGCTGGCTCGGCCGCTACCGCCGCGCTGCTGTTCAAGTTCGCGACCCAGAACCAGTGGATTCTGATGGCTG